>PWVB01000257.1 GCA_003562365.1 Anaerolineae bacterium
AACGAGCGCAGTCCCCCGACCTCCGGCTCCGGCAGCCCCGGGCCCGCGTCAGGCCCGGTCAGTCGTCGCCGCCCACGATCTCGAACACACGCTCTCCCCCTGCGGGCAGCCATGCGTCGTCGCTGTGGGGCAGGCTCGAGCGCTGCCCGTAGCCCGGCATCGCCTGAGGCGTGACGACGATGACGGGAGGCGAGGCGGGCGCGGGGCCCGGACGCTGGGCAGCTGCTTCCTCCTGGCGGCGCGCGTCCTCGCGGCGCCAGATGAAGAGGCCCAGGGCGAGGGTCGGCAGCATGGTCAGCACCCCGCAACTCAGCCCGATAAGCAGCGCCAGCGAGTCCTGGCTGAGGCGCTGGGTGACGATCACGGCCATGGCGATGGCGAAGACGGCGCCGATGAAGGTCAGGAAGCGGCGCAGACGTTGGCCGAACGACGGCTCGCGCTCTGGTGGATGATATGGCTGGGCGGCTTCAGGGTGTCTTCTGCGCACTGTGACCTCCATGAACGGTTGAATGGTGCAGCGGACCGGGCAGCGCTAGCGGCGAAGGACGCTGTTCGCTGGCTTCGGGTGCAACGGGCTTCGGCAGCAGTCCGCGTCGGCACGACGGCCGACGACTGTCGAACTCCCGCTCGATGTGGTCGGCCTGGATCATCGCCACCTGAAACCGGATGGGGTGGTCGCCGGTGGTGACGGCGAGGAAGTCGCCCTTGCCGTGGAGGAGATGGGCGTCGGTGCCGGCGCGACCGCTGGCGACGCGGGCGTCCTGGGCCGATGTGACGCGGCCGATGAGGCGGAGGGGGAAGTTGGCGCGCATGAGGCTGCCCAGGAGGGCCGCGGAGGGGTGCTGGGTGGCGGCGACGAGGTGGATGCCGGCCTCACGGCCGCGCTGAGCCAGGCGGGTGAGGTGAGTGGCGAGGCTGTCGTCGCCGGCCATAATGAGATCGGCGAGCTCATCGATGAAGACCACGATCCGGGCGACGCCGGGGCCGGGACGCTCGTCGCGCGTGTCGCGCAGCTCCATGATGCGCAGCAGGGAGCGTAGCGCCTCGGCGGCTTCACCGAGGTCGGAGACCGGGGGGCGGGCAAGGTGGGTGGCGCCGGCGAGAGGGGCGAAGGTGCGGCCCTTTGGGTCGATACACAGCAGCTGGAGAGCGTCGGGGGAGCAGGACAGGGCCAGCGAGGTGGCCATAGAGCGGAGCAGGACCGACTTGCCGGAACCGGTGGTGCCGGCGATGAGGACGTGGGCGACGCTAGGGGCAGAGAGCCGGGCGAGCAGCGGGAGGCCGGCGTCGGTGAGGCCGAGGAGGGCGGTAGCGTCGGGGAGGGGCTGGGCCTCGGCCAGCAGAGGCAGCAGTTCGACGGGGCGGGGGTTGGGATTGGCGAAGGAGAGCACGACGCCTTTGGCATCGCGTTCCACGTTCAAGGCGGGCACGCGCATGGTGAGTGCGAGGTCATCGGCAAGGCGGCGAATGGCGGCGAAGCGGGTGCGGGGCGCGGGGTTGAGGAAGAAGCGGATGAGGCGGGGGCCGGCGGTGCCGCCGGTGACGCGGGCTGGGGCGCGGTGGGCGGAGAGGACCGCCTCGACGCGGTCGGCCTGATATTCGAGGTAGGATCTAAGCTTATCTGACATAAGGGTGCTCCCTGCTGGGACTGAGCTGACGGCTGGACAGAACACATGTTCTACTTCTATTATAGCGATCTCCGACTCTGTTGTCAACCACGAATTTCGGCTCGGGTTCTGCCTTGTGGGCCATTTCTGGAGGTGAATTGACGGTCCAGTTGTGACGAGATAATCTGGTTCCTGCTTCGCTCACGGCTCAGAAAAAAGCATAAGCAGGGGGCTGTGAGGGTTCAAACGCCCAAAGCCTTCAGGTAGCACACTGGTCCGGGTGGCACTCAGGCCACGTCAAGGCTGCTCTGCCCGGAAGAACGATACGGACGTTTGTTCTTGAATCTCCACTGAAGAGGTTCTAAACTGCGGTAGACTGCCAAGAGTGCCGCCGCCTGTTGAGCAGCGACCTGGGATCTATCATTCGGATCAGGGCGTGTAGTATGATGCCAAGGGGATGTGCCGAGCCTGCAGAGCGTGGATGCCCGGTTCAGTATGGCTGCTCGATGACAGCCAGCGCAGAACCCTTCCGCCGAGCGCGTGATCCGCACCATCAGAGGAGAGGGGGGGATACCTGAGCGACTGCTTGGGCTTTGCGATGGCCTACCGAGACGTCGGTCATCTCATCGAGGACGTCTGCTAGACGAAGCGCATCCATTTGGCGCCAGACTGTCTGACGTCGCTGGAATTTGGAGCGGCCTAACACCTGAAGCGCGATGCCTGCGGCCAACCCGAGTATTTGGTGCAAGAAGTGTCCAGTCAAATGGGATAACTTCAAGCAGCAGGCCCGGTGCGCATCTTGGCGATCGATCTCGATGCAGTATTGGGAACCGAGCCGCTCAGAGTGGATCCGAAGCTTCTGAACGTTGCCTCCTAGCCCTCTGAAGGTAGCTCAGGGAGGTCGAAGCAGCGTCGCGCATTGGCTGTGGTCGTCTCTATGATGGCTTGGGTGGAAACGCCCCTGAGCTCCGCGATACGTGCCGCGATATAGGTGACATAAGCGGGCTCGTTGCGCTTACCGCGGTGGGGCACTGGGGTGAGATACGGGCCGTCGGTCTCGATCAGCAAACGGTCGAGCCGGACAAGCCGCGCCACTGAATGGAGCGCGGTGGCCTTTTTGAAGGTGACCGGACCGTCCATACCGATGTAGAAGCCGAGGTTCAGCACCTCCTGGAGGCGCTGCGGGCCGGCGGCGTAGGCGTGAAGGGTGCCGCGAGCGCCAGAATCCGTTGCTCGCCACTTCGACAGGATGCGCAGGATGTCGTCGTGGGCGTCTCGATCGTGGATGATCACCGGTAAGTCGAGCTCCGATGCCAGCTGAAGCTGGCTCTCCAGGGCTGCCCGCTGTACCTCGGGCGAGGCGCAGTGCCAGCCGCGATTGGTGATCTTGGGCCAGTAATAGTCCAGTCCGATCTCGCCGACTGCCACGACGTGAGGGGAGTCCGCCAGATGCCGCAGCTGTTTGAACCCCTGAGGCGTCAAGAGGTGCGCATTGGTTGGGTGGATGCCGATGGCGGCGTAGATCCGGCAGGGCCCGTCTTGTGAACCTTCCGCCAGCCTTAGGGCTGTCTGGCTGTCAGTCAGGTCGGTGCCTGGCGCGATGGCGAACTCGACGCCCGCATCGGCGGCGCGGTCCAGCACCGCCGCACGGTCGCGATCATAGGCAGCATCCTGGAGATGAACATGGGTGTCGGTCACCATCGCGCTTGCCTCCTGGGCTTCTCAGGTGTTCGACCCATTATTATACTCGGTTCCGCAATCCGCTCGACTCAGGACTAATGCGTCGCCAACGCAGCGCAAATGTCTTTCTAATACTGGTGTGTTATACTCCCTCAGAATTGAATGTCGCCAACTAGGACGGAATCGAAGAGTGTCGCTCTGTTGACAATAGGGACATTGTAGACACCGTCAGCAGTCGGCCCAACCGTGGGATTTTTGTCAATGACCAAAAGAGCCGCGTACTGAGATCGAGCTGGATGACGGCGAACTCTTACGCTCGCTGGTTGATTCCGTCAGGAGGTTACCATGTTACCTTGGTTTAATATGCAGGATCAGGATATCGACGAGTTGGTGCAGCGGATACCCGATGAGGTTCCGATCTTGCCTCTGCGCAACACTGTGGCATTCCCTTATATTGTAATGCCTCTAGCGGTTGGAATACCGCGATCTGTCCAGTTGATCGAAGAGGCTGACAAGGAAGGCCGCATTGTCGGGCTCGTCGCGATGCAGGATTCCTCCGTGGAAATCCCGGACTCCACGCAGGTCTACAGTGTTGGTACGGCAGCGATTATCCATCGGATAATGCACTCAGATGACGGCACGCTGACGGTCTTCATCCAGGGGCTAGAGCGATTCCGGGTTGTCGAGTGGACTGCCGAGGAACCCTATCTGCGGGCGCGGATCGAATTGGCCGCCGATGCCGTTGACGACTCGGTTGTCGAAGAGGCGTTGCGGCGCAACTTACTAGACATCGCGACGCGTCTGGCCGAGTTGATTCCCCAATTCCCTGATGAAGCTGTGCGGTTTATCCAACAGCTGACGGATTCCCGGCTGCTAGTCTATTTGATTGCCTCCAACATGCGCATCGATATGGAAGAGGCACAGGAGCTGCTGGAGATCGATCAGCTTGCTGAAAAGATGCAGTTCCTGATCCGGGTCCTAACCCGCGAACTGGAAGTCCGAGAGATTGGCCACCAGATTCAGGAGAAGGCCAAAGAAGAGATCGAGAAGAATCAGCGAGAGTATTACCTTCGTCAACAGATGGATGCCATCCGCAAGGAACTGGGTGAGGGCGATGATTCCAAGCACGAGGTTGAGGAATATCGTCAGAAGATCGCCGAGGCGGGGATGTCAGAGGAGGCTGAAGAGGAGGCGCTGCGCGAGCTAGCGCGGCTGGAGAAGATGCCACCGCAGGCTGCGGAGTACTGGGTCATCAAGACCTACCTCGATTGGCTGACGTCGCTTCCCTGGCAAGCGTTGACTGAGGATAAGCTGGAGATCGCCAATGCCCGCGAGGTGCTGGACGAGGATCACTATAATCTGGAGGATGTGAAGGAGCGAATTCTGGAGTTCCTGGCCGTGCGTAAGCTCCGCCAAGAGCGTGGGCTCGATGAAGAGGTCGACGCCGATCTCCAGGGCCGCTCAGTTGAGGGTATGGGAGCAATTCTTGCGCTCATCGGGCCGCCAGGAGTGGGCAAGACGTCGCTTGGGCAGTCGATTGCCCGCGCGCTGGGTCGTGAGTTTACGCGTATGAGCCTTGGTGGGATGCGGGACGAGGCTGAGATCCGCGGGCATCGGCGGACCTACATTGGTGCGATGCCGGGACGCATAATGCAAGCGGTGAAGCGCGGCGGGGTGAAGAACCCCGTGTTCATGCTCGATGAGGTGGACAAGATTGGCTCGGACTGGCGCGGAGACCCGTCGTCAGCGCTGCTGGAGGTCTTGGACCCACAACAGAATCACGCGTTCCGCGACCATTACCTGGATGTCGACTTTGACCTGAGTAAGGTGCTATTCATCTGCACGGCCAACACGACGGCGACCATACCGGCGCCGCTGCTAGACCGGATGGAGACCATCCAGATCGATGGATATACCGAATACGACAAGGTGCACATCGCCCGCCAGTATCTCGTCCCTCGCCAGCTGAAGGTAAACGGTCTGCGGGAGACGGAGATCACGTTTACTGATGATGCTCTGCGGACGATCATCCGCGACTACACACGTGAGGCTGGGGTGCGCCAGCTAGAGCGCACCATCGGCAAGGCCTGCCGTAAGGTGGCTACAATTGTTGCAGAGGGCGCCGATGTCGAGGCGAGCGAAGCCGTCGAGGGCGATGGCGCGGGCAATGGCGAGAGCACGTCGCTGCCCATCACCGTCGACAGCGAGAAGGCCCGTGAGTTCCTGGGCAAGCCCCGGTACCGGTTTGAGGCTGCACTACGCACGGAGAAGCCGGGTGTGGCGACAGGCCTGGCCTGGACCCCTACGGGCGGTGAGGTGCTTTTCATCGAGGCAGCGACGATGGCCGGGTCGGAGGATCAGTTCATCCTCACCGGTCAGTTGGGGGATGTTATGCGTGAGTCTGCCCGCATCGCGCTGAGCTACATTCAGTCGCAGGCTGAGGATCTGGGCATTGTGAAGGATAAGTGGGGCAAGGTTCACCTCCACGTCCCGGCTGGTGCTGTTCCAAAAGATGGACCTTCTGCAGGTATCGCGATGGTGACGGCCTTGGCGTCGTTGCTCACAGGCCGTCCGGTAGACGCAGAGGTGGGAATGACCGGTGAGGTCACGTTGCAGGGCCAGGTGCTGCCGATCGGTGGCCTCAAGCTGAAGGTGCTAGCTGCGCATCGGGCCGGCCTGAAAAAGGTTATCGTGCCCAAGCTGAACGAGCCCGATCTGGATGAAATTCCTGACAAGGTGAGGGAAGAGCTGACCTTCCTCCTGGTAGAGGATGTTCAGCAGGTTTTGTCCCACGCGCTGGTCCCTGACGAGGCGGATGCGGCCCCGGATGCAGATACCGCAGCCGAAGCCGAGTCCCAAGAGGTTAACGAACCCGAACCTGTCGTAGCTTAATCCAATAGTTCAGACGCCACCGCCGAGCCGGCGGTGGCGTCTTTTCTTTGATCGGGTAAGATAGGTGACGAGTTTGCTGCAGACTGGCTGCGGGGCGCTCAGTGTGGCGGTCGCGACCACGATCCGACGGGGGGATACTGCAATTATGGTGGAACAACTGTTCTTCTGTGACCCTGATAGCCTTAAGGTGGACTATCTCACAGAGTTTCTGGCGGAGCGCCGGGTGCCCCAGAATCTCTTCTATCTGTTGAATGGCGCGAATGCATTCTATGCATACCGCAACGCCGATTTGGCGCAGATCGCCTGGCAGGAAGAATACGACTTCTTCGTCAAGCAGCCGTTCTGGTTGCAGGCGGAGCAGGTCGCCTTCGTCAGCTTGGGGTGTGGCAATGCGGGGCCGGAGAAGATGCTTCTCAGCAAGCTCCATGCCGGGGGATATCCAGTCCACTATGTGGGCGTAGACTCGTCGGAGCAGATGCTGGCGCTGGCCACCGAGAACCTGGACGGTGAGGCGGTGCCGCAGACCTATGCTTTGGGTGACTTCTCGCGTCCCGACTTCAGCGCGCGCCTGTGGGACGTGGTTGTGGACTTCGACGTGCGGGTCTACGCGATGTTAGGGGGGACCTTCGGCAACTTCGATCAGGTGATGATCGCCGAGTTGCTGGCCTTGCTGATCCCTACGGGTGACTATCTCTATCTGGACGTCGTTCCGCAGTACGCCACCGCGCACGAGAACCAGCAATTGCGTGCGCGCCTAAGCCGTGCTCCTGAGAACCTGAGCAGTTTCTTTGATGGGCTGTTGGCCACGCTGGGCCTTTCACGCGAGAACGGCGATATCGTCGCCGTTGAAAGTCGGGATGGCGTTTTGAACACCTTCCGCTACACGTTCTACTTGGAGGTTGCCGAGACGCTCACGGTCTCCTGCATGGAGGAGGAGGCGACGCTCCAGGCGGGGGAGCGAGTTGAGTTGCTGAGCATTCGGGCCTATGATGTGGCGTCGTTAACAGCGTTCCTGGCTGGTTATGGGTTCCGGCTGCTTGATACCTACATACCCGATGTGGGCAACCTGGGCCACCGCTGGCAGCGCTTGATGTTCGTCAAGTCGGCGAGGCCCGAGACCTAGTTCAGCGCAGGAGGTGAGGCTGTGTTGGAGATCACGAAGGCCGTCATCACGGCGGCGGGCAGGAACCAGCGGACGCTGCCACTGCAGACATTGATCGACCGGGACGGGGCTGAGAAGTCGGTCCTGGCGATCTTGGTCGAGGAAGCCCTGAGCGCAGGAGTGCAGCAGATCGCGGTTGTTGTAGCTCCGGGCGACGAGGTGCCGTATGCGGAGGTCATTGCCGAGCATCGTGAGCGGGTCCGGTTCATCAGACAGGTGCGACCCCTGGGCTACGGTCACGCCGTTCACTGTGCGCGTGACTTCATCGGCGACGACGCTTTCCTGCATCTGGTGGGCGATCACCTTTATGTGAGCCGGGAGGCACGCACGTGCGCCCAGCAGCTTATTGCTGTGGCGCAGACTGAGGCCTGCGCAGTGTCAGCGGTTCAGGCCACGCGGGAGACGTTGCTGCCCTACTATGGCACAGTGGGCGGCCGACGGATAGAGGGGCGTAAGGACCTCTACGTTATCGAGACGGTGGTCGAGAAGCCGACACCGACGGAGGCGGAGCTGCACCTCATCGTACCCGGGCTGCGTGCCGGTCACTATCTCTGTTTCTTCGGCATGCACATCCTGACGCCGACGGTGATGGAGGTATTGGACGCTCGAGTCACCGTCGTCGAAGCGGACGGTGGCCAGGTGACGCTGTCAGAGGCGCTGAATGTGTTGGCCGGGCGGGAACAGTATCTGGCCTTGGAGGAGCGTGCCCAGCGCTACGATGTCGGTGTCAAGTACGGCTTGCTGACAGCGCAACTGGCCCTGGCCCTCAGCGGAGATGATCGGGATGAGGTGCTAACGCGGCTGGTGGAGCTCCTGGCCTCGCGGGAGATGGGACGCGAGGCTTCTGCGTCTTTGGCAGGGAGTTGAGGATGGAGAGCTCGCTAATCGAGATCATCACCTCAGACGATCCCCGGATACGCAATCGGTCGCTGGAGAGTTTTTGCCGAGAAGCATCACTGACGACGCTGCTGAAGGAGTGTGAGCGGCTCG
>PWVB01000291.1 GCA_003562365.1 Anaerolineae bacterium
GGCCTTGTCAGGCTCCGCCTCAAATGACTCATCGAAATAGATTTTCTCGCCGTCTACGCTTGCATAGTCTTTGGTCACTTCCAAAACCTCCCTTTTTCACCTCCAAGTATAATACAGAATTAGGGTTTTGTCAAATTCTTTGACGCGGTCTGCCACTATTTAGCACGGTTTTAGTTAGCAGTTGTAACCTCCCCTCCGGATGCTAATCGATAGCGTAGACAGCATGTCGTTGGTGCTTCAAATCATTCATAGAATCAGGCGACGTTTGCCCAGTGTCCGCTCTCATATCCCCGCTGAAGCAGAGAGCTGTCAGCGGACAGAGCTGGTAAATGCTCTCCAAGCTCTTCGTGTTCTTTTGCGCGGCATCGTCAAAACAGGCGAGGGCTGAAAGATGCCATAACCGAAACCGCTCCCTCGTCGAGCGCGCATTCAAAGGTTGTCACTGCCTGACATAGTTCCGATTAGTAGCTGGCTTCTCCTCTATGGTTCTGAGAAGCTTCGTGGTCTCTTTCCAGGTGTACACAGAATTCAACGAAGCCTATTTCCATTATACACCGACACGATATAACCGCTAGCATCAAGCAGCCGCTCGCGATGGAGGGTCAAGGAATGGGGAGGAGCTATGCGGGGGCATCCAGCCACAACCTGAGACGGGCACACCAGAGCAGCGTTTTGAGGCAGGACAATCGTATCGGAACTCTGGAGTCGAATTTACAGCAGACGGCAGATTGATCCAGCGCTTGTAGAAGAAGACAATCCGGTCATAGGCGCTTGGGTATCATTGACTCTAGACGATGGTGGATGTGCCAAAGCAATGGCAACTTAATCTAACGTCGGAGGAGCGCGCTGCTGAGGATCGACGCTGGGTGGTCGGGGCGCCAGGTAGCGGTCCGTGGCCTGCTAAAACCTCGAAAGTCGGATACCGTGCATACGTGGGTCAAGCGCTATCAAGCCGCAAGCTTCAACGGACTGTCTATCAGACCCGAACGGGGTCGTAGGTTAGCCTGTGCAGCTTAGCACGCCAAAGCAGCCGCAGCACGCGCAGAGCTGCTGCATCTCATTCGGCGTATTACACGGCAAAGCGGCGGGGATGATAGTCGGTGGCGCTTAGTCGGTTTGTGACAAGCGTGTGATTGGCTCAAGGCGTGTACACTGGCTGGAATTTGGCAGCTGTTGGAGCCCTTCGACATCCATTACAAACGGGGTCGGGACTACATCCACAGCCTGGGTCCGAACAACGATGCCAACGTAGCGGACGTGAGCGACTGCCTGGCGCACGCCTATGAGGAAGCGGACTCCCCGCAACCATTAGACCAGCGCAGTTATCGCAGCAACACGCGGCGGGTGTCGCAGCAATGGTCGAGGCTGTGACCGGATTGGTCGTCTATCTCCAGCGCAGCAATATCGAGGTCAAAGCATTAGTAGACGTCTATCAGCGAGTCGCCCAGGTCTACGCAGACCGGGAAACGATCTATGTCGTGCAAGATAATTGGCCGATCCACTTTCATCCCGAGGTACTGGCCGCTTTGCGCTCGCAGCCCTTGAAGTGGCCCGTTCACGTCACCTACAATTGGCCTACGGTGCCGAGGCCGCGAGCACGGCATTTGGATCTGCCGCTTGAGTGAGTGCAACGGCCTACGTATGCGCCGGGGACCCATCCGGCTGAAGCGCTGTGGCGTTGGCTGGGGCAAGCTGCGTTACACTACCACCGTTAGGCAGATCGATGGCACGCGCTCTGGCGAGACGTCGACACGTTTCTCGACCGCTTTGCTCAAACCGCGTCCGAGTTGTTGCGTTATGTTGGCCTCCAATCTAACGAGAATCTGTATGGCCCGGCTCTCGCACCTGCCAACCTGGTCAAAGACAGACTACATTGATCAAGCGCAAACCTCATACGAATGATAGAGCCGGTCGCCCCTACCATCTGCCAAAGCCAGCCCCCGCGCTGGGTCGGCGCCTCGGCCGTTACCTGACGCTATGGGCACGATCCTTGCCATTGCGATAGATGTCATGCTCAAGCAACGTCTCAGTGAGAACTCGCTGGGCCTGCTCGTCGGCCCGAGCTGTGGCGTGCTAGCTATGCCGCCTACGCTCAGCCTAAGTATCCTCATCTGGCGCCGCGAGGATGTCCGCCGTCGAGACGATTCCGCCGCTCAGCTCCCAGCCCCCACGCCACCCCCTGTCATTGTCGTCGCACCTCAGGCGCGACGAGGGCAAACGGACTCTCGAGCACTCTCAGAGCAGTGCAAAATCGATGGAACCTGGAAAACCGGCCTAAACCAGCGCCCTCACCATCGCAGGAGAAGAGATGATCAGAGATGGGTCAGCTGCGCTACTAACAGATCAAGCGCAGTCTCGGGAGGGAGTTTTCCACGCTTGATCGCGAGGTCGACATCCAATAGAAGATGATAAGCTTGACGCAACTGCGTCGGGGTAAACTTGTCAGCCTGGGCATGGACTTTGCGGGCTACGTAAGGATGGAGCTTCAGACGGGTGGTGATCTGGGATTGAGGATGATGTTGATCGATCAGCCAGCGAACCTGAATCAACATACGGAACTGACGCACGATCATCTCGAAGATCCCCAACGGATGCTCGCCTACATCCAAAAGCCGGTGAAGATAGGTCGCAGCGCGACGGGCGTTACGCTGCCCAACCGCATCCACCATCTGGAAGATGACATCTGCCGATTGCACGTACGGGACCATAACTTGGACGTCGTCAACCTCTATCGATCTTCGCGCCCCTGTGTACAATAGCAGCTTCCGAATCTCCTGATCCAGGAGCTCGAGCTGCTCCCCGATATTCTGAGCTAGCAGCGCTGCCGCCCTCGGCGCCATCTGTCCGCCATAGCGCTTGGTCCGTTGACGAATCCATCTTGGGAGATCGCGGCCCGGCAGGGCAAAATGGCGAACCTGGATATGCATCTCCTTCGCCCGTGCCACTATCGGATGCTTCGCGCCGAGGGTCTTGTTCTCGTCAAAAATCAGATGCGTCGTGGAGGGCACATCGGCCAGAGCGTTCAAAATGTCCTGCAACAGTCCTCTCGGAGCCTTGCTCAAAAGATCCCGAGCGATGACAATTCTTGCTTCACTAAGGAACGGCAGCACACTGTAGGCTTGCTTCAGTTCACTAAATGACGCCGCGCTCTCCAGCACCTCGACGTTCATCTCGCGCAAATCGGGCATCAGTCCAGACTTCTCGATAACTGACGTCAGGGCCTCTTGGCGTTGGAGGCGATTCTCGCCGTGCAACAAGTAGAGCATCGCTCACGCCTCAGAGACATGCACGACGTGCCTAGGTGTTTTGGTTCCCGGCCCGTGTCGAGTGTACACGCGCACCCGGCGCAGCCCACCCTGGTAATCAGTAAAGAATGAGGTGATGTCGGATTCGATCAGGTTGGGGTTGGTGGTCACATGGGTTTGCACCCAGCGGGCCAGCGGTGGCGCCACCATAAGCGCTATCGAGTTCAACAATACGGCTTGCGGCATGCGTTCCAACACACCGAAAAGCGTTCGACGAGAGCGGTCCACACGTAACCCGCTCCCCCCAAGCCCGACCAAGGTGGCTAAAGTCGTTAGGACAGCGGTGATCACGAGATTGGTGCCACAGTTTTCGTGCACTGCTAGCTCGGTTGCGCCCCCTTTGAGTGAACGCAAGGCCTGTCGGGCAGCCGGAACGATTTCCTCAGCCGTCAGCGAAGAGTAGATAGTAAACCCGAAATGGCTCGATAGTCCGACCAACTGCGCGCCCGGATAGCGCTGACTCAGCACGTTGATAGTAGCGTGCTCCAACGCATGGTTTTTCCGAATCCGGGCTAACCACTGCCTGAAGGTGATAAAGATGTCTGCAGCCATACTCAGTTCATCCTTTCCAGAGTCTCACCAGTATCACCACCAGCTCCAGCGGGATAGGCAATGATGATCAGGCGATTGGCCAAACTGCCGTACGGATGGCAGGTCACCAACGTCAACCGCTCATCGGTCGTCTGCTCGATGTAGCGCGCATTTTCCAGACGAACCGATAGGGGTTGCCCTGCCTCGCGCAGAATGTATTTCGCCGCTACACGATAGATGTAGACGTGACCACCATCATCTTCAACAAAAATCTCGGCGCCATCCTCCAGCTTGTAGAGATCGCGAAAGACCTCTCCATTGAGCGTATTGTGACCATTGAGCACCACATTTCCAACCAGCCCAAGACGTGCCGAGGTGTCGTGCCACCCAGCTGCACGCCATTCTGGGACATCCCAAATAGTCACCCTTTGCCCGCTAACCATCTCCGTCTTCACGCCAATGGGCACGACCGGCACCTCCAGGCCGATAGATGGGACGGTCAGTTGCACAGGCACTGTGCCCTCAGATACTATCGCCGCCGATGGCGTACGCACGAGCTCAGCGGTCTGCGTGACCGAAGCATCTATCGCTACATGAGCAGCAGGGGTCTCCGTGGGGGTCGCCAACGGCACATCTTCAGCTTCTGTATTCTCCCAAGACGGTAACAGTGCCGTGGGAGTCAGCGTCAGCGGTGGCGAGCCAGCGAATGCCGGTGCTGTGGGAATGCGTTGAGTATACAGGGTTGTCTCAACATAGGGGACGAGCCGGGGATAGGCAAGCACAATGCCCAAAAGAACCAAGACGATCCCAGCCCAGACTAGGAGAGTCGCCCGCTTTCGTCTCTGCACGCCCATAGACACCCCAACTCCAGACGTCGGAGGCGCCACTAATGGACCACCGGCGTGATGTTAACTAATCCCAAGCCCTTCTCGGTAGACCTCGGGCTTCAGGACGCCAATGTAGGGAACATTCCGATACTGCTCAGAGTAATCCAACCCATAACCCATAACAAACTCATTGGGAATCTCAAACCCCACAATGTCGACCGGTACATCGATCGCGCGCCGACTTGGCTTGTCCAGCAACGTGACAACGCGCAGACCCGCGGGGTTACGTGCCGTGAAGCTGCGAAGAATGTAGTCTAGCGTATGCCCCGTATCAACGATGTCTTCTACGATCACGACCTGTCGCCCCTCAATATTGGAAGCTAGATCCAGCAGGATACGCACAACCCCGGTGCTAGTCGTGCCAGCACCGTAGCTGGAGATCTCCATGAAATCAACTTCGTGCCGAAAGTCGAGATGTCGCGTCAGATCAGCCAGAAATACAAAGGCACCCTTGAGAATACAGACAAGCACAGGCAAATCAGCGTCATCATACAACGCGTTGAGCTCATCAGCGAGTTCAACGATACGCGCCTGGATCTTGGCTTCGGAGATGAGCACGCGCTCAATATCCTGGAACATCGACATCGTGAGCCTTATCCCTCGTACACCCGGGGCTTAAGTGCCGCGATATAGGGCAGCGTCCGGAATCGATCAGCGAAATCCAACCCATATCCCACCACCCAAACATCGGGAATTGAGAAGCCCAGATAGTGCAACGACACATCAACCTTGTGACGATCGGGCTTGGAGAGTAACACCGCCGTCCTCAAGGAGGCCGGTTCTCGAGCTTCAAAAAGCCGATACAAGTAGCGCAGCGTATAACCTGTGTCGAGGATATCCTCAACGATCAGCAAGTGGCGCCCGGCAACGTCGGCGCGGGTGTCCATAATGAGACGCACAGCACCGGTGGCCTCGGCCTTGTCTGCATAGCTCGAGAGGGCGATGAAGTCTACCCTATGCGGCACTGTCAGTCGTCGGGCGAGGTCCGCCAGAAAGATGAAAGAGCCCTTGAGCACCCCAACCAAGAGGAAATCCTCGTTGTGAATCCCCTCATAATCGGCGCTGATCTCTGCTGCCATCTCCATAACCCTGCGCTGAATTGACGCCTCATCCAACAGGACGTAATCGACTGAGTCAGGCAGGGGGTTGGTCACAGCACGCCTCCTCGTCAGGTGTCCGGTGTGGCACCTCATGATGGCGCCGGCAGCGCGCCTCGTAGACCTCGTGTGCCCCGACCAACAAGACAGGATCCTCATAACAGGCCGGGCGACCTTCAATCAACCGCTGTGTGCGTGCGGCAGGACGTCCACAGACAACACAGATTGCCTGCAGCTTGTCAACTCGCTCGGCAATCGCCAACAGTTGGGGGATTGGACCGAACGGTTCGCCGCGGAAATCCATATCCAAACCGGCACAGATCACGCGCTTGCCCTCCTCGGCCAACACATCGCAAAGCTCAACAAGCTCAAGCTCGAAGAATTGCACCTCGTCGATGGCGACAACGTCAACCTCAATATCAAGAACTGCGCGCAGTTCCTCAGATCCAGAGACCGGGGTCGCGTTTAGCTGGAGGCCGTTGTGGGAGGCAATCGCTCTTTCCGCGTAGCGGCGATCAACCGCCGGCTTGAAGACCTGCACGCGCTGCTTGGCGATCTCAGCACGACGGATGCGGCGGATGAGCTCCTCAGTCTTGCCGCTGAACATACTACCGCAAACCACCTCGATCCAGCCCGAACCGTGGTCAGCGACCATAAGAAGCTCCCCCAGCATGACACAAAAACGAGGCAGGGAAACGGATCCCTACCTCGCTTATTCGCTTGCTACGCGGCCTCTGCCGCTTGCGCTTCTTCAGCCGCCGGCTCGGCCCCTTCCGGTTCTTCCGCTGTCTCGGGTTCATCCCCGGGGAGGACGAAGCCGCGAGCGCGAAGCGCTCGCTTAGTATCAGCCAGAGCCTTTAGTCCGACGCCCTTGATATCCGTAAGTCCTTCGTCACCTTTCTCAGCCAAGAGATCCAGAAGATCCCCAACTTTCGTAAACCCGGCTTCGGTCAGCAAGTTCTCCTGCCGCGTACCCAAGTCGAGTTCTTCCAAGGGAATCTCGGGAGAGGTCCGGGCAGCCCGCCGGCGTTCCTCAGCCTCGCGAGCTTCATCGCGAGCGCGTAGACGACGCATAAAGCGATCGACCTGACCCTCGCTGTCGACAATGCGCTGCTCACCGGTGAAGAAGGGATGGCACTCCGAACAGACGTCCGTACGAAGCTCTGGAACCGTGGCACCCACAGTCCAACTGTTACCACATGAGCAGCTAACCTTTGCCTCCGGATACCAAGTAGGATGCAGGTCCTCTTTCATCCAACCACCTCACCTTCTGGTACCACGTTCACCCGCTTTCGTCCATGACGTACGTCGTAGCAGACGACGCCATCTATCAATGAAAACAGGGTGTAATCCTTGCCCTTACCAACATTTTCACCGGCCTTGAGACGCTCACCGACCTGGCGGACCAGAATGTTACCCGCGCGAACCCGCTGACCATCGTATTTCTTGACACCACGCCGCTTGGCGTTGCTGTCGCGGCCGTTGGTCCCCGTTGCCTTCTTGCGTGCCATCGCTATGCTCCTTTTACAATATCATCAATGCGCAGGCGCATATAATTCTGGCGATGACCCAGCCGACGTCGATAGCGTTCCTTCGGCTTGTACTTAAAGATCCTGATCTTCGGGCCCTTAAACTCCTCAACGACCGTAGCCAGCACCCTTGCGCCCTCAACGGTCGGCTGCCCTACCAAGATTTCATCGCCATCCACCAGCAGGTAGACTTCATCAAGCCCAACCTGTGCCCCTACCTCATAAGGTAGACGCTCAACGATGAGTTCATCTCCTACAGATGCCTTGTACTGATGTGCTCCAGACTTGATAACTGCGTACACGCCATTCCTCCCCCATTACACAATAGGAGCCGAGCCCTTGCAGGGTCGGCTGCTTAGTCATTATAGCTGGTACGATGGATTTGTCAACCAAACCTAGCCACTTCAGGGCGACAGCCGCACTCAGACAAGGTCCGCCAAAGCCTGCTCAATCTGCCCCTCTATACCTTCCCAGTGTGTGCCCCGCCAGTAGATCTTACCACATTTCGGACAGGAGCAAAAGTAGCGCTGTGTCTGTGCAACATAGCGAGGCACATCGGGCCTGGCCTCCTCCACTGAAAGCCGCCGCAACGACACGTTACACGCCATACAGCGCGAGGTTGTCCCCTCGGGAGGCGCACCGACCGAGGCAACGACCTGTGCCAACTGCTTATGCAGACTCTGAGATTGCACCAGGATCACCTTCAGACCACGGCGTCGTGCCAGTTCACGGTCACGGGTCAGCAGCACGCGATCGTCGGCTCGCGCCTCGTGAGCAATCCACGCATCATCGCCTTGCAGATAACGCGTATCATAACCCAGAACCCGCAGCCAGCGCGCCAACTTTCCCAACATCGCGTCAGCCAACAGCCGCGGCGGCGTCTCCAGTGTCTGCTCCGCATGCATAATAATAAGTCTAACACA
>PWVB01000165.1 GCA_003562365.1 Anaerolineae bacterium
GACATTGGCGAGACCGCGGCGCTGCCACAAATCATCGGTGAACACCTCACGCGCCTCTTCGTGGTGGTTGGCTTGGGGCTGGCCCTGGGGTTGCTGGCGCCACTGGTCCAGATCCGCTACAGCATCGGGCTCGTGCTGCTCCTGAGCGTGGCGATGGCAATTGGTCTCAGCCGCGGCATCAGTTTCTTGCGCAAGGAGAGTGACTGACATTGCCCCTTTGACGATGCTCCCGTCTGCGGACGCTCCGAGTAGGTGAATAGCGGAATCAGGGGAGCGCGTCGAAATGGGGCCGCAGCGCGGCATAGGTCTCGTCCAGCATTTGCGGGATGATCCGCGTCTCGGCAATCACCGTCATGTAGTTAGCGTCGCCCTCCCATCGGGGCACGATGTGAAGGTGGAGGTGGGCGGTGATACCGGCGCCCGCGGCGCTGCCCTGGTTGATCCCCACGTTGAAGCCTTCCGGTCCCTGCGTCTGCTCAAGGATGCGCAGGGCATGCTGGACCAGTTTGGTCATCTCCAGCAGCGTTGTTTCGTCCAGATCGAGCAGCGAACTGATGTGGGCGTAGGGAACGATCATCAGATGCCCGTTGCTGTACGGATAACGGTTGAGCACCACAAAGCAGTGGTCACCGTGATAGAGCACGTGCGCCTCGGCATCGTCCGACACGTTCTCCTTCTTGTGGCAGAAAACGCAACCGCCCACGCGGTCCTCCTCACCCTGTAGATAGGCCATGCGCCAGGGGGCCCACAGCTGTTTCATCCCGAAACGCTCCCTCAATCCGCCTCATCTGACAGCAAGCCGGCGCCGATCGCTAGCTCCTGCATCTCGCGGGTGATGGATTGCCGCCGGGCTGACTGCACGGTCTGCAGCAACTCATTAATGAGGCTCTCCGCATTCTGGGTTGCCGACTCCATCAGTTGGTAGCGCGCGAAGTGTTCGGTGGTGGCGGCCTCCAACAAAAGCCGGTACATCGCGATCGCCGTCCACTGCTCCACGATGCGGATGTAGAGGCGCATAGGGTCGGTGTCTACGATAGTGTAATCCGGCAACGGGGGCAGTATGCCCACATCGTCGGGTGAAGCCACGCCTGGGGATCCCTCAACTGCGGTCGGCGGCCCTCCCACTGCAGCCGGCGGGATCAGTCGCACTGCTTCGGGGGCATAGCTGCCGGCGCCCTGGTCGGCATTATACAGTACGTCCACCGAGTCGAGTTCGTAGGCCTCGTAGCGCGCCAGCCAGTCGCGAACCAGATCGTGGGCCAGCGTGTAAGGCGGTAGAGTCGTCACCGAAAGCGCCTGTGACCAGCTGGGGGCGTGGCCCGCAAGTCGCAGCTCGCGCACCATTCGAGAGCCCAATGCTAGGAGTGTGATCTCTCTGTCTGCCTCTGCCAGCTGCGCCTCCAGCTGGGCCACCAAGGCCTTGTTGTACCGCCCACAGAGCCCACGCTCGCTGCCGATGACCAGAAGCACCTGGGCTCGCCCGTCGCTGTCCTTGTCTTGGCGTGCCCGTTTCCGTCCGCCGAGCAGCCGGCTGGGCCGCGCCACCTTCGGTAGCACCACTGGCAGCAGCCGCCGGAGCCGCTGAGTGTAGCGTTCCAGTCCGGCGTGGCGGTTTCGGGCGATCTGCCAGCTGCCGATGGAGATCGTCCGCAGAGCCGCCAGGATGGGCTGGACCTTGCGGATGTTCGACAGTCGGCTCTCAGCCTTCTCAAGCTCGTATCCCATAGATCAGAAGGTTTCGAATCGCTCCAGGTCCCAAACGAACACCACCGCGTACCCAACCTCCGTTGTCGTCCGTGATGTCGGCTCAGCGGTGCCGCTGGCCTCTGCGGCCTGCTGCTCGCTGACCTCAACCCGTGTACGGCAAGTCCGACGGATGATGTCGACGACATCGTCCACTTTCTCGGCTGCTGCGGCGATATAGATCAGCTGCTGCGCCTGGCGTAACATCCCCCCCCGACTCTCAGTGAAGGTCGCACCGTACCCGGCGGAGATCAGCTTTTCCAGCACCCGATCGGCCTGGTCCCGTGAGACCACTACCATCACCATCTTCCTTGTCATTGACCCCTCTCTCTGAACCAGGCGGTTCGGAACGCCTCAATGGCGTCTTGGAAGGCCGCACCAAACTCTTCGGGCAGCTCACCGGTGCGATCGATCTGCAACAGCAGCGTACCGTGAGCCTCCCGGAAATCGGCCAGGAAGGCGCGTTCGAAGCTCAAAATATCGTCAGTGGGAACGTCGTCCAAATAGCCTTCGCTTGCCGCGCGCAGCATCAGCAACTGCTCACTCAGCCGCAGAGGCGCGTGCGGGGGCTGGGTCAGCAAACGCCGCCAGCGCTCGCCTCGCCGGATCTGCTGTTGGGTGGCCTCATCGACTTCGGTGCCGAAGCGGGCAAAACGCCTTACTTCCTCGAACTGAGCTAGTTCAAGCCGCAGGTTTGATGCCAAGTTGCGCATTGCTGGCACCTGTGCTGCCCCACCGACCCGCGAAACCGAGCGACCGATGTCGATCGCCGGCTTGATTCCCTGGTTGAAGAGGTCGGTGTCGAGGATGATCTGACCGTCGGTGATCGAGATCAGGTTGGTGGGAATGTAGGAAGCAACGTTGCCTTGCTGCGTTTCGACGATGGGAAGTGCCGTCAGGGAGCCGCCGCCAGCCTCGTCGTTGAGCTTGCTGGCTCGTTCCAGAAGTCGTGAGTGAAGATAAAAGACGTCGCCGGGGTAGGCCTCGCGACCGGGAGGGCGGCGCAGTAGCAGGCTCAACTCCCGGTAAGCGTCGGCATGCTTGGTGAGGTCATCGTAGACGATGAGCACATCACGTCCTTCCCACATAAAGAACTCGGCCATCGAGCATCCGGCATAGGGTGCGAGATAGCGGAGTGCCGGTGGATCGTCGGCTCCGGCGACGATCACCGTCGTGTAGGCCATCGCGTCGTGCTCCTGCAAGGTCTCGATCACCGCCAATGTCGAAGACTTCTTCTGCCCGATCGCTACGTAGAAACAGACTACATCTTGATCGCGCTGACTGAGGATCGTGTCGACAACCAGCGTTGTCTTTCCCGTCTGACGGTCTCCGAGGATGAGCTCACGTTGACCAAGGCCAATGGGTACCAGCGCGTCGACGATTTTCCATCCGGTGAGTAACGACTCCTCGACCGGCGTTCGTTCGATAATCTCTGGTGCCTCGCGTTCCAGATACCAGGATTCGGTCGCCTCGACGGGCCCGCGACCATCCAGCGAGACTGTCAGGGGATTCAGCACGCGCCCCAGCACGCTGTGGCCCACCGCAACGCGCAACCGCTCGCCGGTTGTTGTCACCAGGTCTCCCCCCTGGATGCCGGCGCCTGAGCCCAGCAGGATGACGTCGACGGCATCGCGCTCCAGATTGAGCACCAGACCCTGCGCGCCGGTGGGGAAGGTGACCAGTTCATTGGTGCCCGTCTGGGGTAGCCCTGAGAGTCGCACCACGCCACTGCCGACTTGTTGGACGGTGCCGACCTCGCGAAAGCGCACGCCGGGGCCGACCGTGTCGACCCGTTGGCGCAGCTGCTCCACCAGATCGCCCACTCTGGGGCGCAGCCGCGTGACGCCCGTTAGCGTCGCGACCTCGCTACTGATGCGCCGCACCAAGGCGGTGTTGGGTGGCTCGTCCACCTCGATCGGCTCTGTCGGCTCCTTGGCACGCTCACGCAGCAGCCGCAGCAGCGCCTGGACGTCCGGCTTGGCCTGGTCTTCTTCACTCATGCGAGATACGTTCCTCCAGGTCCTCCAGGACGATTTCGCGGAGCTCGTCCAGGCGTCCGGCGATGGTGTTGTCCATCACGAGATCCCCCAGACGCACCTCCATGCCGAGGCCCAGCACCGGCTCCACCTTTAGGTCGATGTTGACGTTACGGTCCGCTAGCGCCGAGAAGGTCCTTACGATCAAGCCCTGTTGCTCTGGCGTCAGGGGCTCTGCAGTGCGCGCGATCACGGTGGGCGTCCGCTCACCGAGGGAACGCCGCAGTGCCTCAACGCGGCGCATATCGCTCTGCCCTAGCTCCCAAACGCTATCGCAGAGCTCCTGCACCAGAGCGTCGTGAACCTCATCCGGCGCCACGCGTCCAATGATCAGGCCGCTTACATCCAGCACAGCTTCCAGTAGCTCATCGTGGAACTCCTCCACCGCTTGACGGCGAAGGCGATAGACATCGATCTGCGCCTCGGTCAGCAGGCGCTCGACCTCGGCTTGCGCTTCCTGGAGCAGCGCTGCCCGCTCAACCTCGGCCTGGTTTCGGGCACGGCTCATCAACGCCTCGGCTTCCTCCTCTGCAGCCGACAGACGGGATTCCAACTCGGAGCGGAGTGCCTCTACTTCGCCCTGCTCCTCCTGAATGCGCTGCATCCGATGCTGGCGCTCCTCTGCCTGGGCCCTGATCTGCGCGATCATCGGCTTGAACAGCAGGTAGTAGAGCGCCGTCACCAGAACCAGGAAGTTGAGCGCTTGCCAAAGTATCGTTGCGAGATCGAGATCAAGCATAAGCTAGTCCTTCCTCAGCCAGCAGGGAAGAAGCGGTCGAGCAGCGGATTCGCGAAGAATATGACGAAGATGACCAGCAGCACGTAGATCGCTGTGGTCTCCAGAATGGCCAGCGACACGATCAGTGTGTTGCGCAGATCATTGGCGACTTCTGGCTGGCGCACCATCCCATCCAATGCTCTCAGGACGGCCCGCCCCTCAACCACCGCCGGCAGGATCGCGCCAAGGACCATACCGATCCCTCCCACGAGGATGGTAATCACCGTAATCAACGTGCCTGGTTCTAAGTCAAACATATTTACGCTCCTTTAAAACTTAGATCTTGCCTCAGCTTCAGATAAGGCCCAATGCGTCGCGCTATGTTCTCACAACTGCCGACGCGATGGCGTTAGCCGTCAGGACAAAATAGACGTAAGCCTGCAGCACCCCGGTGACGAGGCTCAGCACGATCAACGGCAGTGGCGCGAGCGGCCCCACCAGCCTGTAGATCACGGCGACGATGACTTCGCCGGCCAGGATGTTGCCGAAGAGACGCAGCGACAGCGATAGGGTGCGGCTCACATCGCTGATAATGTCGAGGATCAACAGAGGGGAGGCCCGCGCCTTCAAATAGCCAAGAATCCCTTGCTCACGGAAGCCGAAGTAATGCACGGCGAAGAAGACCACGATCGACAGCGCTAGCGGCGTGTTAATATCCATCGTCGGCGTGGCAATCGCGGGGATGACAAAGATGTTGTTGGCGACTAGCAAGAAGATTACCAGCGTTCCGAGAAAGGGGATGTAGCGATCCGCCTGGACGCTGCTACCCATTATCCCCGTGATCGAGTCGCGCACGAAGTCGATCAGCATCACCAGGGCCGTGGGCAAGGTCCTCCGGACGTACCAGACCCCGAGGATGATGAACACCATCGTAATCCACGTCCCGACAACGGTGTTCCGTACCGGAACGCCGAAGACGTAGAAGCTGACCTTCGGGATGATCTCGTCCATAGCCTGTCTTCCTACTCCTTATCCCAGCTTAGACCAGTCGAGAGCCCCCGACTGTCCAAGGTAGACGCCCGCCCAACGCGCTAGCCAGAGGCCCACCACTACGCAGACGCCTGCCCCGGCGCCCTGTCGGAACGCTAGGAGCAGCACACCCACCACCAACAGATAGCGCGCCAGGTAATCGCGCAGCACCCAGTACCAGACGCTGCGATTTCCCGCCGGCCTCAGCCGCGCCACCGTGCGAATCAGCAGAGCGGTGTGGGCGAGACCTAACACACCTCCGGCGGCCACCCAAAGAAGGTAACCAGCGGCTTGACTCACGCCGTGCGTTCCTGTTCTCTGTCACCGCCCTCGGCGTGGGCGCCCAGGGCCAGCATAAGCTGGCGAGCAAGGCGGTCGAACTTTCTTTCGGTCTCGATCTCCTCAGGCGCTGTATCCTGTTGTTGCGGGCCACGTGTCAACACATCCACCCTGTTGTGGATGACGCAGAGGATACCTTCGCCGAGTTCCACATCACCTGCCTCGATCTCAGTCTCATACTGCAGTGGGCCGGCCAGCGTCTCGGCGACCAACGGGGCATGGTTCGGATAGATGCTGAGCCAGGCGCAATCGGCCAACCGGAGACGCACTTTGACTGCCTCGTCAACGCTAAGCAACACGCGCTCGGGTGTCAACACGGTCAGTTGCAGCGTGCCCGCCACGGCTCCCTCTCTCTCCGGACAGCGACGCCGCACGCCGCTGCGCCTCATCGATCGTGCCTACCATGTAGAAGGCCTGCTCAGGCAGCTCGTCGTGCCGCCCGTCGAGAATCTCGCGGAAGCCACGCAGTGTCTCCTCCAGCGGCACAAAGGCTCCCGACATCCCAGTGAAGGACTCCGCTACGGTGAAGGGCTGGGTTAGGAAGCGGCGCAAACGCCTGGCGCGGTTGACCGCCACCCGGTCATCCTCGCTCAGCTCCTCGATGCCCAAGATCGCGATAACGTCCTGGAGCTCCTCATAGCGGGCCAACAGCTGACGAACTGCCATAGCGGTCTCATAATGTGTCTCGCCCACGCCCTCTGGGGTCAACAGCGAGCTCCGGGAGTCCAGCGGGTCGATGGCGGGATAGAGGCCTTGGCTTACCAACTCTCGCGACAGGACCGTCGTGGCGTCCAGATGCGCAAAAGTTGCCACCACGGCGGGGTCGGTTAGGTCGTCGGCCGGGATGTAGACGGCCTGGATCGACGTGACACTCCCCTGGCTGGTGGTGGCAATGCGTTCTTGTAGTGCTCCCATCTCACTCTGAAGCGTGGGCTGATACCCTACCTCACTGGGGAGCCGGCCCAACAGCGCCGACACTTCTGAGCCGGCCTGGATATAGCGGAAGACGTTGTCGATGAAGAGCAGCACCTGTCGCTGCTCGCTATCGCGGAAGTACTCTGCCATCGTCAGCGCCGCGAAGGGGACGCGGAGTCTCGCCCCGGGCGGCTCGTTCATCTGCCCGAAGACCAGGATGGTGTTATCGATCACGCCGGTGCGCTGGAGCTCTAGCCACAGATCATTGCCTTCGCGGCTGCGCTCGCCAACGCCAGCGAAGAGCGCGATACCCGAGTGCTCGCGAATGGTATTTCCCATCAGCTCGATCATCAGCAAAGTCTTGCCGACGCCGGCGCCGCCGAAGAGTCCGATCTTGCCGCCACGAGGATAAGGCGTCAGCAAGTCGATCGCTTTGATGCCGGTCACAAACGGCTCGCGAGCTACTTGCTGCTCGTCCATAGGCGGCGAGGTGGCATGAATAGGGTGGCGTGTTGCCTCTACCGGAGCTTCTCCATCAATCGGGTTGCCCAGGACGTTGAACATACGTCCCAGCGTCTGCGGTCCGACAGGTACGGTGATGGGGCCGCCCGTGTCGATCACCGTCAGGCCCCGTCGCAGACCGGCGGTGTTATCCATTGCGATAGCTCGCACGGTGTGCGGATCGATGTGCTCTTGGACCTCAACGATTAGATCCGGTCCAGACTCACGCGGCACGCGGAGGGCGTTATGAATGCTAGGGAGGTCCCCGGATGCAAAGGTGGCATCAATGACAACACCCACAACACGCGTGACGATTCCTTCAACTGCCAATTTCTGACTCCTCAAGCTAGCGCCAGGCGGAGCACCCTAAGGTGGGCAAGCCTGACCACTGCCTCAAACGCGGAGGCACGCTTCATAGGCCGAGGCGCATCGACGACCAAAACCAATGAAGGAGTATACCATAGGTTAATGGACCTGCCAACTGTCACCTTGTTTTTGCGCAAAGGTGACGGGATTCTAATCGGTTAATGCAAAGATAGCGTAATTCTAGTCGCCTCACAAGGGGCCAAGTGGCCAAAAGCTGGCATCATGAGCGAAATGCTTTAGAGTTACGCGCATAAGGAGTTCGCTGATGAACCTCGAATTTGGCCTTACAGACAGTCAGATCAACACGCAATACGCACCTTTAGCCGCGCTATCAGCATACTATCAGCATAAAAATATGCTCGAACCATTGATCAGTGTGTCCATCGCCCAGAAAAAACGTGATTTTGCGCCCACGGATAAGCTGCTACAAGCATGGTTAAGTGTTCTCGCTGGGTGTATGAGTCAATCTGAGATCAATGTGCACCTTAAGCACGAGATACCCCTAGCCTATTTTCCGCACCTAGTATAAAGAATAAGGATGCATAAGAGCGAGACATGAGGTACCCTTCTGTACAGATCTCAATATCTAGCAACAGGAGGATACACTCATGTCAAACAGCA
>PWVB01000053.1 GCA_003562365.1 Anaerolineae bacterium
AGGACTCCGGCAATAACCACCTCCTTCTAGAGCTTGGTCTGCCTCACCACCGCTGCACATATCCAGCCTTGGCAACCACCGCAGCTCAAGAGACTAGAGCGGCTTCAGCCATCCCCATAACACCGGTCAGGCTCAACTCGTCGGCCCGGTGGCAGCTCACAAAGTGCTCCTTCCGCAACTCTCGTAGCCCCGGGTGCTCCTGGGCGCAGATGTCTTTAGCGTAAGTGCAGCGCGGATGAAAATAGCAGCCGCCGGGCGGATTCGCCGGATCGGCCACGTCGCCGGGCAGCACGATAGGCTCGCTGCGCAGCCGCGGATCGGGCTTGGGCACCGCCGATAGCAGCGCCTCGGTGTAAGGATGCAGCGGATGCACGAACATTTCCTCGGTACTGGCATGCTCCACCAACTTGCCTACGTACATCACGGCAATTCGATCGCTGATGTGCTCCACCACACTCAGATCATGGGAGATAAAGAGATAGGTAAGCCCGAACTCCTCCTGTAGATCCTGCAGCAGGTTCAGCGTCTGCGCCTGAATCGATACGTCCAAAGCCGAAACCGGCTCGTCACAGACCACCAACTGGGGGTTCATGGACAGTGCACGGGCCACGCCGATGCGCTGACGCTGCCCACCGCTAGAGGCGTGCGGATAGCGTGTCATATATTCCGGACGCAACCCCACTACCTTAAGGAGTTCCGCCACCCGATCCTGCAACTCCCTCCCGCGGGCAATGTGGTTGACCATCAGCGGCTCGCCTACAATCTCCAACAAGGTCATGCGGGGATTGAGCGATGAGTAGGGGTCCTGGAAGATCATCTGCATATTCTGGCGCAACCGCTTCAGATCATGCTTATCCAGATCCGCTACGTTCACCCGTCCCATATGACGGTCGTTGAACCAGATCTCTCCACCGGTGGGCTCATAGGCGCGCAGCAGCACGCGACCCGCCGTCGTCTTGCCGCAGCCACTCTCCCCCACCAGCCCCAGAGTCTCCCCCTCGCGGATGTAGAAACTCACCCCATCCACCGCCCGAACGTGCCCTACTATCTTGGGCGAAAAGAAGCCCTTGCTCACAGGGAAATGCTTCTTCAGATCCTTTACGTCCAGTAGGACTGGTCGACTGTCTGCGTTTAAGGCGTTGGACATTGTCTCTTCCTTGATCTATGAGATGAACACAACCGCGGATCGTGGGCCTTCGGCCCGCCCCGACCCGCGACTCAGGCCATCACCGTTGAGGAGCGTCTGGGCTTCTGGGATCCGTCGCCGGGCCACACCCCGACGCCCTTCAACGCCGCCACGAAATCCTCGTACTGCAGCGGCTTATGCAGCAAACCATCGAGATGACCCACATCACAGCGATCCTCACTGTCCTGCCAGACGCATAGGACCACCGGGATGGCCTCCGTCAAAGGCTCCGATCGCAGCTCGTGAAGCACCTCCCAGCCCGTCACCTCCGGCAACTCCAACTCCAGCAGAATCACTGCCGGACATTCCTGCTGCGCCATAGTTACAGCACCCAAACCGGAGTTGGTGCTGATCACTAAAAAGCCACTCTGCTCCGCGTACAGGCGGAGCAGATAGATGAAATACGGGTCATTTTCGACTAGCATCAACTTAGGCGTCACCGCCTCCATCAAGCACCTCTGGGGTTCCTGTTACAGGCGCAGAATCAAGGTAGGGAGACAAGATTCACGCCGCCAAGTTGCCACACCATAAGGATAGGACAAACTCCGGCGTTTGTCATGCACACACTGGACAGATGATAGGGACAAAGTGGACAATCCGGGGCAAGCGAGCCGCGATTCAATCCTAGCTGCGCGTCTGGCGGTAGTCGCTGGGCGACATTCCCATCTCCCGCCGAAAAACGCGGGAGAAATAGCTACCGTCCGAAAAGCCCACGGCAGCCGCGACGTCACTAATATTCAAGCTGTCGTCTTTCAGGAGTCGGCGTGCCTGACGCAGACGGAAACGGGTCAGATAGGCAATGGGCGTCAGGCCCATCTCCTCGCAGAAGCAGCGGTCAAGATGGCGCGGGCTGAGGTTAACGTGGTCGGCGATCTCAGCGCGAGTGATTGGATCCGCATAATGCTCGTGAATGTAGGCCATGGCGCTCCGGACGAACTGGCGTGTCTCCAGACTCAAGCCCCGGCTGCGCTGCAGGGCAGCCGCCAGGTGGTCAAGAGTCTCCTCAACGCTGAAGAGACCTTTGCCGAGCACGGCGGTGACCCCCTGATTAAGTCGTGCGATCTCTTGCCCTGTGAGCGTCCGCGCCGTCAGCACAACGATGGGGACATTGCACAGATCGGGGTCCTTGCGCATCTCGGAAACGACCTCGAAGCCGCTCAATTCCGGCATCATCAGATCCAACAGGACCAAATCCGGACGCACCTCTGACATTAGTGCCAGCGCCTGGCGACCATCGACAGCCTGCAGGACACGACTTTCCGGAAGCTGCGACTGTAGCAGCCAGGTATGGGCAGCTAGAATATCGGGGTCATCATCGGCGATTACGAACGTCGCCGGGTAGCGTTCTGCAGCGTCCGCGTCCGCAGTATCTCCCAGAGCACATGCTCTCGGTAGCATCCCCTGACGGGCTAAAACCCGGGACAGATCTGGTAGGGTCATCGGCTTAGTCAGATAATCAAGCGCCAGCACGGAGCCGCGAGCAGATGAAGCGGCATCAGTCTGCGAATCAGGGAGGCGTGGATCCTCGCCGTCCTCCTGCAGCATAGAATAGAAGAGCACCGGTGTCTCCTGCGTCCCCGGATTCTCCTTGAGCAGCCGCATCAGGTCCCAGCCGCGCTCCGACGTGGGGCGCATATCCAAGATCAGGGCCTCGGCATCGCTTGCCAGGACCTGGTTAAGCCAATAGTCTGGATCGCTAGGAGTAAAATCATCACTGATCGTCACCATCTTGATCGTGTAACCTCGGGCCGTCAGGGAAGCTTCCAGTTCGTGATCTTGGCTAGATCGTTCCGTTAACACCAGAACCGGACGCACCTCAGATCGTACCCCCGTGCCGCCACCAAGCTCCTCTTGATCCCAGTCCATCACCGGCAGCCTAACGTAGAAAGTCGTACCCTCGCCCTCTAGACCGGAGTCGCGGACGCCGATACTGCCACCGTGCATCTCGACTAGCCTGCGACTGATGGCCAGCCCCAAGCCCTGGCCTCCATAGCCCCGCGCCGCCGTCCGATCAGATTGTCGGAACTCGTCGAAGATCGCCTCCCGCTCACCTTCCGGCACACCTACACCCGTATCGCTGACCAAGATCTCAATCTCTTTGTCATCAGCCCGAATCTCCAACGCAACCTGGCCCTCAGAGGTGAAACGAAAAGCATTACTGACCAGGTTGATCGCAATCTGGCGCAGGCGTGTCCGGTCCCCCCATACCTTGGGCAACCGATCGGGGATCTCAGACCTCCAACCGAGCCCTTTGTCCTGAGCCATCTGCTCACCGAGAAGAACCACGACCTCCAGCGCCTGTCGCAGGTCAAGCGGCTCCCGCATCAGCTTCAGCTGCCCCACCTGGCTGCTGGCCAAGTCCAACACATCGCGAATCAAACCATCAAGGTGCTGGGCGCTAGCGTGGATGCGCGTCAGCTCCTGTCGATAGCCGTCTTGCTCCCAGAGAAGAATCTCGCTGAGACTGACGATCAGATTGAGGGGCGTGCGCAGTTCGTGGCTGACCATTGAGAGGAAACGACTCTTGAGCCGGTCGGCCTCTTCTGCCTGCTGGCGGGCGTGCACTGCCTCGTCATAGAGCAGGATGCCGTGGAGTGCATCGCTGATGTAGCCGCGCAGCAGATCGTAGACCGTCCCCTCAGAGGGCTGGTCCTCGAAGATGATGTCTTGCGGACCCGACTGAAAGAGGACAAACCCAAATTGCCGGTCACGAACGTAGAGCGGTTCGACGATCAGGCTCTCAATCTCGTCTCGGCCTGCAGATGTCGCCTCAAAAGGGACAGAGCGCAACTCTAACGGCAGGAGCTCTGCCGCAGGATATCGCAGCCCCCCAGGCGGCACCGCCACCTGTGTCTGCGACCTCCACGCAAACCTCAGCCTGGCCCAACCACCGGGGGTTCTCTGGCTCTCGTAGAGGGCCAAATAGCATCCCTGGATACCGAGGGCGGGCAGCTCGGCAGCCAACGTGCGCTCGAGCTCCTCCATATTAGTGACTGTAGTTAGGGTATGGCCTACCCGGGTCAAGGCAACTGCCTGCTGAACTAATTCCATCCGGATGGCAGCAGCGGAATGGCGGACCGTTTCGCTGATTAGAACACGGGCCTGATCCAGTAGGGCCTCGGCAGCCATCCACTGCGACCAGACGGCCGGGGCCCCAGATTCCAATCGCCCGCGCGCCGGGCCGATCGTCGCCTCGCGCAGCAACGAGACCAAGTCCTGGAGAAGCGCACCATCATGCTCCGGTGCCATAGCCTTTGCGGTGAAGAAGTGGTTCAGCAGCCGATTCAGCAGGCTCAGGAACGCCGATTCCGTCGGAGAACAGGCCCCACGACCTCTGCCCGCCAGTTTTAGATCGGCAATGAGCGCGTCAACCAACTCAGCGACCCAACCCGACGGGGCCTCTGCGGGCTCGCCAGCACACGCTGCGTCCACAGAGACGACGTTCAGGTTCTCCCGGGGGCGATTAGTGAACAGGTCCGTCAGCGCCCGAATCACTGCTTCCCGCCGCTTCAAAAGACCATCCGAGCACAGTGCAGTCTCCTCACCGGGTCCTCTATCCCCTCGGACGCCACTATCTTGTCCATCGCCGTGAACAGCACGGGAGTCAATACCATCGAAGACCAAAAAAGACTGACGTCCCGGAAATCCGGCCTGCAGCACAGCGCGGCTGGGGCAGCCACAGGATTGACGCACGACCAGCGTCACGGGGATGACCGTTTCCTGCGACACGGCTTCATTGCGCATCTGGGCCTGCAATAGCGAAACGGCCTGTCGTCCGATCTCCTGAAAGGAGACCCGAGTCGTGGTGAGTGGCGGGACAACCCCCTGAAGATGAGGATAGTCGTCAAAGCCAGCAACCGCGATCTCCTCAGGGACGCGGATGGGGGCGCGATCGGGCGCCGGCGCCTGCAGCCGCCTCAGCGCCTGCTGGATCAACCCGGCACTGGTACCCACGATGGCATCCAAGGCGCCGCTCAACGCTGGCCCAAACCCCTGGAGAAAGCAATCGATGGCGGCTTGATGATCCCACCCTTCGTTGGGTGGCGTCACCAGCTCCGGACGCAGAGGTAAACCGTGAGCTTCCAGCGAATCCACGTAGGCAGAGTAACGCTCGCGCGCACCGCGATGGGTGAGGGGTCCGCGCAGAAAAGCAATACGACGATAGTCGTGCATCTCGATCAGATGATCGACGATCTTCCGCATCCCCTCGTAGTTATCAATCAGGATACTCGGTGTTCCGGGCAAACGCATCTGCAGGCTGACCCGCGGTAGAGCACGTAAACGCTCAGAGAACGCCACCATTCCCTCAAGGCCAACGTAGAGCCCCAGACCGCTACTGAGTAACAGCACGCCATCAAGACGCTCGGGACTGAGCAGCTCGTAGATGACGTTGGCCTTACTGGCGTAGCCCATCGGTGTCTTGAGGGCGTGCCCGGCGAAGGTAACGACGTTAATACCCGCAGCCTTAGCAGCCCGCGTTGCGCCTAACCAGATATCATAATCCGGTCGCGGAAATCCGCGCATGACCACCGCTATGGTGGGTCGGTCTCTCTGTCGCCTGTAGATCATCGACACCTATCGTATGTACTGGATGGGTTAGGCCTACGTTTATTATGACGCAACTCCGCAGTTCGACAACCTACACTCCGCACAGGCTTGGACAACCGACCGAACCAGAGTACAATGCGATTCAACCTCAGGTAACTGCGATGCTCACAGAAGGAGGCGGTAATGCCCTTGACCAAGATCGTGTGCACCCTCGGCCCGGCCACCGACGACTCCGAGACCATCCGCGCACTGATTCGCGCTGGTATGACGGTGGCACGACTGAACTTCTCCCATGGCAGCCAGGAAGAGAAACGCCGCACCACCGCTATCGTGCGCCAGGTGGCCGGCGAGGAAGGGCACCATGTCGCTTTATTGGGAGACCTTCAAGGGCCGAAGATTCGCGTCGGCCGGCTTCCAGAAGAGGGTTTGCTGCTGGAGGAGGGCACGGAGGTGATCCTAACGGCGGAGCCCGTTACGGATCCTAAGCGCGAGATCCCCTTTCCGCATCCGGACATCATCCAGGACATCGGACCGGGAGACCGGCTGCTATTGGATGATGGCGCGTTAGAGCTGGTCGCTACGACCTCGGCATCGGGTCGTCTGGCCTGCCGAGTGGTTATCGGCGGTGAACTGACCTCGCACAAGGGCGTGAACCTTCCCGGTGTAAAGCTCCACGTCCGAGCCCTCACCGAGAAGGACCTGGACGATGCGTTGGTTGCCCTAGAGCTGGAGCTTGACTACCTGGCACTCTCTTTCGTCCGAGAGGCGTCAGATATGCTAAGCCTGCGCGATCACCTGCTAGAGCACGTTGAAGCGCCAACCGAGCGCCATGTGGGAGAGGACCCGCATCAGATTCCCGGGCTGGTTGCAAAGATCGAGAAGCCCGAAGCGCTTGATGAACTCGAAGCGATTGTGCGGGCCTCCGACGCGGTGATGGTCGCCCGGGGCGATCTGGGAGTGGAGATCGCACCGGAGCGAGTCCCGCTAGTACAAAAGCAGATCATCCATCTCTGCAACTACCTAGGCAAGCCGGTGATCACCGCTACCCAGATGCTCCAGTCGATGATCGATCTACCTAGACCCACCCGAGCCGAGGCTTCGGATGTGGCCAACGCCATCCTTGACGGTAGCGACGCCGTGATGCTATCAGGGGAGACATCCATCGGCAAGTATCCCGTACAGAGTGTGCGGATGATGGCCCGCATCGCCGACAACGTCGAGGCCTCCGAGGACTTCCCTTATAACCACCTTCTTGACCTTCCAGTCGAGACAGAAGAGTCAAATGCCGTGATCATCACCAGTGCCATCAGCCGGGCTACCGTCACGCTGTCAAGGGCGGCACACGTAACGGTGATCGCCTCTTCGACAGAATCCGGACGCACCGCCCGGATCGTGGCTCGCCACCGTCCCGGGGTCCCTCTGTTGGGCATCACTCCTTTCGAATCAACGGCACGCCGAATGCAGCTGATGTGGGGCGTCATTCCTATCGTCGTGACCCCCTTCCGCACAACCGACGAGATGATTCAGCGAATGGTGACAGCAGCCCACGAGAGAGGATATGTTCAGGAAGGCGACAACGTGGTGATGACCGCCGGGATCCCCTTGGAGGTACATGGCGTAACCAATATGGTGAAGATCCATACTATCCGCCCAACAGATCTCGAGTGAGCCGAACAGGCACCAAGGTCGAAGGGCGCCGGTAAAGGGGGGGACATCGCAGGACACCGACAAGCGCGCGGCGTCCCGCCCAAAAAGCTAAGCCTGTACAGCCTCCTCGGCGACAGGATCAACGTCAACCTCTCGATCCATCACGGGCTCCACAACCTTACTACCCTGAGAGGCACCGCAGTAAGGGCAAAGCGTCCAGTCCAGAGCGAGCACCGCGTCACAAGCCAGGCAGTTCGTCTTCAACGGAGTATGGCAATAGGGGCAGTAGATAAACACCTCTTTTACCTTGGCGCTACAACCGGGACAGACCTCAGGTTCTTCAATCGCCTGGAGCAGGGCCTCCTGCTCTAGGGCGTGTTCATAGGCTTCGGCCAGAGTCTCCTGTGGGCGAGTCAGAAAATAAACGATGAGGCCAGGAAGCGTGAGCACCGCCACCATCAGGGTTGCCAGGATCTGCACCACGACGTCGCGGGTGCGGGAGCGGATGTCACGGAAAGTCCAGAGCACCATGCCCAACCAGACGCTGGTGACAAAGACGGCAGTCACCAGAACCAGAATCGTCACAACCTGGGGAAGAATCTCCAGGAGCTGATCAACGACCATGAAATGGCACTCCTTAATAACATTCCTACTACTGCGCCGGCACCAGGGATAACGCCTACCCACGCAACTCAGGCGCAAGGATTATACCAGCGCCCCTAAAGGAGGCAAGCAAATGACGGGAGAGGGATAGCGCAGCAATTAACATAAGCGCGATGGCAGGTCTCGTAGACAGATGACGCATTTGCCCTACTGCTTGGCATCAGTCAACGCCGTAGATGGGTTGGG
>PWVB01000422.1 GCA_003562365.1 Anaerolineae bacterium
AGCTTTTGCCCGGCGCCGAGGCTCTGGACCAGATCGCGAGCTGCGCTTGCTGGCCAGCGCTGAGGGTCAGGTCCTGCCGACTCGTCCAGCGTGACTTCCCACTCCTCTCGACGATGAATGGCCGCTGGTTCACGCGCTGCCAGCGTCCCTGTGCTTTTGAGTGTGATCTGTGATCTGCCCCTCAAGTTTCGCATACGACACGCGTAACCCGCTGCGATCAGCCGTCGATCAGGTGTGTCCATATAGACATCGACGATATGCTGCATAAAGGCGTCGGTGACAAGGAATCCGGCGAGCCGGGTTGTCTCGCTGAGCGCGGTGTAGGTCTCCTCAGATAGAATCGCGAATTTAGCCTCTATCTCCATCGCGTCGCCTTAGACTCTTGTGGCCGGAACTCGTGCTGGATACCATCTCCATTATACCATGGGCCCGCGAACCGCAGCTGAGGTCAAGCTGGCAACTGTCTGTTAGATCATCACGATCAAGGTGATCTGAGGTTCCCATATTGGTGCAGCCCGTGCCCTTGGGATGATGGTGTCGTCAGCGACCGCCGAGATGGTGGTCGAGTATCAGGCGGGTCCGGAAGCAGCGCCGCGGAATCTCCGTTAGCTCCAGGGCCTTGAGGACTTCGTCGGGCCGACCGGTCGCGCCGGGCCGGGCGTTGAGTTGCATCCCGAGCACTGTCCAATCGGGCTTAGGATTGGGCTCGATGCCCAGTGTCTTGATCAACGGACGGAGGTCGTAAGTCTTGCCGCGATGTCGACGTCCTCGCTTGGGCAAGAGCACCGATGAAGCCTGGAGTAGTCGGATGACAGCGGTGCTTAGACGCTCTTGATTTGCCTCGCGCAGCCAGACCTGGTACTCAGCTTCGACCAGCTGTTCGGAGAGTGCTGGAACCCTGGGGGCTACTGCTACGACGTCGAGGATCGTCAGTCCCGGCGGGGTCACGCCTGCGAGCGACTGGATGATAGCATCGGAGGTGCGGGGCTCGTTCAGTGAGAGATCGAGCAGGTCGGCCTTGCTACCGCAGCCCACTGGAAGGGGGGCGGCGAAGTGCATTCGTGGGCGGGGATTGAAGCCCTGGCTGTATTTTAGCGGAACAAGTCCGCGACGCAGGGTGCGCTCCCACAGGGTCCCCAACTCCAGGACTGAGACATAGGCTAGGCTGCGCGACGTGCCAAAGGTGATCCGGTGTCGTAAGCTGGACATCTCAGGAGCCGACGTCAACGGATGACCGGACACTGCCAGGTCTCCCTTCTCAGATCAGGAAAGCTCTGGAGAATACCGCATCCGTGGCACCGCTCACGACAATCTGCCAGCAGCTTTCCCTCACGGCTGCGCTGATAGTCCTGGAGGAAGAAGCGCTTCTCTATCCCGCTCTGTAGATGATCCCAGGGCAGGACCTCATCCTCGCGTCGGCGGCGTTCAAGATAGGCATCGAGTAATGCCTCCGCTGTTGAGAAGTGGGCGCGCAACGTCTCTGACGGAAGTTCGCCGATTGCCTCATCCCATGCGTCCTGATTGCGCCAGTCATCCCACGCGTCGAAGCGGGCGCCGAGCTGCCAAGCGCGCTCGACGACGGCATTGAGGCGGCGGTCACCGCGGGCCAGAAGCGCTTCCAGCTGTGAACCGCGGTAAGGGTTCCAGGAGAGTTGGAGTCCCCGACCGCGGATGCCGTCCTTGAGCCGTTCTTGGCGGCGCTCAACGGTGGCTTTGTCCGCCAGGGGCTCCCACTGAAAGGTGGTATGAGGCTTGGGAATGAAGGTGTTGACACTGATGCGCACTTCGGTCTTGCGTCCGCCGATGCGGTAGCCTATGCGTCGGACTCGCTGTGCCATATCAATAATGGCCTCGATGTCCTCATCGGTCTCGGTGGGTAAGCCGATCATGAAGTAGAGCTTGATGGTGCGCCATCCATGGGTGAATACCTGTTCGGCAACGTCGAGTAGCTCTTCGGTCGAGATGGTTTTGTTGATGCGGTGCCTCAGCGCATCACTGCCGGCCTCGGGAGCGAAGGTGAAGCCCGAGCGTCGACCCTTGGTGAGCATCTCGGCCAACTCGATGGAGAAAGCGTCGATGCGCAGACTGGGCAGTGAGAGCGAGACCTGGCGTCCCGCAAACTGCTTACGCAAACGCTTAATCAGCTCGCGAATGTGAGTGTAGTCGGCAGACGAGAGCGAGAGGAGGGCCAGCTCTTCGTAGCCGGTCTGATCGATGATGGCCTCCGCAGAAGCCAAGATCTCCTCGACCGGGCGCTCACGGACAGGGCGCGTGATCGATCCGGCTTGGCAGAAGCGGCAGCCGCGAGTGCATCCACGATGGATCTCCACGACGGCCCGATTGTGGACGGTGTCGACGTTAGGGACGAGCTGTCGGGTCGGGGTAGGGGGGAGCTTCGGCATCATCCGTTTGAGAACCTTAGCGGGCGCAGCGGCGTCGTTGGGAACTACGCCTTGGAACTCACCATCGGCTGCGTAGCAAGGGCGGTAGAGGCTAGGAATGTAGAGGCCCGGGACCTGGGCAAGTGCGCGCAGCTGGGCCGGGCGGGAGGCGTCGTGCGACTGTCGGACGATCTCGACCAGCTCCAGGATCACCTCCTCGGCCTCGCCGATCACAAAGAGATCAAAGAAGTCGGTAATTGGCTCTGGATTGAACGTGCCGTGTCCTCCTCCGATCACTAAGGGATGGCTGGCGTCGCGCTGATCGCTGCGCAAGGGAATGCCGGAAAGATCCAGCAGCTCCAGCGCGTTGGTGTAGAGCTGCTCGTAGGCTGTGCTGATGGCCAGGAGGTCAAAGTCCGCAACGGGATGGAAATCCTCTAGTGCGTAGAGGGGCAGGTCTTGCGCGCGCAATAGTTCAATCATATCGGGGGCTGGGAGGTAGGTGCGGTGGGCTAGAAGGTCCGGTTGGCTGTTGATCAGGTCGTAGAGGATCATCAGCGCGAAGTTGGACATACCCAGGTCATACAGGTCGGGGAAGGCTAGGCAGATGTGTAGGTCAGCAGCCTCCCAAGGTCTCTGGGTTGCATTGTACTCTCCGCCCACATAGCGTCCCGGCTTCTGGACGCGATGCAGGCAGGCTTCGATCTGTGCCCAGGGGAGGGGTTGTCCGCTCAGCGGCGATCCGGTCTGCGGCTCAGCGGATCGCTGCCTAACAGGTATCGGCATCGCTGACGACTTTGATCCAGATATCGCGATGGCGCGGCCCGTCAAGCTCAGCTAGGAAGACGCCTTGCCACTGGCCCATCTGCAGCCTGCCGTTGTGGATGAAGATGAAGTGATCGCTGCCGACCAGGATCGATTTGATATGTGCTGGGCTGTTGCCCTCCGCGTGCCGATAGGGTAAATCCTCGGGCACCATATGGTCGAGTATCATCGCGACATCGCTCTCGACGGTGGGATCCCAGTTCTCGTTCAGTATAATTCCGGCAGTTGTGTGTGGGCAGTAGAGGAAACAGATGCCCTCGGAGATGTCGGCCTCAGTAATGGCCTCGTTGATGCGTTCTGTGATGTCGACCAGATCGACTTTGCTGCGGGTCTGTGCATCTAACTTTATGAACATAGTGTCCTCTCGGTAAGCACTTGACAGAGTCACCACGTGCGCTGCGCGAAGCCAAATGTGGCAAGAGCTCCGGAAGCTACTCTCTGCTGTGGGCTGCTTACGTTAGAAAGTCGCGGAGCTTACGGCTACGTCCGGGATGGCGCAGCTTTCGTAGCGCCTTCGACTCGATCTGCCGGATCCGCTCACGCGTCACGTTGAAGGCGCCTCCGACCTCCTCCAGCGTGTGCGGACGACCGTCCTTTAGACCAAATCGCATCTCCAGCACCTCGCGCTCGCGCTCGCCTAGTTCACCCAGAATGGTCTGAAGCTGCTCGCGAAGCATATGCATTGAGGTGGCATCCATAGGCCCGGGAAGATTTTCGTCCTCAATGAAGTCAGACAGTTCGCTGTTGTCCTCGTTACCCACTGGACTCTCCAGTGACATCGGTTCCTGGGAGATACTGATGATGCGACGCACTTTGGTGATCGCCCGCCGCATCTTGCGGTCCAGTTGCGGAGACAGGGGCTGGCGCGTCTCTCTGGCAATTCGGATGGCCTGCACATCCTTCTCGTCAAGGACATCCATCTCCAGTGCCAGTTCATCTAGCGTAGGGTCGCGGCCCAGCTCTTGCATCATCTGTCGTTGTAGCCGCATCAGGCGGTTGATGGTCTCGACCATATGGACTGGGATACGGATCGTGCGAGCCTGATCGGCGATGGCCCTGCTGATCGCCTGTCGAATCCACCAGGTGGCATAGGTCGAGAACTTATAGCCACGCTGGTAGTCGAATTTCTCCACGGCACGGAGTAAGCCGATATTGCCCTCCTGAATCAGGTCGAGGAAAGAGACCCCACGCCCGATGTAGCGCTTGGCGATATTGACCACCAGGCGCAGATTGGCGCGAACCAGCATCTGTTGAGCCTCGGCCGCCATCACTTCAATGTGTTTCCACCAGTCGAAGACTGCCTCCGCTGGCGGAAGCTGGCCGCGCATCTGGGTGACGGTGGGCCAGCGTGGGCCGCCAAGCGACTTGGTGCGGATCATTTCCAGCAGTTCGGGACGCAGTAGGTAAAGGGCTTTCTCAGCGGCGAGCAGTTCCATTATGATCGGTCGCCACTGAGGATCGTCGCTCCACTGATTCGGCCCCATCAAACTGTAAAGAGGGGAGGGCTCGTGGGTTATCAGGATCTCCTGCTGGCGCATAATCTCATCCAAAAACTCTGCCGCTTCTGGAATCGTCAAGGCCTCGCGCTGAGCCAGCCGGCTGCTGTTGCCCCAGGCAGTCCGGGCGCTGGTGTAGAGGTCTAGGAGTTGGTTTTCAATGGCATCAGGCTCGGCAGTGACGACCACGGCTTGACAGACCTCTTCCAGTCGGGCCGCCGCTTCACGGATGATGCAGATCCAGACCTCCTGAAAGGGTTCAAGGAGGTCGACCCGTCCGATTTCCCGCAAATACATGCGGACAGGATCGTCAACAAGATCAATAATAGGCTCAGGCAGCTGCTCCTCGATCTCGTTGAGATCGTCTGGCGAGGGCTCCTCGTCCAATTCTAGCGTGGGAAGGAAGTCACCATTCTGCTCTTTCTCATCGAGCTCTTCGTCGTCCGCCAGCGATTCGGCTAGTTCTTCCTCGTCGTCCTGCCAAGTCTCCTCTTTGACAGCGCGCGCGTAACGTCCTGTGCGTTGTAATCTAGCCATATCTCTCCTTACGCCTGAGCCGGCCGTTGAGCCAGCGCCCACTGGAGCTCCCGGAGTTCCTCTGAGATCTGCTTGATCCCTTCTTTAATGCTGGGTGTGCTTGTGGGTCCGTCCTCAGCCTGGGCTGTGGCGAGAGTCACGTGCGCCTCTTGCAGTTTCTCACGCAAGCCTCTCTCGCGCATCCGCAGGATGGTGCGGACCACATCCCGTTCCCACTGCGCTGGCAGCATATCCGGGAGCTGCTGGGCCGTCCAATCCTGTACAAGCGTAAGCATATCCGAAGGCAGAAAATCATCAAGTTCTAGCTCTGGATGTTCGGAGAGCTCTGTCCAGGCGCTCCAGATTAGGCGGTAACGCGGAGAGAAGTCCGCCTCGGTAAGCCCTGCCAGATTTGCCTGGCCTAGCAGCTCGTTCACCCGCTGTTGCAGCTCCGGATGGTGAATCAGGACTCTCAACACGTAGGCTTCGAGATCGGATGGTCCACGCGCTGTTGGCGCCACCTCCCGGACCGCGGCTTGGCTGCGGACAACAGCCGCTCTCTCCATCGCGCGCACCCGGTCCATCAAGGTGCGTGGATCCAGACCCAGTTCCAGCGCGATCTCCTGTGCGTACGCTTCCCTTTCGATGCTGTCAGCGATGTCGTTGAGCAGCGGCAGCATCGCGTCCACAATGCGCGATTTCATCTTAGGCTCGTTGGGGTCTTGCTGTGCAAGCATTTGCTGAAAGTAGAATCTCACAATCGGTTGCGACGAGGCCACCAGCGAGGTCCAGCGGGCTGGATCCTTCAGAATCAGCTCGTCCGGATCGAGTCCGTCTGGCAAAGTGATCACGCGGATATCGGCTTTCAGATGCCCTTCATAGCCGATCAGGCCCCGAGGATCAAAGACGGCATCCCAGTCGCGGTCGAGGGTCTGACGGGCGGTCTCCAGGCTCTGCAGGGTGCCGCGCACGCCGGCGGCGTCTGGATCCAGTGCGAGGATAAATCGACGGGTCAGGCGTTGCAGCTGCTTCAGGTGGGCCTCACTCAGCGCGGTGCCCATCGGCGCGACGACGTTACGGTAGCCCGCCTGGTGGGGGATCATCACATCCATGTAGCCCTCGACGATGATGGCCGCTTCTGCCTCGCGGATGGCTCGCCCGGCCAAGTGATAGCCGAACAGCACCTGGCTCTTGTCAAACAGAGGCGTTTGTGGAGAGTTCATATACTTGGGCTGCTGTTCCGGTTGCAGGACCCGTCCGCCAAAGGCAATGGTGCGGCCCCGGCGATCGTGGATGGGGATCATCAGCCGGTCGCGGAAGCGGTCGAAAGTGCTCCCATCGTCGCGCTCTACCAGCATTCCCGCCTTTATCTGTTCTTGGACTGTGTAACCTTTGCCCAGAAGGTGGGTGCGCAACGCATCCCATGCCGAGAGGCTGTACCCGAGCTGAAAGGTCTCGACAGTCTCTCGTTCGAATCCTCGCTCCCTCAGGTAGGCCCGAGCGGCGCTCGCTTGAGGCGCGTTCATCAGCAGAGCGTGGTAGTAGCGGACCGCCTCATTGAGGAGTGCTCGGAGCCGTTCGGCTTCGCTCTCAGCCTTGATCTCCTGCGGTGTCTGTTCGCGAAGGGGTACGCCAGCCTGGCGGGCTAGCTCCTCTAACGCGGTGCGGAAGTCCAGACCACTTGACTCCATCACAAAGTTGTAGATATCGCCGCCGCGATTGCATCCGAAACAATGCCATCGCTGCGTGTCGGGAAAGACGAAGAACGAAGGCGTCTTCTCACTGTGAAAGGGACACAGTCCCTTTAGGTAACGTCCGGACTTCTTAAGCTGGACGTGTCGGCTGACCAGATCGGCGACATCCAAGCGTTCCTTTACTTCGTCAACAACGTTCATGGGGTTAGCCTTGGGTCTGCAGCGCCAGTTTTAGCGAAGCTCTATATCCCAGTCGACGAGCTGGACCTGATAAGCGTGGCCTTCAATCCAGTGGATGATCTTCTCCAGCAGGCGATAGATGTGACCTGCGTCGGTGGCAACAGCTACGACGGCGATGGCCGAAGACTGCCAGATGTCTTGGTGATCGATCTCGGCGACAGCTACCTCGAAGCGGCTCCGAATCTGGTGTTCCAGGGGCTTGAGAATCCCGCGCTTTTCCTTCAGCGAGGAGACCCCTGGCAGGTATAGGTGCACGGTGCAGGCGCCAATGATCATTGGAGTTTAGGCCGTTCCATAACGTGCCTACGTTTTTGCATTTCGCGAGACAACCGTCCTCCTACAGCACGTCGCTCCGGCCTTAGCTTGGGTGGGACAGAGCCTCATGCTGATGAGGCTCTGTATGAAGCTCAGGGTTGAGCTATTCGCTCTCAGGTTTGCTGACCGGTTCTTCGTCAGCATCCTCGTCGTGTTCGACCGTACCGACGCCTTCCTTGAAGCCGCGGATGCCCCTCCCCAACTCCGATCCGATCCTGCCAATCCGCCCTGGGCCAAAGATCAGGATCGCGATGACGAGGATCAGGATCAGCTCGGCGACACCTATGTTATGTAGCATTTCATCCTCCTTAGTAAGGAATCTATCAAGTAAGAAAATGATACTGGGTAATGCTAGAAAATCAAGCTGCTTGAAGACGGCGGGCGCACCTAGAGGGCTCATTGCCGCGTGGAGGCGACACGCCGGTTAGGTCCCTTGTGAACCGAATGTTTGTCGTTCAGCCTAGTATCACTTCAATCGTCAAATGATGGATACAGCTGAGCCAATTTGATGCGGGGGCATGGTTCATTCGGGCTAAAAAAACTCCTTTACAAATTCTATGAGTTGAGAGAGGCCGTTCGGGGACTAAGAGTGGCGAAAATCACTCGATTTGGCCCACCAAACGCCTTTTCCACGGCTTTTGGACTTGTTTTCGAGGTCTTGGCTGCTCGAAAGTGTAAAGGAGTTTTTGCCACCTATGAGGCCGAAA
>PWVB01000512.1 GCA_003562365.1 Anaerolineae bacterium
AAGCCACTATATATAGGAAAAATTCTCGGCTATCCACTGCTTGTAGTAGGGTATGGCCCGGCTGTTTTTTCGTCCTTGATAATAAGTCACTCAGTGTTGCTCCGAACAATATGTGGGGATTCCGTGGTGTATCGGAATTGTTACGCTATCCCAGCTACCGGTTTTGACTCAGCACTGCTCAGCGCTAATAATTCGTACTGGACAGTGGGGGATGGTTCATTTTCCGGGTGAGTTAGGTTGACACTTTCGAGCACCTTAACAACTCATGCCGCCACAAAAGCAGGCTCCGAGGAAAAGAGCGCCGCGAAATCCAGGATCGTTTCGGTTTCCTCTGGCATCTCGGGATCATGCGGGTCCATTGAGCTCAATACCTGGTTCAACGCTTCAGATAGCGAACGGACATCCTCAACGCCCGCCAGTTCCAGCGGGCTGCTTCCCTCTCGCTTGCCGCGTCGGAAGGTGTGGTGATTCCACCGCAAGGTCAGGAGCGGAAACAACCAGTGTGGTATGCCGAGATGAATTGTGAGATATGGGCGGAGCCAGCTGTGGAAGGATTCGGCCAGGCTGGATGTGCTCGTCCAGATTCGCTTTGCCCCGCCGTGATACCCTCTCCGTTCCTCTGCGCATCCACCGTCCAAGCGCATAGGCTGTCTCTGGTTGACCAGTGTTCGTTATTCGACGACTGGTTACTGTCTGCCTGCCGCAGCTCTCGTCTTCCCAGCCGACGATCCCCCGCATCTCTCAGGCCCGCCCCAGACGCCACGTTGATTCTTAGTCTTTGACAGCCTTCCGAACGATGCTATGATCAACTTGACTATGGAAAAGCTGCGCGCGCAGAGACCCATCTATACTGTACTGATCGCCATCATCATCGCGACGATTCCCTGCTATTGTCTCGGATTCGTGGCATTGGCTATCCGTCCCCCATCACCCGGGCCAGCAACGACACCAACCAGCGTCACGACACCGGATGCGACACCGAGCGAGACGCCTTACGAAGTAGGTCCGGGTACCGAGCCCCCGCCAAGGACGATTGGGCCGACACCCACCCAGTGGTTTCCACCGACCCGCACACCAACGCCAATACCCACCGAGACTCCCACACCTACGGAGACACCCACAGACACACCGACACCAACCCCAACCGAGACACCAACCCCAACCGAGACACCAACGGTGACACCAACGGTGACACCCTCCCCGACCGTGACGTGGACGCCAACTCCACTGTCCCCGACGCCTACTGTCACCCCGACGGTGACGCCGACGCCACTGGTGTCGACACCAACCCCCACCTTTACACCAACCCCGGAGCCTGGGCCGACCGCGACGCCAACCTCGACAGCAACCCCAACACCAACCGCGACGCTTGAAACGCCCGCGGCATGGTAGCAAGGAGACCCGTGGAAACTTCAGAATTACTCAAGGATCTTGTAGAAGCCTCAGGGCCGCCTGGACGCGAGGAAGCCATCCGCGAGATGGTCCAAACACTGTGGCGGCCGCTGGCTGACGAACTCCAAGTTGATGCACTGGGCAATCTCATCGCGCTGCAGCGCGGCACGAGCTCGATGGCTGAAGCAGGCCGCGGGGAGACGGTGATGGCCGCCGCCCATATGGACGAGATCGGACTGATCGTCACCGGCATCGAAGATGGCTTTTTGCGCATCAACTCCCTCGGCGGGACGGATCGGCGTGTTCTGCTGGGCCTCCAGGTACGGGTCCACGGGCGCCGCGAACTCCCCGGCATCATCGGCAGTCGCCCACCCCACGTGCTGCCGGCTGCCGAGCGTCAGACGATCCCCCCGTGGCACGCGCTGTTTGTCGATGTGGGCCTGCCTGCAGGCGTAGTCAAAGATTCGGTCCGCGTAGGCGATCACATCACCGTCGAGCAGCCACTGCTGACACTCAAGAATGGACGTGCAGCCGGCAAGGCAATGGACAACCGTGCGTCGGTAGCCGCGCTGACCCTGGCGCTTGAGTATTTGCGTCATCGCCGACACAGCTGGGACTTCTGCGCCGTAGCCACGGTTCAGGAGGAGGTCGGGATCAAGGGAGCGATCACCAGCGCCTATGGTGTGGCACCTGACCTCGCCATCGCGCTCGACGTAACCTTCGCGAAGCAACATAATGACAGCGATCCGGGCGTCTTCGAACTGGACGAGGGTCCCACCATTGGCGTGGGCCCCAACTTCCATCCGGAGATGGTAGCGCAACTCAAGGAAGCTGCAAAGGCCGAAGAGATTCCTTACGTGATAGAGCCACTGCCCGGTTCGAGCGGGACCGATGCTTGGGGCATCCAGCTTGCCAGAGAGGGTGTACCGGCAGGCCTGATCTCCATCCCACTGCGCTATATGCACCAGCCGGTGGAGACCGTTGCGCTTCGTGACATCGAGCGTGCTGGACGCCTGCTGACGAGCTTCGTCGCCCGGCTGACGTCCGGTTTTCTTCCGCAGTGGGAGGACTCACTATGAACAGCCTAATCCAGCATTTGGAGATCCTCTCGAATGCCCCCGGTGTATCTGGCGATGAGACGGAGGTTCGGCGCGCGATACGCCCGCTGCTCGAGGGACAGATCGACGATCTCAAGATAGACGCTGTAGGCAATCTTATTACCCACAAGGCGGGGACTGGCACCTCGTCTCTGCGCGTGCTGATTACGGCACATATGGACGAGGTGGGTTTGATGGTAGTGGGGCACACCAGCGACGGGGGGCTCCGAGTGGAGACGGTGGGCGGTATTCCTTCGCGGTTACTGCCTGGGCTGACGGTTCGGGTAGGCCAAGCAGCGCTCCCCGGCGTCATCGGCCTGAAGGCAGTGCATCGCACGGACACCGCGACTCGGAGGAAGGCAACGGACATAGGACAACTGGCCGTCGATGTCGGTGCTAGCAGCCGGGATGAAGCCGAGCGTTTGGCACCGGTCGGGACGACGATGGTCTTTGCGACCCGATTCCAGACTTTAGGTGAAAGCTGCCTTGGCAAAGCCTTTGACGATCGGGCTGGCTGCGCAGCCCTGATTGGGCTGTTGCGGGCGGAAAGATTTCCTTTCGACGTCTTTGGTGCCTTCACTGTTCAGGAGGAAGTCGGGCTGCGAGGAGCCCAGGTGGCAGCTTACACTGTGAAGCCGGATGTGGCAATCGCGTTGGAAGGCACCCTTGCCGATGACCTGCCGAAAGAGGAGCCGGACGTGAGCCCGACAACTGAGGTGGGCAAGGGGCCGGCCATCACGGTTATGGACCGCTCCTACATCACGCCACCACGCTTGCTGCGTCACTTCGTCCGGGTTGCGGAGGCTGAGGGCTTCCCGTATCAGTTTAAACAGCCCGGCATTGGCGGCACCGATGCCGGTGGCATCCACCGCACTAGAGCCGGAGTGCCGTCCATCACGATCGCGGTACCGTGCCGCTATATCCACAGTCCCGTCTCGCTGCTCAACGCAGATGACCTATCCGGACTGGTTGAGTTGGTCAACACAGCCGTCCGACAGATCTCACGGGATCGGATTTTAGTAGACCAGAGCAGTTTCGCTCAGGAATCCTGGTAAGCCTGCCCAACATTAACCGCAGTTGCAGAAGAAGGAGTGAATCTTGGATCTAACCCTGCTAGAAACACTCACACAGACCTTTGGCCCCTCTGGCTATGAGGACCGCATCCGCGGTGTCATTCGCAATGCGATCGAGCCCAAAGCAACAGAAATACGCGTCGACGCCCTGGGCAGCCTGGTCAGTCTTCAGCGCGGCAAGGGAAAAGAAGGGCAACGACAGAAGATACTGTTGGCAGCCCATATGGATGAGATAGGGTTGATGGCAACCCACATCGAGGAGAAAGGATTTGTCCGCTTCACGTCAATTGGTGGCCTTCAGGCAATCAGCCGTATCGGAACACGAGCCAAATTCGCCGATGGTACATCGGGTCCTATCTACGTTGAACGTCGAGAGGAGACGTCAAAAGTGCCGGCGCTGTCACACCTCTATGTAGACGTCGGTGCCACCGGGCGCGAAGACTGCCCGGTGCGCGTTGGAGACCCGGCGGTCTTCGTCGGGCCACTCCAGAAACAAGGCAATCGCCTGATAAGCAAAGCAATGGATAATCGTATAGGCTGCTATGTCCTTATCGAGGCGCTGCGCCGCCTGGAGCAACCGCATCACGACGTCTTCTTCGTCTTCACAACGCAAGAGGAGATCACCCTTTCCGGAGCGCGCACCTCGGCCTACCGAATCGAACCAGACCTGGCGATCTCGGTGGATGTCACATCCACGGGAGATACGCCGAAGGCTCTGCCGATGGACGTGAGCCTGGGCGGAGGGCCAGCGATCAAGGTCAAGGACTCAGGCATGATTGCCCATCCCAAGGTACGCGATATGCTGGTCGACGCAGGTGAGCAGGCTAAAGTACCCTACCAGATGGAGGTTTTGCTCAGAGGCAGCACTGACGCAGCTGCGATGCAACTTGTGAGGCGTGGCGTCCCCAGTGGCTGCCTCAGCATACCGTGCCGTTACGTTCACACGACCTCCGAAATGATCGATGTCACCGATGTCGAAGGCGCGGTTGACCTATTGGTCCACCTGCTAAGTCACTAATGGGTTGAAGGCGGAAACTCCGATACCGTGCTACAATTGACAAGCGTGGACCCGTCTCGTCGGGAAATGACCAGCGTGAGGACCGGTGTATAAGAGCCAGAGGAGGCTAGGTGGAGAGCCTGGAGCTAGCAAACCAGATCGTCGACATCATAGATGATCGGCAAGGCGAGGACATCTTGATTCTCGACCTGCAAGAAGTGACGACATTCACAGACTATTTTGTGATTTGTACTACCGGGAGCAAACGCCAGCTGAGCGCCTTGGAGAATGCGATTAGCGAAGCTCTGAAACAGGGTGATACGCCGCGGTATGCTCTCAGCGTCGAGGGTGACCCCGACTCCGGATGGATTCTGATGGATTACAATAGCGTGGTCGTGCATCTATTCAGCGAGGACGTACGGGACTACTATCGACTTGAAGAGTTCTGGAAGGATGCGCGAGTTGTCGCCCGCATTCAGTAGCGGACACCGATCAGCCTCGAGATAGGGCGATGAAGCGGAGGGTGAACCAAGCCGCAGGGCGGGGCTGGCGAACCCACCTAAGGTGGCTCGTGCCCGGCCTGGGCGTCAAACGCTGGCTGGTCTTTCTAACCCTGGGCGTTGGATTGCTGAGTCTGGGTGGGTCACAGGTGCTACGCGCGTCCTATCCGCTCCCAAGTCACTTTTACTATCTGACACTGCAATTCTTGCCGCCTGCGATCAGAGCCGGGCTATTTGTTGTTGTCGGCCTAGGCGCTCTGAGCTATGGACTGTGGGGGCTAAATCACGCGCTGCTGGCCCCTTTTCTGCAAGGGGATCACCCCGCCATTCCCGTGGCGCTCCACGACTATCGACGGCGCGGTCGAGGGCCAAAAGTGACGGTGATTGGTGGCGGACACGGCCAAGCCACCGTGCTGCGGGGGCTGAAAACGTTTACGTCCAATCTGACGGCCATCGTCACCGTCGCCGATGATGGCGGCTCGTCAGGACGTCTGCGACGCGAGGTTGGGATTCTGCCGCCGGGCGACTTCCGAAACTGCATTGCAGCGCTGGCCGATGACGAGTCGCTGGTGACACGGCTCTTCCAATACCGTTTCGCCGACGGACGTGACCTTTCGGGCCATAGCTTTGGCAATCTCTTCATCACGGCAATGGCCGGAATCACCGGCTCCTTCGACGCGGCGATCAAGGCTTCCAGCCAGGTACTGGCCGTGCAGGGTCGGGTTGTGCCCAGTACGCTTGAGGCCGTGACGCTCTGTGCTGACATCGCCAAAGACAACCAGACTCCTGTGCGCGTCTGCGGCGAATCGGAAATCCCGAAGGCCCACGGTCGCATCTTGCGCGTGATGCTCCAGCCAGGGGCGCCCAGTGCCTATCCCGGCGCCGTCCAAGCGCTCTTAGCCGCCGACCTGATCATCATTGGCCCGGGCAGCCTCTATACGAGCATTCTTCCTAACCTGTTGGTGCCAGAGATCGTGGCAGCCCTGAACGTAGCGCGTGGGCTGAAGGTCTATGTCTGCAACGTCGCAACTCAGATAGGCGAGACGGATGGATATACGGCGCAAGCCCACATTGATGCCCTGGAACAGCAGCTGGGAAAAGATGTGATCGATGTCCTGCTGATCAATACGAGCACGCCCAAAGGGCTGCCGGTTGTCGACCAGATCGAGTGGGTCAAGCCTGATTTCGAGGCCTCCAGACAGCTGCGCGTTTTCCAGACAGACCTGGTCGACGAAACGCTGGGCCGTCATCACGACAGCCACAAGCTGGCTGAGGCGCTGATGGCACTGTTGAGATAGGATTGGCGTTGCGCGATTGGCGATGAGGATGCGCGGCCACGCGTTCACCTAATCGCCAATCCTGGAACTCCAACCAGATCACCATCTCAATTCACAAGGGGCAACTATGGCCACAAAGGTAGGAATTAACGGGTTTGGACGTATCGGGAGGCAGGTGCTGCGCACAATCTTGGAGTTACATTCGGATGAGCTCGAGGTTGTTGGCATCAATGACCTGTTTGACACCAAGACCAACGCGCATCTCTTCAAATACGATTCCAACTATGGCGAGTTCGAAGGCGAGGTCTCCTATACCCAGGATGCCATAAGCATCAATGGCAAGAAGATCAAAGCTTTGGCGATTCGCAATCCAGAGGAGCTTCCCTGGACTGAGCTAGGCGTTGATATCGCTATCGAATCCACGGGTATCTTCCGCGACCGCGACGGCGCAGGTAAGCATCTGAAAGCCGGAGCCAAGAAGGCCATCATCACCGCACCCGCTAAGGGAGAGGACATCACCGTCGTGCTCGGCGTCAACGATAAGGACTACGATGCAGATCGACACCACATTGTGTCCAATGCATCGTGCACGACCAACTGTCTGGCGCCTGTTGCCAAGGTCCTGCATGAGACGTTTGGTATCGAGTATGGCTTGATGACAACAGTGCACGCCTACACCAACGATCAGAACACCCTGGATCAAGGCCACAAGGATCTGCGTCGCGCGCGCGCGGCAGGGCTGAATATAATCCCCACCACGACCGGAGCCGCCAAGGCCGTTGCACTGGTGTTGCCTGAGCTCACGGGCATCGTCGATGGTATGGCAATGCGGGTTCCGACCGCTACGGTCTCCGTAGTCGATCTCGTTGTGCAGTTCAAGGCCGAAGCCACTGCCGAGACGGTGAACGCCGCACTAAAAGAAGCCGCACAGGGGCAGCTTGCTGGTATCCTAGGCTTCTCCGAGGAGCCGCTCGTCTCGATGGACTTTAAGGGCGATAGCCGCTCCTCCATTGTGGATGCCGAGTTGACTAAGTCGCTGGGACCGCGTTTTGTCAAAGTCATCTCTTGGTACGATAATGAATGGGGGTATTCCTGTCGGGTCGCCGACCTGGCAGCAATCATCGCCAGCAAGTTGTAAGGACAGGCTCTCGAGAGCACCTGAAGGGATAAGGAGCCTTCCTTATCCCTTTTTTTGGCTGTTCACGTTTGTCTATCAAGCTAGGGAGGAAAAGTATGGACAAGAAAACAGTTCGCGACATTGATCTGCAGGGAAAGCGCGTCCTGATGCGCGTGGATTTCAACGTGCCGCTGGATGATGGCAAGATCACCGACGATACGCGGATTCAGGCAGCCCTACCGACTATCCAATATATCATAGAGCAAAACGGAGCGCTGATCCTGATGTCGCACTTGGGGCGCCCTCAAGGTGTCGATCCGAAGCTCAGCCTACGACCGGTAGCCGAGCGGCTGGGCGGATTATTGGGGCAGAAGGTAGGAATGGCACCAGCGGTGGTTGGCGATGAGATCGAGGCGCTGGCCAAGGCCCTAAAGCCCGGCGAGGTACTGCTCCTGGAGAACACACGCTTTGAGAGCGGAGAGACGAAGAACAACTCAGAGCTGGCCGAAAAGCTCGCGCGACTAGGGGATGTCTATGTCAATGATGCCTTCGGAACCGCACATCGTGCGCACGCTAGCACGGTAGGCGTGGCAGAGAAGTTGCCGGCAGTCGCCGGATTTCTCATCGAGAAGGAGATCAAATTCCTCGGAAAGGCGGTCGCCGACCCAGAGTCACCCTACGTCGTCATCCTCGGTGGTGCGAAAGTGTCCGACAAGATAGGCGTTGTCGAGAATCTGCTCAACAAGGCCGATACCATCCTCATCGGTGGGGGGATGGCCAACACCTTCCTCCAAGCTAAAGGTTTGGAGGTGGGAGAGTCGCTCGTGGAGCCTGAGGCGCTGGAGACAGCCAAGACCCTGATGGCGCAAGCTGGTGAAAAACTGGTCTTGCCCGTTGACGCTGTTATCGCCGATGACTTCACCAACGATGCCAACCAACAGGTCGTGACAGTCGATCACGTACCGCCCGGATGGCGTATCCTAGACATCGGCCCCGAGACAGCGGCCCTGTTCAAGAACGAGCTCGCCGAGGCCAATACCGTCGTTTGGAATGGGCCGATGGGTGTCTTCGAGATGCCCAGTTTTGCCAAAGGCACTTATGCCATCGCCGAGGCACTGGCAGGTCTGGATGCGGTAACCATCATCGGTGGCGGTGACTCGGCCTCGGCGATCAATCAGGCCGGGGTGGCCGACAAGGTAAGCCACGTCTCAACAGGCGGTGGCGCCAGCCTGGAATTCCTAGAGGGCAAAACACTCCCTGGCATCGCGGCTCTGGACGAAAAGTAGATCCACTCAGTGAGAGACCAGGCCCTGATGATCAGGGCCTAGCAACGACAGGAGAGTATGATGCGCAGACCGTTTATTGCAGGTAACTGGAAGATGCACAAGACCGTGTTCGAGGCTCTGGAGCTTGCCACAGGACTTAAGTCAGCGTTAGCCGACGTCACCAGTTTGGATCTCGCCGTCTGCCCACCAGCAACAGCCCTCAGCACCGTCAGCCAATGTCTGGCGGGCACCAATATCGGCGTCGGAGCCCAGAATCTACACTGGGAGGAGAGCGGCGCCTATACCGGTGAGATCTCACCGCTAATGGTCAAGGAGTTGAGCACCCACGTTATCATCGGCCACTCCGAACGCCGCCAGTACTTCAGCGAGACGGACCAAACCGTCAACAAGAGACTGAAAGCCGCCCTGGCTCACGGGATAGTGCCCATCGTCTGTGTGGGTGAGAGTCTGGAACAAAACGAAGCCGGGGAAACAGTCAGCTTCGTAGGGCAGCAGATTCGGGGCGCCTTTGCTGATGTCTCTTCGGCAGACGCGCGGAAGGTTGTCCTGGCCTATGAGCCCATCTGGGCCATTGGGACCGGACGGACGGCTATGCCGGACGACGCAGATCGCATCATCCGCACCGCTATACGCGAAGTGCTAAAGGATCTCTACGACACTGAGACGGCAGAGGTCATCCCGGTCCAGTACGGCGGCAGCGTCAAGCCACAGAATATCGCCAGCTTCATCGTGATGCAGGAGATTGACGGGGCGCTGGTAGGCGGCGCAAGCCTCAGGGTCGAAGACTTCTCCGGGATCGTCCGGCAGGCGATCGCGGCGTTGGAAGGTTGAGTCTGAGAGACACAAGTATGTCAACAAGACCTGTTGAGCCCACACTGAGAACTCTGATGCAGCGTGCTGAGGTGGAGCTGCGGGAGAACATCCTGCCCTTCTGGATCAAGCACACGGGGGACGAGACACGCGGCGGCTTCTATGGAGAGATCACCAATGATCTGGTTGTGCACTCAGAAGCGCCGCGAGGCAGCTTGCTCACATCGCGTATCCTCTGGACTTACTCTGCTGCCTACCGCCGCTATCAAAACACCGCTTATCGAGCTATGGCCGACCGAGCCTATGAGGATCTGCTGACCCGGTTCTGGGATCAAGAGTACGGAGGACTATACTGGATGGTTGCCGCTGATGGCACACCCATCCGCGAGCAGAAGCAGCTCTACGGCCAAGCATTCGGTATCTATGGCCTTTCGGAATACTTCGGTGCTACCGGAATGCAGGATGCCCTCGATAAGGCCCGCGAGATCTATGCGGCGATGGAGCAGCACAGTTACGACCCAGAGCACGGCGGTTACTTCGAGGCCCGAAACCGGACGTGGCAACCCGCTGAGGAGATGCGCCTGAGTCCGGTGGATCTGAACGTGGCGAAGTCGATGAACACGCATCTCCATATTATGGAAGCCTACGCCAACCTGCTGCGAGTCTGGCCTGACCCAGGCCTGCGATCCAGGCTGATCGAACTGCTGCAGCTGATGATGAACCGGATCATTGCCCCTGACACCTATCAGATGACGCTCTTCTTTGACGCCGCCTGGAATCCGCGGTCCGTTAACGTCTCCTATGGTCACGACATCGAAGCCAGCTGGCTCCTGGTGGAGTCGACAGGCATCGCTGGAGATCCTGAACTGGACGCCGAAGCCCGAGATATAGCGGTCAGGATGGCACAAACGGTATACGATGAGGGACTTGATTCCGACGGCGCGCTGATCTACGAAGCCGGACCCGACGGAGACGTAGATACCACTAAGCAGTGGTGGCCTCAGGCTGAGGCAGCCGTTGGATTCCTGAACGCTTACCAGCTCAGTGGTGAACAACACTATCTCGAGGCCGCCGCTGCAAGTTGGGACTTCATCGAGGAACACCTAATCGACCACGAGTACGGAGAATGGTTGCGGTACGTCAAACGCGACCGGAGCCCGGGTGCAGATGAGGCGAAGGTGAGCTTCTGGAAATGCCCCTATCATAACGGGCGCGCTTGTATGGAACTCACTGAGCGCGCGCACCAGCTGCTCAAAGACCTCCACCAAGACCAAGCGTGAGGCTGCCAGGGAGTAGGTCACCCTCAACGGCTTGGGCTGGACGCGGACAGATCTGGCTAGAATATCTGGCTGGCTAGATCTGCCGCGTTCATCGGTCCGGGACGGCCAAAGGACACGGTTTCGCGATCAAGGCTCATCTCGATTGCATCGAAAGGGCAGAACTCAGCACAGAAACCGCAGCCGATACAGAAACCGACATCCACGTAGCAAGCCGCAGGATAGGATCGCGGACGCCCCTCAGGTGTGCGAGCGCGCTCAATCCAGATACACTGGACCGGGCAAACCTGAGTGCAGATCCCGCAGGCCGTACACCTTAGCCGCTCCGGCTCGATATCCATCACAAAGCTCGGTAGGGTACCGCACCGCGGGGTGACGCGTGTAGGTCCACCAATGTCACCGGTTCTCATCTCCGGTTCAGCCTTTGGCCGCCAGAACCAGCGGCGCATCTCTCTGACGTAGGCCAGGAAGAACGCCTGCAGCGCAACGACCCAGGTTCTGACGATGCCCTTTCCGTACATCAGCGATCCACCTCGCCCTGCGTGGGTGCAATACTGCTCAAAATCACCGGAACATCCGCTATCCTCGCGCCACGCGCCAGTGCGCTTAGCGGCGCCAGGTTCGACAGTGAGGGGGTGCGGACATGATAACGATACGGATTTGCACCGCCATCTGAAACCAAATAGCATCCCAACTCTCCCTGCGGCGCCTCGATACGACTGTAGGTCTCGCCGGACGGAATTCGCATCAGGGGAGCGAGGCCGCAGGCTTGAATGCGTCCATCAGCCTTCCCGGACGAAAGCTGGTTCAAGGCTTGCGCCAAGATGCGCAGGCTCTGCCATATCTCATCGAACCGCACCGAAATTCGCGCGAATGTATCGCCTTCCTCACGCGTCGACACCTCGAAATCGAACTGTCCGTAGACGCCGTAAGACTCAGCCCTCCGCACGTCATATGAAATGCCACAAGCTCTCAGCACGGGCCCAGAGACACCATAGGCCACAGCTGCCTCAGACGACAATACGCCGACTCCCACACTTCGCGCCCGCACAATCTCGTTGTCCAACAAGCTGCGCTGGACCGACCGTATTGCTCGCGGCAGGCCCTCAACGACCAGCTCCGTGGCTCGCAGCACCCAATCCTTCGGAAGATCGTAAGCCACGCCACCGGGTCGCATAACGTTGAAGAGCCGCCGCCTTCCTGTAGCACGCTCGAAGAGATCAAGGATCAAGCCGCGTACCTCCGACGCGGCGGGTAAAGCCAGGCCTAGTTCTTGACCAAAAAGACCGACGACCCATAGGTGGCTGAGCATCCGGGAAAACTCAGAGAAGATCACACGTATGTACTGAGCGCGCTCGGGAACCTCCCACCCCAGCAAGCGCTCCACAGCACTACAGTAAGCAAGACTGGTGGACGATCCATCAATGGGATCAAGCCGATCCGCATAGGCGAGGTTCTGCAACCACGTATTGCGTTCACCGAACTTCTCGTGGCCTCGATGAAGACAACCAACCACAGGCTCGACGTGCTGGATCGTCTCTCCCGCCACCCGTAAGGCCAATCGTAGAGTGCCAGGGGCACCAAAATCGCGGGGACTGACCTCAAGTAACCGCTCATCTGGTGCTAAGTGATGCTGAAACGTGCAGTCGGCTGACGCCATGCGATCCCAGAGCAGCCGCTGGGTTTGACCGCGGTCGCTGTCGACAGCCCGACCAACGCTCATCTCGGGAACTGAGGGGGAGGACCGGCGCACTGCAACAGAGGCCGGGATACCGCCATCCGGGAAACGATTGCGGAAGGGCTTGTGCACTCCTTCATAGCAAGGTTCGTGCCAGTCCTTCCGCAGAGGAAAGCCGTCGAAACCCTCCCATAACAGCAGGCGCCGCGGATCAGGATGCCCTTCGAAACGCACGCCAAACATATCCCAGACCTCCCGCTCGCGAAGCCCGGCCGCAGGAAACTCCGCGCTGATGGACGGCAGTCTTGGGTGCTGTCGTGCAATGTGGACGTGCAACGTGATGTAGCCGCGACTTTGGATGCGACACAGGTAGTAGACCACATCGATGTGGGGCGGGAGCGGGCTTGGAGACTCCGGATAGTCTGCCGCCGTAAGGTCGATCAGATAAGTATACCCCAGATCATCCCGCAGAAAGGCCAAAATGGGAAGGAGGTTTTGTGCGGCCACTAAGCCGCCTTCATAGCCGGAATGCTGCAGTCGGCTTGGTCGGGACAAAGCTTGGGCCAACCGCTGTGCACCACTGGATGTAGCGCTCTCCTGATCATTCAGGTCCGGTGATTGGTCCCGTCGCAAAAGGCCAGGAAACCGAGCCTGCACGCATTCCCAGACCTCTGCAGGCATCCCGTGAACGCTCTCCACCTTCCTACTCGTCATCTACTAGGGTGCGGCTGGCGCTGTGGAGTTCCTGGTCGGCGAGCGACTTGGGCTTCAGAGATGACCCCGCCGCCCTCGACGCCTCGTCTGGATGCAACTTATCGGTGTCATTGAGCGACGGTGGGTCATGGTACGCTGGAAGAGCCGAGATTGCTCTCCATAGAGACGCAGGCCGGGGAGGACATCCAGTGACGTAGACGTCCACCGGGATCAAGCGATCTACACCAGGAACAACGTGATACCCTCGCTCATAGGGCCCACCTGAGATCGCACAGGCACCCAGAGCGATGACGTGGGTAGGTTCGGCCATCTGCTCGTAGATTCTCAGCAGCGTCGGCGCTACCTTCTGCGTCACCGGCCCGCTGACAATGAGCAGATCAGCCTGCTCCGGATTCGTCCACATCGCCTCCTCACCTAGAGCGGTGACAGCGTAGTTTGAGGCTTCTGCACCCCTCCCGGTCAGAGTGCAACACGCTGAACCGAAGAATACCGGTCGCAGGGAGCGCTGGCGCGCCCAAGCCAAGATCTGGTCCCAGCTGGCCAAGGTGAAAGAAGGCTCAGCCTCGGGAGGAACTCCGGGCAGCAGTGACCCATCGTGCCCGCCAGGATTCCTCGATCGAGTATGGCTCATTGTAGGTCACCCCGCACCGAAAAGCTAACCAGTGAGGGGCGAGTCTTCCCGCCCCCCAGATGACACTCTGGTTAGACTGATCTCGCCCCTCCGTTGGGGAAGGCGGGATTTGAACCCGCACGCCTCGCGGCACATGATCCTAAGTCATGCTCGTCTGCCAGTTCCGACACTTCCCCTTACCCCAGAATTATACTCACAATCGGATAAGCGACAAGCAAACGAGCTCTTAAGGCTTCTCCATCTCCTTCAGAGCCTCATAGGCAGGGCGCAGCTCGCCCCCACCCCAGCCACTTGGATCTCCAGCGGAACCCCACCAGAAGGGGTCCACCACACCCCACCAGAACTCCTCGTCCTGCGGGGTCCATTGTGAGTCCGGGAGATTCCAGACGAACATCGGTCCAATCCACGGGGACCAGTGCTGCCGGGCATACTCGAAAGCCCGCACGAGATAGCTCGCCTGCTCCTCGGGCGTCACAGCAAACCAGGCATACTCCGGGTGGTCTGGACTGGCATTGGTATGCCAGCCAAACTCCAACAGGGCAACCTGTTTGTGCGCATCGCCATGGTCCTCCATAATCGCCCGCATTTGCTCAACGTGCCGAAAGCAGAAGAAGGCTTGACCACCATAGCCAAGATCTGGATCCGCGACGACCTCTGGCGCCATCTCCGGAGGGGCCTTATATCCCGGGGCATTCAGACCCAGTAGATCGAAATAGGGTGAAGCACCGGCTTCATACATCGCCACGAGATACTGAGTATCGGGGATCGCCTCAGGCAACGAGGAGCCCGTGGGAGCCAAACCCGCTGAGATAATCAGGGCCTGAGAATCAGCGGCTTTGATGGCCGCATAGCAATGCCGCAATAGCTGAACGTAACCCTCTGGATTTGGAGCATAACCGTTCCACTCGCGGGCGAGATTTGGCTCATTCCACACCTGGTAACCGCGCACCCGCCCTCGGTAACGCGAGGCCAATGCAGAACAGAAGTTTCCGAAGGCATCTGGCGAGACAGGCAAATAGGGACCTTCCTCAGAGGCGGCACGATGCGCCCAGTAGGGTGGATAGTCCACGCGCAATATCAGGCTCAGCGCTGCCTGTCCCGCCTCGTCCACAATCCGATCGAGGTGAGCCCACTCATAGATGCCCGGACCGGCACCCTCCACATCCCGCCATGCGACCCGCTGTTTGACCCATGAGAAACCGGCGTCCTTGATCAAAGGCCAATCGCGACGAACAGCAGCCCAGGGATCCCACCACATATGTACGTTGATCCCATAGCCTGGAGAATCTACCTCCCCCTCCAAAGGCCACGAGGTCGCGGTGGGTGCAGGAGCAGGCCGGATCCCCCTCGCTTCTCCAAACACGAAGAGGCTCAAGACAATCAAAAAGACACCACAAACCATCAGCAGGACAGCCTGAAGCCATACCCGCTGGCGGCCTTCACTGTTCCGAATCACAGGGATCATCGACGAGCCGTCTGATACGTCCTGCGGTGATCAGGGTATCTTCGGCATATCTCCTAACACTTTGAAGGCCGGCCGCGGAGCACCCTGGAGATCAAGGATACTGTAGGGGGCGTTGGGATCTGTCGCCCCAAGCCCTCCTTTGTACGAGTAATCGAGATTCCACAGAAAGGCCAGATGCACAAAGCCCCATTCCCGCATTAGCTGGAAGGCCTCAATCGCCCACTCCTTCTGATCCTCCAACGTGTTATCGTCAGCGAACTCAAACCCAGGCGGCGTACCGTCAAACCCTTCCGATGTCGCCCAGCCGAACTCGGTAACACAGAGTGGCGTGTTGCGACCAGCCTCTTGGACCATCTCGTGATAGGTCCAAAGCGTGCTCTTAAACGAGAAGGAACGATGTGGTGCATCAAAAGGCCCCCGGAAGCCGGCATCGGGGTTATCGTAGCCCTCATCCCAAGCAACGTCTGGTGGCAGATTATACCCATTGTGATGCACACCCACGCAGTCAGCGTAGTTGAGAAAGCCCGCATCAATCATCTGCTGGAAATAGATCGCGTCGTCGATCACCGTGTAGCGATTCGCACTCTGGGGATCTGTGGCCACAACACCGGTGGGCGATAGCGCGCCACTGATGACGATGATGTCAGGATCGCGACTCTTGATGGCCTGATAGGTCAAGCGCAGCATCTCCACGTAACGCTGGGCATTGACGCCTTGCTCCGTATCCCATTCTCGATCAAGATTCTGCTCGTTCCAGACCTCAATCGCGTGGACATCACCCTTGTACCGGTCAACAAGCTCACCCACAAAGGCGGCAAAGAGCCCTAGATCATCCGGGGGCGCAGTTTCAGGAGTGTCATCAAAGTAGCTGCGGGACCAATCCGGTGCACCCACGACACTCATCATCAGTTTGAGATCGTGCTGGGCAGCGAAATAGACCACCGCGTCATAACCGCTCCAGTCCATCTGCCCAGGCTCGAGGGAAAAGTGATCCCATCTCACCTGTTGTTTTACCCATTCCAGATTGAGATGATCCTTGATCTGTACCACAGTATAGTCGGGCATTGAAATCACATGCGCAGCGATGCCATAGCCAAAGTCTCCCCAGGGCAGAGGCGGCAGATCGTGAACAACATCCGAAGCGTTGGGCAATGGGGTCGGTGTCGGCAGGGTGACCGTATCCGGCGGCGGGTCAACCGTCTCAGATGCGGGGTCGTCGGGTTCGGGAGCGGTTCCACCTTCTGGGGGCAGGAGAACATCCTGCTCGGGGGTCTCGGTTGCTACAGAGCCGATGCCCTGTCCAGGCAGCTGTATAACCCCAAACATACAAGAGAGCGCAACACCCATAAGCACGGCCCAAATAAGCCCCGCAGCAAGCAAGGACCGTCCCGTCAAACGGGAAAATAGATCTCTCACAGTTTGCCATAGTGGACTCTGCATCACACCTCCATCCTGGAAAGGCTTCGAGAGTGGCGTCCTCAGCCGCCCTGCTGCCCGATTATCCCCAGCCGAGATCGTCCGACCGCCGGCGTGCGTCAAAGCGCGAGTCCAGATCCGCCCGGCTCTCCGAGATTGGACGGTCGGGATCATGGTCCTCTGGCGGACCCTGGGCACCTAAGCGATTACCAACCTGCTCAGAGAGCACAAGCGCACTGGCTGCCTGCGTCGCCTCTGAGGCATCGCACGCCGCCACCAAGTCGTCCACGAGATCTCCAAGCTCCCTGTCGTTGGCCCCCTCCATCCGTCGTGTAATCAACTCCCGATAGGCAGGGCTCCCATACAGTCCGGATGCATCCTCCAGGCGACCTGATGCTTCGAGGAATCGAGCTACTGCCTTTAGATCCTCTCGGTTCACCTGGGATGCCTCCCGACAGAGTGCTGCCTGATGATCGGAGGCCCCCCGGACCAGGTTTGCGGCCGAAATCAGGCGCTCCACGTCCCGCTGGCCACATCGAGGACAAGCAGGGGCGGCGGCGTCGATATAGCGAGCCAGGTGGCGGAATCGCCCCCCGCATTCCCCACAGTAATACTCATAGATTGGCACAGAAAAGCCTCGCAGCACTCGGAGTGACGATGCGCTTTGCGCTAGTGTAGGCTCCTGTTCACGGTGAACAGGAGCCTACACTGGTCGTTCGTAGGCCGAAGTATACATAGCTTCACGACACGGGCAAGTCTGCTCGGCAGCAGAGGGTACCATAGTAATTAGCATAAGCGCGATGGCGGATCTAGTGGCCAAGTGACGAGTCCGCCCTATCGCTTGGCATCAGTTAACTAAGAAAGTGGGGTGGATGAGTTTCGTCTGTGATGTCGATGAACTCCCTCCTCCTACATATTGGCGCGGCTCAATTGCTGCGCACAACATGCAAGGGGCCCGAGATGCATCAGAATTGCTGCGGTACCCCGCAGCAGACAGATGGTGAGCGCTTAGGGGCTGTTCAGCTCGGCAGACCGACCGACGGTCGTCGCCTTAGCGACTGCAGCCGCTCGGGTGTGCACCTCCAGCTTATCAAAGATGGAGGTCAGATGGTGCTTTACCGTGTTGGTGGAGATCACCAGGGCGTCGGCAATCTCCTTATTGGTCATGCCTTGCGTCAAAAAAGCTAAGACCTCGGCCTCACGCGCCGTCAGCGTGGACAGCTCTTGGGCGGCTTTACCGGCTTCTTGAGCTTCCATCACGGCCTGTAGAAAGGCTCGGCGGTCGAACACCTGCTTTTCGAGATAAGCGTGCACGCCATAATACTCATAGGCGCACTCAATATCGCTGGGATCTGCCATGCCACTCACCACGATTGTCGGCACCCCTTGGCGCTGAGCCATCGACAGCAGCTGGTAACCGTCCATAGGTCGCGTCGCATCGCACACTCCTACCGCATCACACAGCGATAGATCAACCACCGCGATGGTGTACTGCTCGCGCCGTAGACAGCCTACCGCCTCGCCGTAACTGTTGCACAGACGGATCCGATAGCCCACATCTTCCAAGAGCTCAGCAAGAATACTTCGCCAACCGGCATCGTCTTCGACGATCAAAACCGGACCCAACAGTGAGCCGACCGCGATGGCGGGTATGACCTCCGCAGCACGATGCAGAGCAGACGGTACTCTGGAACCCGGTGTCTCAAAGATCGGAGGCGCTAGTAGCGCCTGTTTAGCGAGGTGCTGAAATGCCGATCGGTCGAAGGACGCTTTCCTCAAACAACTGAGCGCACCGTATTCATTCAAGACCCGTACAGCAAGCTCGACCGTCGCATAGCCAGTGAGCAGGATCGTCGCGCAACCGGGATCGCGGCGCCGGAGAATCTCCAATACGTGCAGTCCATCTTGGTTAGTAGCCTGCCCGTCACCTAGAGCGAGATCAACGACAGCCAATCTATGCGAACGCTGCTGCACCAACCGTGCAGCTCCCTCAACATCGTAAGCCACATCGACGTCAAAGCTGCACTCCATCAATATCTCGGTGATGATCTGCCGCCACGCCGGCTCGTCCTCCACTACCAGAGCATAGAGCCCATCGATTTCAGACATGAGAAGTCTCAGCCCGTGGCAGCCTTAGCTGGAAGGTGGCACCGTGCTCTCCATCACTCTCAACCGAGATCGATCCGCCCAGGCGCATCAGCAGCGTCTTGACCCACCATAGACCAAAGCCCAGTTTACCATTGCGCTCCGGCATCTTCTCAGGTGGGGTGAATTCGAAGATGCGCTCGTGAAGCTCGGCTGCGATCCCAGGACCATCATCCGCCACCGTGACTGCGATGCAAGTAGTGGTACTCCAGCCACGAACACGTATGGTTCCGCTACCCTGCATAGCCGCAACAGCATTGTCCAGCAAATTCACGAAAACGAAGATCAAGCTGCGTTGATGAGCCACCACCGGCGGCAGTCCCTCCAGTGTCTGTATCTCAACCTCAACGCCGCGCGGCAGCTGTGCCTCGTCCAAAGCCGCGATCACGCAACGCATCAGACTCACCGGAGCGGGGTTGATGGGACGCAGATGGGTCAAGCTGTCTCGAACAGCTTCCATAGCTTCGCGGGCACTTTGACCGATCTGCTTAAGGTTGGAGGCCAGGTAGTCATCCGCCAGGAGAGCAACTTGGCATTTGTCCTGAATACCTTGCACCCGAACCGGGATCGCGCCAACCTTATTGTTGAGATGGTGAAGCGCATTAGCAGCCACATCACCGATAGCAGCAAACGTCTCGGCGACAGCCTGGCGTTCTTGAGCCAAACGCAAAGCTTGTTGATGGTCAGCGTTCTGGAGCGCCAACGCCGCGTAATAGGCAAGACAGGTGAGAACTTTCTCGTCCCATTCGGACTCCGTAAAACGACTCGATTCACCCTGGACACTGTAAACGCTGAGAGCCCCAATGGCCTGGCCATCGTCACTCGACAGCAAAGGCACGATTAACGCACGTGTCCAGGCGTACTGTTGCGCCAGATCGACACGGTGGAAACGGGGATCATCCCGCACATCCTCCGACATCACCGGCGCTCGCCTGATAACCGCCAGTCCCGTCAGACTACCACGGAGCGGCAGGCGTTCACTCCGGGGCGTCCCGTAGGTCGCCGCAGCCAGCACCAGATTCTCTCCCTCCAGAACCCAGAGTGCGCTAGCAGCTGCATTCAGCAGGTTGCAGGCCTGCGTCACAAGGTGCTGAAACACACGCGGATATGGCTGGATCAGAAGCAGGCGTGCCACCTCCAACAACGCGTCCAGCAGACGCGCCTCCTGAATTGCGATTACGGCCTGGGTTGCCAGCGACTGAATTAGATGCCGATCCTGATCACCAAATGCACCGATCTCTGGGCTCTCCAGGTTTAGCACGCCCTCCAGCCGCCCACTGGATCCTATCAAAGGCACGGCCAACTCGGAGCGCATCCGCAGATCCGCGTCAAGAGGTCGGTAGACCTGCACCCACGGTGCGGCTTCCAGATCATGGATGCACAGGGGTTGGCGATGAACAGCGACCCACCCCATAATACTGCTGCCATCGACCGGCAGCGCATTGATCTGGGGCCGACCAGAGGCACCAGCGAGGGCTCGAGTCTCGAGATGAGCGCCACTGTCGTCCAGAAGACGGAAGATACCATAGTGAGCGTTGGTCACATCCAGCGCCATCTGCAGAATGGCCTTCAATGTATCATCCAGCCCTAGACGTGACGAGATCAGCATCCCGGCGCGCCAGAGCCGATTGAGCGCATCCTCATCTCCAATCAAGTCCCGCTGCACGTGCCCAAGACGCCGGGCTTGGTGGATCGCCATCGCCGCATAGTTAACCAATCCGTCGATTACCAGCAACTCGAACTCACCATATTGTCGAGCGGTAGCTGTGTAGATGGAGAGCACACCAACCGGCTGTTCTGCAATCACTAGCGGAAAGCAAGCTACGCTCCTGACGCCCGCCGCGAGCGCTGCAGACGAAATAACTATATCGAGCGCCTCATCAGACAGCACACGCTGTCGTCGGCGAATCGCGCGCGTGCCAAAGCCGTCCCTACGAGGGGAGTCGGGGGGCACCAGTGCCGTTGTCCCTGCAACAACGCGCGAGGTTGAATCTAACACCTGTGCCTCCATATCATATGGGTAGATGATGGCGGCTCCTCCAGGTATCACTTTGATTGCATGGTCGACGATCAGCTGCAGTGTTGACCGTATGCCCCTGTTTTCCCCTGCCGCGAGCCGGTTGACTGCCATCCCAATCTCGTTCAGACTGGACAGCGCATCGAGAAGGCGCAGGTCTCGCCCTCCCGAGTCGACGGCGCCCATCTCCACGATCTGATCTGAAGACACTGATGTCCTAAACCTCAATTCGTGCCAAAAAGCGCACAGTATGGCATCCTGAAGGGCTATCCCAGGCCTACCGAACTATGCGCTGATCTATCATCGCACAACGGGGTTATTCTATCAGGAACGCGGCTCCCTTCAAGATAGACCCGATGCAGAAGCTGGAGAGGTCAAGCAGACGACCTCCCCAGCGGGTTCTGAGTTCAGAGAGCTAGATGTCGTAGTAGATGGTGAATTCGAAAGGATGCGGACGCATCCGCATCGGATCCACCTCCGCCGTGCGCTTATAGGCGATGTAGGCCTCAAGCATATCGGGCGTGAAGACGTCGCCCTTGAGTAGGAACTCGTGGTCTGCCTCGAGGGCATCCAGAACCGAAGCCAGCGATCCGGGAACCTGCTGAATCTTAACTGCCTCCTCCGGTGGAAGATCATAGAGATCCTTGTCCATCGGCTCTCCAGGATCAATCTGGCTCTGCACCCCATCGAGCCCCGCCATCAACAGCGCAGCAAAGCAGAGATAGGGGTTGCAGGAAGGATCAGGCGCCCGGAACTCCACCCGCTTCGCCTTGGGGTTCTTCGAATACACCGGGATGCGACAGACAGCTGATCGGTTGCGTTGTGAATAGGCCAGGTTCACCGGTGCCTCGAATCCTGGCACCAGACGGCGATAGGAGTTGGTCGTCGGCGCAGCCAACGCCAGCAGCGCCGGTGCGTGGGCCAGTAGACCTCCGATATAGAATTTCGCTGTGTCCGAAAGCTGCGCATATCCGGCCTCATCGTAGAAAACGTTGCTATCTCCGTGCCACAAGCTCTGATGCACGTGCATACCGCTACCGTTGTCCTGAAACAGAGGCTTGGGCATGAAAGTCGCTGTGAGGCCATTCTGACGCGCGACGTTCTTAACCAGGTACTTGTAGATCTGCACGCTGTCAGCCATACGCACCAATGTCGAATAACGCATATCGATTTCAGATTGCCCTGCGGTGGCCACCTCGTGATGATGCACTTCGATGGGAACACCAGCCGACTCCAGCGCCATCACGATTCTGCTGCGCACATCTTGCTGCGTGTCGACCGGTGGAACCGGAAAGTAGCCGCGTTTTGCAGGGATCTGTCCACCCTTGCCACCCTCCTGCCCGCTGTTCCACCACCCCTCCACGCTGTCAACATAGTAGAAGGCGCTGTTGGTCCCCCCACCATAGCGCACACTGTCAAACATAAAGAACTCGGCCTCGGGTCCCCAGTAGCTGATATCGGCAATGCCTGTCTGCGTCAGGTACGCCTCGGCTTTCTTGGCGACAAAGCGCGCATCTCGCGTATAAGGCTGTCGCGTCAGCGGCTCGTATATATCGCAGATCAGGACCAGAGTCGGGATCTCGTATATCTGATCCAGAAATGCCGTGCCGGGATCCGGAATCAGGATCATATCGGATTCGTGGATTTCCCGAAATGCACGGATAGATGAGCCGTCAAAGCCGATTCCTTCCTCAAAGAGTTCCTCGGATAGCTCCCGTGCGGGCATGGTGAAATGGTGCCACATACCCAGCAGATCCGTAAACCGTAGATCCACCATCTCCACATCTTTTCCTATCTTCAACACATCACCGACTGTCTCTAGCATCGCGCCTCCTCCTAAGCCTGGCTGTCGAACGAACGTCCATTGACCGCTTACACGACACACAACATGGTAGCTCATCCCCACGGTGCTGTCTATGGCCCAAACGGGCCATTTTAGTGGCAAATCGCAGCTAATCTCTGGGCGGGACCTGCTTCTGGATTCAAAACATCTCCTCGCGCTCACTAGCGGTATTCGTCCCGAATCGGCACAGCGCGCACACCGTGTCAGCGACCGAATAACAGCCGCAGAGCCTATGCCACCTACTGCAAATCCCTTGCCAGGCGTTGACAACCGTCAGGCACCTTCCTATAATGAGTGGGCCAGTCGAGGGTGTTCAGGGTCGTCGATGGTTAGCATTGGCGTTCCCCCCAAGGCTCCAGAGCGGAGCGATGAGAGTGAGTCAGTATCTGCGATGTCCACGCCTGTCTATCAGGAGTCCCGCGAACTGCTATTCGGACACTTGAATGCCGAGGAGATACAGCGCTGGTTGATGCCCGTGGGGTTTACGGATTGGGAAGCTACCCATCGTCGCTTACTCCGGATTGCAGAGAGATCAGAGGCGCGCCCAGCTCTTGCCGACCTGCTTCCCTATTTGCTAACGATGCTTGCTGATGCAGGCAACCCCGACCGGGTTCTGGTCAATATCGAACGATTCCTAAAGGATGGACCAGCGATGCCAGATCAGATCCGGTATCTGGCCCACAACCTGCGTGCCACGGAGATTCTCGTCAAACTCTTTGCCGGAAGCCAGTTCCTGACCGAAATCCTACTCCGCAATCCCGAGTATTTCGATATGTTGGTCGAGTATCAAGGTCTTGCACAGGCCAAGACAGTGGAGGCATTCCACGGTGATCTGGCGAGCAGACAGGGCGCAATTTCGCTGGACGACCTGCGCCGCTTTCAGCGTCGGGAACTGTTGCGCATCGGCACCTGCGATCTGCTCGGTCTCTTCGATCTCTCCTCGGTGACCTCCCAGCTCTCAAATCTAGCCGACTGCCTGATCCAATCCTGCCTTAGCATCGCGATCGAAGAGGTGGAAAACGCGAACAAGGACACGGGAGAGGGATTCGCGGTGTTAGCCTTAGGAAAGTTAGGGGGACAAGAGCTCAATTACAGCTCTGACGTTGACCTCCTGTTTCTCACCAGAGGAGATACCACTCGGTGCTTGCCAACAGCCGAGCGCTTGATCGAAGGGCTAAGCAGCGTCACAGGTGAGGGATTTCTATATCGGGTGGATATGCGCCTACGCCCCTGGGGCAGCACGGGATCGCTGATCACCTCCGTAGACGGTTATCTAACCTACCTTCAAGACCACGCTCGAGTCTGGGAGAAGCAAGCCTTGCTCAAGGGTCGCTTTGTGGCAGGTGACAGTATAACAGGGAACGCTTTCCTGGACCGGGCAAACCGCCTCATCTTCGACGTGAGCGCTTGCGAAGCTCATAGGAATGCCAGCATGATGAAGCGGTTGATCGAGGACCACCTACGACAGCACGGCGGCGGTTGGGGCGAGGTCAAGCTGGGTCAGGGCTCCATCCGTGATATTGAGTTCGTCGCGCAGTACCTGCAGCTGATCCACAGCACAGCACAACAAGCCATCGGCAGCCACAATACGCTGGAGTCGCTGACCTGTCTGACAAACCAGGGACTGCTCTCATCCCGAGACTGGCGGATCTTGACCGATGGATATGTCTTCCTGCGGACAATCGAACACTATCTGCAAATGATGCATTATCAGCAGACGCATAGACTCCCCCAGGATCTGAATGCGCTCGCCCAACTAGCCCACCGTTTGGGCTTTGAAGGCACAGCCGCAGGCGCGAGACTCATCGCCCGCTATGAGCAGCACCGCGCAGCCATTCGAGCTGTGTATCTCAGGTATCTGGGAGAGCAACCCAGGGATACGTCACAAGAGGAGTACCAAGCAGTGGACATCAGCCGCGCCCACGTTTCTCGTATGGATGCATCCTATACCGACGTCTTCACGCCTCGAGAGATCCGTCGACACGCGCAGCTAGCCGCGCAACTCAATCAAGACCACTTAGTAGAGATTGAAGCCATTTCGTTGCCGGAAGACCGCTGGCGTATTACGATTGTGGGCTACGATTACCCTGGAGAGCTCTCACTGATCTGCGGGTTGCTATTCGTTTATGGGTTTTCGATAGAAGAAGGACAAGTCTTCACCTATGAGGCACCTGCCCATCAGAATCAGGATCAGCACCACACCGTCGAACCGCGCAAGATCGTGGATGCTTTCACCGTTCGAGCGATTAAGGAGAACACAACCTCCGAGACGTGGCGGAGCTACGCCCGAGAGCTCGCGGCGCTGCTTGAGGAGATGCGGATAGGTCGTGGGCAGGCGGCGCGCGGCGCGCTCGCCAAGCGGGTCGCCGCATCCATCTCAGAGATCACAGACACCGATCCTACACTCTATCCTGTCGAGATCCAGATCGATAATGCATCCTCCGACCAATATACCGCCCTTCATATCACCGCCCCGGATACCATTGGCTTCCTCTACGAACTCACGAACGCGCTTGCTTATCGTCACCTCTATATTGGACGGGTCAACGTCGCGTCATTCGGCGACCACGCTCACGACACATTGCTCATAACCGACGCAACTGGTCAAAAGATTGTCGCGCCGGAGAAGCTGCGTGAGCTGCGAGCTGCGGTCGTGCTCATCAAGCACTTCACACATCTACTACCCAAGACCCCGGACCCTGAGACAGCGCTGCTTCATTTCCGGGAGTTCATCAGCCACCTGTTCCGCCAACCCGACTGGCCCGACGAAATCGCGTCACTAGAAAACCCCGATGTACTAAACGCACTCGCACGTCTCCTCGGCGTGAGCGAGTTTCTCTGGGATGACTTCCTGCGCATGCAGTATGCCAACCTTTTCCCCGTTGTGCGGGACACTGACGCCCTCCAGACCAAGAAATCGCGACGCCAGCTCCAGATAGAGCTACAGACGGCTCTGGCCTTCGTCCACAACGGCCCTCAGATACCACCAGCCTACCGAGAATGGCGCAAGGCACTGAATGCTTTCAAAGACCGTGAGATGTTCCGGATTGATATGCGGCACATTCTCGGTCACACGCAGGAGTTCTGGGATTTTTCGGAGGAGCTGACCAATTTAGTAGAAGTTGTCGTCAATGCAGCCTACCATCTATGCCACGAGGACATGCGAGCCCAGTATGGTGCCCCACATCTC
>PWVB01000515.1 GCA_003562365.1 Anaerolineae bacterium
CCGGCGCCCCCCGGGCTGCCGCCACCGCCGCACCGCACGGACGGTGACCACCACGGCCGTCAGGCGCGTAGAGGCGCCCGCCGCCTGAGCCCGCGCCCGGGCCGTTCTGACGGCCGGGGCGATCAGGGGCGCAGCTTCGCCGAACACTACCAACACCCTGACGCGGGCCGCGACCCGTTCCGCGAAGCGCTGCCACGGCAGGTCCTTATCCCGCCCCCCCGCCAGCAACACCAGCGGCTCGTCGAAGGCCTCCAATGCCGCCAGCACCCGCTCCGGTGCGGTGGCGATGGAGTCGTTGACCCAGAGCACCCCGCGCAGCGAGCGGACCTCCTCCAGCCGGTGCGGCACCCCGCTGAAACTGCGAATCGCCTCGCCCAGCGCCTCAGGATCGGCACCCGCCGCATCGGCCAGCGCCATCGAGGCCAGAACGTTCAAGACGTTATGAAAACCGCGCAGGGGCACCTCGTGCCGGGCGGCCACCGCGATCTCCTCGTGACGGCGGGCCAGGACCAGGTCGGACCCGCGCAGGTAGGCGCCGGAGGCCACCGCCCCCTGCCCGCTGAAATAGCGCACCGCCGCCGGTGTGGCGTCGGCCAGGGCCCGGGCGTGGGGATCATCATAGCCCAATACGGCCACGTCTGTGCGCTGCTGATGGGCCACGATCTGCGCCTTGGCCGCGCGGTATGCCTCCATCGTCCCGTGGCGATCCAGGTGATTGGGCGTGATGTTCAGCACCCCGGCCACCCCGGGACTGAGGGTCATCAGCTCCAGCTGGAAACTCGACAGCTCCATCACCACGCGATCCCCTGGCGCGATCTCATCCAGGTCGCCCAGGAGCGGGTTGCCGATGTTGCCCCCGACCCAGGTCCGCTGTCCCGAGGCCTCCAGCATCCTGCCGACCAGGGTGGTGGTGGTCGTCTTGCCGGCCGAGCCGGTGACGCCCACCACCGGGGCCGGGCAGCGCGCCAGGAACTCCTGCGCATCGTTGGTGAGCGGGATCCCGCGCCGCACGGCCTCCTGCACCAACGGCAGATCCGCCGGCACGCCGCCGCTCAGACAGAGCCGGTCGCAGCCCTCAAGCAAGGCCCAGGGATGCTCGCCCAACACAAATTCGATGTCAAGACCCGCCAGCGCCTCCAGGGCACGCTTGAGCTCCTCCGCGGGGCGCAGGTCCGACACCATCACGCGCGCGCCCTGTTGGGCGTAGAAGCGCGCCAGGGCCGTGCCCTGCCGGCCTGCCCCCAGCACCACCACGGTCTCCGCCGCGGCCATCACGCGCCGTCCTCTCCGGCGGCCGCCGGGGTCAAGGCCCGGACGATCTCCTCCATCGCCAGGCCCCGGGAGCCCTTGACCAATATGACGTCGCCGGGCGCCGAAAGCGAGCGCACCAGCGTCACGGCCGCGGCATTGTCGGCTGCGGCGTGAATGTGCGCCGCAGCCAATCCGGACTGCCGGGCGCCCTCGCCGATCAGCCGCCCCAATTCCCCGACGCAGATGAGCTCCGACACCACCTCCCCGGCACGCCGGCCGACCTCCAGATGCCCGGCGCGGGCATAGTCGCCCAGCTCCAGCATATCGCCCAACACCGCGACCTTGCGTCCCGCCAGGTCCTCCAGCAGCGCCAGCGCGGCCAGCGCCGATGGCGGGCTGGAGTTGTAGGTATCGTCCAGGATCAGTGTGTCGTCCGGCCCGGCCGTCGTCACCATCCGCGGTATCGGGCCCGGCGTCTCCAACGCCGCGCCGATCTCGTCCCAGGCCAGCCCCTCTACCAGGCCGACGGCCGCGGCCCGGAGCACGGCATAGACGCTGTGGCGTCCCGGATAGGGCACCTGCAGCGCCAAGGTCGCCCCCTGATGGTGCAGGCGCAGCCGGATGCCGTCCAGACCGCGGCTCTCGACGCCGTCGGCCCAGAGATCGGCGCCGGGCCCGAGCCCGTAGACGAAGACCCGGGCCGCGGTGTGCTCGGCCATCGCCCGAACGCGGGGGTCATCGCCGTTCAGGATGGCGACGCCCCGGGGCGCCGGCGGCAGGGCCTCAACGAGCTCGCGCTTGCCCAGGGCGATCTCCTCGACGGATCCGGCCCGCTCGGCGTGCACCGGGGCGACATTGGTGATCACGCCGACCTCGGGCCGGGCGATCTCAGCCAGGAATCGCAGGTCCCCGCGCACGTACATGCCCATCTCCAGCACCAATCGCTCGCAGCCCGGGGCGAGGCGCAGGAGCGTCAGCGGCAGTCCGATCTCGTTGTTGTAGGACTGCTGGCTCCGCTCCACGGTATAGCGCCGCGCCAGGACGTGAGCCACCAGTTCCTTTGTCGTGGTCTTGCCGACGCTGCCGGTGATCCCGATGATGCGCAGTTCAAACCGCTGCCGCCAGCGCCGGGCCGCGCGCTGCAGCGCCGCCAGCACGTCGGGCACCACAATCAACAGCGGCGTCCGCAGGGTCCGTCCCGGAATCCACGCCTGGGTGAGATCCAGGATGTCGACATCCGCATCCACCGGAACGGCGCGCTCTACCACGGCGGCCACGGCGCCCCGGGAGAGGGCATCGCCGACGTAGGCGTGCCCATCGACGCGCTCTCCGCGGAAGGCGAAGAAGACCGCGCCGGGAAGGGCACGGCGCGAGTCGATGACGGGATAGACCGGCGCCACCAGATTCTCTGGGCACCAGTCGGTCAACGTATGTACCAGATCGGCCAGGGTTAGTTGCGTTACCATCTCACCTGCGTGCGCCATTTCCTCAGGGTCCAGCCCACGCCTCTGATGGAGGAATCCCCATCAGCACAAACAGCCGTTCGGCCACCCGACTGAAGGTCGGCGCCGCCGTCTGCGTCCCCCAGCGCAGATGCCGCTCGATCCCCGGGCGGTCGATCTTGACCAGGATCAGCACCTCCGGATCCGGCATGGGGCCGAATCCGACAAAGGAGGTGATGACGTCCACCGGATGGTAGCCGCCGGGAATGGGAATTTGCGAGGTGCCCGTCTTGCCGGCGATGCGATAGCCGGGTACCTGAGCGCGGGTCAGCCGGTGCGCCACGGATTTCTCCATTAGCTCGGCTAAATAGTCCGCCGTCTCCGGCGTGATGGGGGTCCCCAAAGGTCGCGGGGTCGTGACGGCCAGGCGGCCGTCGGGATAGCGGCGTTCGGCCACGACATAGGGCACCATCATGGTGCCCCGGTTGGCCAATGCCGAGACCGCCGTCATCAGCTGCACCGGCGTCACGGCAATGCCCTGTCCGAAGGAGTTGGTCGCCAGCGAGCTGTCCGACCAGAATTCACTCTCCGGAAAATGGAGGATGCCCGTGGACTCCCCCACCAGGTCAACGCCGGTCTTCTGACCGAAGCCGAACGCCCGCATGTAGCGGTAGAAGCTCTCGGCGCCCAGCACCCGGGTGGTGAGGGTCGCTGCACCGACATTCAGGGAGGAATCCAGAAGCCCCTGCAGATTCTGCTGACCGTGGGCCCGGTGATCGGAATTGCGGATGGGCACACCGCCATATTCCAGATAGCCGCTGTCGTGGTAGGACCAGTTGGGACCCACCCCGCCGGCGTCCACGGCCGCGGCCACCGTCAAGACCTTGAAGACCGAGCCGGGCTCATAGCTAGAACTGACCACCGGATCCTGGAAGAGTGGATATTCGCTTTCCGGATAGAGTCCGAACTCATAGGGCACGTAGGCGGGGCGGCTGGCGGCTGCCAGGATCGCGCCGGTGCGCGGATTGAGCACCAGGATGGTGCCCCCTTGCGCGCGATACTCCTGCATCGCCCAATCCAGCTCCCCTTCGACAAAGGCCTGGATGGTCCGATCCAGGGTGAGGACCAGGTCCGTGCCGGGATAGGCGCGCAGCTCTCCCAGCGCCAGCGCCTCCGCCAGCGGGACCTGATAGGCATCCACCTCACCGCGGCCCACCACGGGCAGGGGACTCAAGAGCCGCACGTAGTAGCCCTGGACCCCGAACCCGCCCTGCTGGCCGTCTTTATCCCTCTCGGTGACAAAGCCCAGCGTGTGGCTGGCCAGATCGCCCTCGGCATAATAACGCTGCCACTCCATCTCCAGGGTCAGCCATCCCCACCGCTCCGACCGCAGCTGCATCAGCTGCTCACCCACATCCGCCGGTACCGCGGCGGCCAAAGGCCGCCAAACGCGCCCACCGGCGTCCGGGGGCACCGACAGGGCCTGGAAGAGCTCCTCGCTGTCGCGATTGAGCAGCGGCGCCAGCTCCTCGGCCACCTGGCGGGTGCGGGTCACGTTGCCCACCACGCTGATCCCCCCACCCCGGCTGATCTCCGCGCCCACTTTGTAGATCGGGACGTTGCCCACCAGCAGTTCGCCGTGGGCATCCATCACGATCCCCGGCGGCGGCGCCGGGAGCGTGTAGGGGCGCTGCAGCAGCTCCTCGACTTCCGGAAGCCGTCGAGAGCGCTCCAGGACCTGCAGGCGCACCAGCTGCCCCAGGATGGGCAGCAGTACCGCGATCATCAAGACGTTTACAAACCTCAATCGTGCATCTGGACCACGCAGCATCTCAAGGCGCTCCCATCTCGATAAAGTCCAATGTGCCGGCCCGCTCATAGCCAAGCGCCCGCGACCGCTCCTGAAGCACCGGGATGGAACTCAGGCGGGCGATCTCCGCCTCCAGCAAGCTGTTGGCGCGCTGAATCCGCGCCATCTCGTGATGCGCGGCCCAGATCTCCCCCGAGAGCCGCACCGTCGAGGTGGTGAGGGCGAGAAACGCGGCGGCCAGCAGTCCGGCCACCAGCGCCCCCATCAGGATGAGCTTTGCCGTCGTCCGACTGGCCGTCTCCGGCCTCCGCTGCACGCCGTGCGTGGTCTGCCGCCACAGAACGCTCATCCCTTTGCCTCCTCCGTTACTCTACCTCAAAATCCAGCGATGATATCAGATTGTCTCGGCTACCCGGAGCTTGGCGCTCCTGCTGCGCGGATTCGCCTCGACCTCGGCATCTGCCGGCACCACGGGCCGCGGGGTCACGATGCGCAGCGTCTGCTTGTGATCACACCGGCAGACCGGATAGACCGGCGGGCAGATGCAGTCGCGCGACTCCCGGCGCAGAAAGTGCTTCACGATGCGATCCTCCAGTGAATGAAACGCGATCACCGCCAAACGCCCCCCGGGATGCAGCGCGCGCACCGCCTGGGGCAGCGTCTCCTCCAACGACGCTAGCTCACGGTTGACGGCAATGCGCAGCGCCTGGAAGGTCCGGGTTGCCGGATGCAGTGCCCCCCGGCGCCCGCCGACGGCCCGCGACACCACCGCGGCCAAATCCGTCGTGGTGCCGATGGGACGAGCGCTCACGATGGCCCGGGCGATGGCCCGGCTGCGCGATTCCTCGCCGTAGCGGAAAATCAGGTCGGCCAGATCATCCTCCGCCAAGTGGTTGACCAGGTCCGCTGCGGTGACCTCGCTGCCCGGATCAAAGCGCATGTCCAGCGGCCCCTCCAGGCTGAAGGCAAATCCCCGCCGCGGGTCCTGAATCTGCCAGGATGAGAAGCCAAGGTCCAAGAGCACCCCATCCACAGCGCTGAACCCCTCACGCTGCAGCACCGCCAGCAGCTCGGTATGAGACGCGTGGACCACCCGGGCCCGCTCTCCGAAGGCGCTTAGACGCCGCGCAGCGCGGTCAACGGCCTCAGGATCTCGGTCCAGACCAAGCAGGCGTCCGTCAGGCGCGCTGGCCTGCAGGATCGCCGCTGCATGGCCCCCCCCGCCCACCGTTGCGTCCAGATAGGTCCCGCCCGGAAGGACCGCCAGTCCCTCCAGTACCTCCTGAACGAGGACGGGAATGTGCCGATCTGCTCGCTTGGCGCCTAGATCTGCAGGTTCTCCCACAAAGCCGGATCCTCCGTCATAATTTCCATCTGATTGTCATTTTGTTTGTTCCAGCGGTCAGGGTTCCAGAGCTCGATGAAGCGGTCCAGGCCGACAATCACAACCTCAGACGCAAGATCCAATCCGGCGTACTCCCGCAGACGGTCAGGCACCAGAACACGACCTTGACGGTCTAGTTCGGCATTGACAGCATCGGCAAAGAAAACGCGGCGCAGTGTGCGGCCGCGAGGGTCTGTGATTGGTAACGAGGTCACCTTTTGGGAGATCTCCTCCCACACATCCGTCGGATAGACGACGAGACAACGATCCAGGCCGCGCGTCACGACAATCTGTTCCGGTAGTTCGTCGCGGAAGCGAGACGGAATCGTGAGTCGACCTTTGCTGTCCAGTGTGTAGGAGAATTGGCCCAGAAACATACAAGATCCCCACAGAAAGGTGCGTAGCGGGGGAGAGACCGGGCTTTATCCCCATCTTTCCCCACTTTTCCCCACCAACGCCCACATTATACAATAGAATCCCAAGCCACGCAATAGAAATCCCAACCTGTTTTTGGGAAAGACGGGGGTACTTTGGTGCTAGTAGGGATGCGCGGCCTGCCCAGCACGCAAGAGAGGCAGACCTCGGTCTGCCTCTCTCGACACCGGCTCCGGCGGCGGGCGCCTAGGGACCGCGTCCCTCCCTGACCGCGGCGATGAAGCCCTGCGCGCGGCGGGTCAGCCCGGCCATATCGCCGGCGTCCAGCAGGGACTGATTCACCAGGCTGCTGCCCACACCCAGCGCGGCGGCGCCCTTCCGGATAAACGCTGCCGCTGTATCCAGATTGACGCCGCCCACCGGCACCACTTCCAGTTGCGGCAAGGGCGCCCGGATGGCCTTGATCAGATCGGGCCCGCCGAAGCTCGCCGGGAACAGCTTGACCATATCGGCGCCGGCCTCCCAGGCCGTCAGGGCTTCGGTGGGCGTGAAGATGCCGGGCATGACCGGCACGCTGTAACGGTTGCAGAGCGCCACCGTCGCCGCCTTGAGCGTCGGGGCAACGATGAAGCCGGCACCGGCCAGGATCGCGGCCCGGGCCGTCTCGGCATCCAGGACCGATCCGGCCCCAAAAAGCACCTCGTCGCCGTAACGCCGCGTCGCCGCAGCAATCACGTCCAGCGCGCCGGGTGTCGTCATGGTCACCTCAATCACCCGGACGCCGCCGGCCTTGATGGCATCCGCCGCTGCGATCAACTGGTCAGAGCTCTCGGCGCGCATGATCGCGATGACGCCGGTCTCACGAATCAGGTTCAGTCTCTCCGTCTTGTTCATCCGTTTATCGCTCCTGAGTTAAGGGGTGACAGCACCACCGCCATCGACGGCCCGCCCGGCAGACCCGCAGGTCGGGCCTAGCGGGCCGTACGCTTGCCGCCGCCCAAAGCATCGGCCTTCATCAACGCCTGTATCTCGGGCTTGGTCACGATGGGCAGGTCAAACATCAGCGTCTGCTTGAGACGCGTTGCGGCATCGCCCACCAGCACGCCCTTCTCGATGCCGCCGGCGTCGAAGCCCTCGGTCAGCAGGCCGTAGTAGAAGCCCGCGTTCCAGGTGTCGCCGCCGCCCAGCCGATCCCAGAGCGTGATGGGTCTGACGGCGGGTGAGCGGTAGAAATGGCCGTCGGCATCGACGGCGGCCGATTCCCAGCGGTGCTGCTCAAAGCTGTCGGGATAGCGGATGGTGATGGCGACGAGTTTCGTGTGGAAGCGCTTGTGGACCGCCTCGGCGAAGGCCTGGATGTCATCGTCCTCGATGACGCCCATCTCGCCGTCCACAATCTGCCGGGCGGAGTACTGCCCGCAGTCAAGGCCGTAGATCAGGGCCATATCCTCTATGGACGTGATGAGGAGATCGATGTGGTCGACGAGGATCGGCGTCATCACCTTTCGCGCCTCCTCCACCGGCCACAGCGTCGAACGGTAGTTGTAGTCGAGTCCCACCAGACACGATTCGGGCTTATGCTGTATCGCCTCCTGAAACGCCGCTTGCAGGCAGTTGTGGGTGTAGCGGCTGTGGGGTGCCAACCCAAAGCTGATCCCCGATGTGTGGAAGAGCCGGCAGCCCTGCAAGGCCGCCGCCCAGTCCACCATACCGGCATCCAGACGGGACGCAGCGGAGAACTGCCGCTGGTAGACGCCGGTGTTCTTGCGCGGCGTCCGGCCGATCTCGTAGATGAAACGCCCGATCGGCTCAGTCTTCGGCGCCCACACGAAGTGGTCTGTGTTGACGCCCTGCGCGCGGGCGATATCCCGCACCTGATGGCCGTAGGGATTGTCCGGAACCCGGGTGATGAAACCGGCGGGAATGCCGAAGCGGGCCAGCCCTAAGGCCAGCGTGTACTCGCTGCCGGCCATGGACAGGCGGACCAGGCGCGTGCGCTCCGGGCGCTCCTGGTCCGCCGGCGTGTCACGCACCATCACCTCACCGAAGGTGGTAAAGACCGAGCCCTGGCCCGCAAAGGAGCTCAGGTCATCCTTGGTGATATCGTAACTGAGTCTTGACTCATCCATCTGTACCCCTCCAAACCTAGTATGAACCGTGAGCAAAGCCGTCGGCAGTGGATGCCGCTGCTGCGGAACCCAGTATACCCCGCGCCGCCGTTCCCCAAAAGGGCCCCGCGCCGCCGAGCGACACGGAGCGCAGCGGCCGGGATGGCGCGCCCTCAGTAGCGTCCGACGCGTTCCAGCCCTTCATCCACCGACAACATCACCGCGTCAAAGAGCTGCTTGATGAGGTGGTGCTTCATCCCCTGCATCGCCGGCACATCCCACAGGTTCTCAAACTCCTCAGGATCGGCCTCGAGGTCGTAGAGCTCGCCGACGTCGTGACCGTGGTAGACCACCAGCTTGTACTGCTCGTCGCGCAGCATATTGGCGTGGCTGGCATAGAAGCGATCCAGCGCGTCGTGATACTCACAGCGCACGAACGCTCGATGCGTGTCGGCGTCTCCGGTGCCCCTCAGGATCGGCCCCAAGGAGCGTCCTTGGACGTGCGGCGAGATGGGCAGGTCCAGCGTCTCCAGAAGCGTGGGGACGATGTCGATGAGCTCCACCAGGGCCCGGCTGCGCCGGCCCGACATGAAATGGCCCGGCCAGGAGACGATGAGCGGCACGCGGACAGCGCCTTCGTAGAAGCGCGCGCCTTTCCATAGTAAGCCGTGATCGCCCAGCATCTCACCGTGATCGCTGGTGAAGATCACCAGGGTGTTATCGCGCTGCCCACTCTCCACCAGCGCATCGAGCATCCGCCCCACAGCATCGTCCAGCAGCTCGATCTGTGCGTAATAGGCCGCGACCATGCGGCGGGCGTCGTAGCTGTGGGGTGACTCGGGGATCTCGGTCTGAAAGTCGATGCCCTGGAAGGCCTGTTGGATCTGCAGCTCCTCCTGGCGGAAGAGGGGCAGCGGCATCGACGCCCAATCCATCCGCTCCAGATACGCCAGCGGCGGATCCAGCGGAGGATGAGGATCGAAGGGGTTGACGCTCATCAGCCACGGGCCTTCGCGCGGCTCGGTCATAAAGTCCACGGCTTGGTCGGCACACCAGGTGGTCTGATGGTACTCAGCGGCTATGCCGGGCCGGCAGTATCCGGGCACGTGCCAGGCGCGGCCCGGCTCCGTCGCCAGCGCTGCGTCGTAGGCGGACTCCCACTCAACCCCCTGGTCGGCCAGCCACTGCTGGTAGTCGTGCTGCTCCGTCGGCCAGAACGCCTCCGGCTGAGGATGGTGGCTCCACTGGAGGACCCGATACCCGTAGCGGTCCTCGGGAAACGCCTCCACGCGCCCGTGCGCCGCGGTCAGGTGCAGTTTCCCCACCAGCCCGGTGTCATAGCCGGCACCGCGCAGCGTCCGGGTGATTAACCCGGGGCGCTCAGGAAACCACGCGTCTCCGTTGCGATTCACGTGAATGGTGCTGGGGTACTTGCCGGTCAGGAAGCTGGCGCGGCCGGGGGTGCAGATGGGGCTTTGGCAATAGGCCCGTTCGAAAGCGACCCCTTCGGCCATCAAGCGGTCAAGGTTGGGCGTTCGGATGTGGTCATTGCCCAGCCCACCGAGGGTATCGTAGCGCTGCTGATCCGTACAGATCCAGAGTATATTGGGTCGATGTTCTGCTGCGGACATCTGTGCCTCCTCTCACCTGTGCCGGCCTGCCGGTGGCCGTCTCTCGCCCTTGTCCACCCGGCGCCGGGCTACTACGTCCGTTCAGAGTATACTCCCGATGGGGCTGTTGACGACCTCGCCAGCCATGCCATAATGCCGCTATGCTAATCCCGTGTGGACAGGAACGGCTGCAGCGCAGCGCGACGGGCGCCCCGCTGCAGCCCCGACATCTATGGTTTTCACTCAATGGAGGCAACCCCTATGTTCATCGAAAGACCTGACATCGAGCCGGGCATCAAGATCGCAGCACAGACCACGCCAGAACCCACGGAGGAGGACACCGCCTTCGTCAAACAGATGGGCGTCGACTACGTCGTCCTCTGGACCGACGGCGACAAGGCCAGCCACGACTACTACGCCAGCCGCCGCGATCTCTTTGCCGCGGCGGGGCTGACCGTCTACGGCTTCGGCAGCAGTTCGGTGCACAACCAGCCGTCCATCACCCTGGGGCTTCCGGGCCGCGACGAGAAGATCGAGGAGTACAAACAGCACCTGCGCAACCTCGGTAAGGCCGGCATCCCCTACACCACCTATGCGCATATGGCCAACGGCATCTGGAGCACCGAGCGTGAGACCACCCGCGGCGGCGCCTCGGCGCGCGCCTTCAACCTCGAGACGGCCCGCCAGGGACACTGGGCCGGCGAGATCTTCGAAGCCCCCCTGACCCACGGGCGTGCCTACAGCGAGGATGAGATCTGGGACAACTTCGAGACGTTCATCAAGCAGGTGGTCCCGGTGGCCGAGGAGGCGGGGGTTAAGATCGGCATCCATCCGGATGACCCGCCCGTCCCCGAGCTAGGCGGGATCCCGCGCTGCATCTTCGGCAGCTTCGAGGGGTACAAGCGCGCCCTGGAGATCGCCGACAGCCCCAACGTGGGGCTCTGTCTCTGCGTAGGCTGCTGGCTGGAGGGCGGCGACTGGATGGGCAAGGACGTCATTGAGACCATCCACTACTTCGGGGAGCGGAACAAGCTCTTCAAGATCCATTTCCGCAATGTCAGCCAGCCCCTGCCCTACTTCGTCGAGACCTTCCTGGACAACGGCTACATGGATATGTATGAGGTCATGCGGGCGCTGCGGGCGGTGGACTTCGACGGCGTCATCATCGCCGACCACATCCCGCTGATGGCCAATGACCGCCGTGTGGGTACGGCATTCTCCATCGGCTATATGAAGGCCCTGCTGGAGCGCGCCAACGCCGAATTCCAGGGCTGATCGGCCCGGGTTCAGGGCGCTCGGGCCGCCGCGCACCCACGACAATGTAAGGAGCCTAAAATGGCAGAGAAACAAGAGCAGCCGGCGATCCTGGAACTACAGGCGCGCTGGGACAAGATCCGCATCGCCAATCTCTACGATACACTGGACCAGATGGGGTATCCGAATCAGTGCCTGGACCTCGGCATCCGCCCGCTCTTCCCCGGCCAGCATCTGGCGGGGGTGGCCGTCACGGTGCGCGGCACCCGCGACCCCCGGTCGCGGGAGGACAAGCAAGCCGCGGCGGAGGAAGCTAAGGCCGCGGCGGACGCCCCGGCGGAGCCCGGACTCAACGACCGGCTCTTCCCCGGCTGCGTTGTCGTCGTGGACGGAGGCGGCGAGCGCCTCACCGGAAAGTTTGGCGAGATGACCAGCTGGGGCCTGAAGCAGCGGGGCGCAAAAGGCATCGTCATCGACGGCCACATCCGCGATCTGCTGGGCCTGCAGGTGATCCCCGACTACACCGTCTGCTCCCGCGGCACCTCGCCCATCGAGTCGGCCCAACGCTGGAGCCAGGTGGGCGTCAACGTGACCATCGGTATGCCCGGCACCCTCACGAGCCAAGTCCCCGTGCGCCCCGGAGACTGGATCATCGGCGGGCCCGACGGCGTCATCGTGGTGCCCCAGGAGATCGCGATGGAGGCGCTGGAGAAGGCGGAGGAGATCGAGGCCCGGGAACAGGGGATGCGGGAGGACCTGGCCGCCGGGATGTCATTCAAGGACGCCTTCGAGAAGTGGGGGCGCGCCTGATGGACACCCGCCGAGGCGGCCGTCACGCTGGGGGCCGGCGGCCTGCCGGGGCGCAGCGGACGGCCGACAACCCAACACCAACCATTCCATAGGAGGACCATGGACTACGTCAAGTTTGGGACCACGGGCCTGGTTGTCTCAAGGTTAGGCATAGGCACCGGAACGCACGGCTGGGCACACCGCTCCGAACAGACGGATCTGGGCATCGACGGCTTGGCCGACCTGCTGGAACAAGGCTACAAACTGGGCATCAACTTCTGGGACGCCGCCGACCAATATGGATCCCACCCTCACGTGGCAGAGGCGCTCCGGCGGGTGGGCCGCGATAACGTCGTCATCGCCACCAAGACCACGTCCAGGCGCAAAAACCAGGTCCAACGGGATGTGGACCGGTTTCTTGAGGAGCTGGATACCGATGTCGTGGACATCGTGCTCCTGCACGCGCTGAGTGCGGCAAACTGGCCCAAGCGCTACGCCGGCGCGATGAAAGCGCTCTCCCAGGCGCAGGCGGCGGGCAAGGTCCGGGCCGTCGGCTTCTCATGTCACGGCCTCGGCGCGCTCCGGACAGCCGTTCAGACCGACTGGGCCGAAGTCATCCTGGTGCGCATCAACCACGCCGGCACCAATATGGACGGGGAGCCAGCGGAGGTGGTGCCCATCGTCGCGCAGCTCCACGCTGCCGGCAAGGCGGTCTACGGGATGAAGGTGCTGGGCTGCGGCCGCCTGAAGGACGTCGAGCAGGCGTGCCGGTGGGTGCTCGACCTGGGCACCGTACACGCCCTCTCCATCGGCACCAGCAGCAGCCGGGAGCTGCGCGAGAACGCGGCGCTCATGGAGCGGCTCGCGCCAGAGCGCCGTATGGGGGCATAAGGAGAGAAGATGACAGAACCGGACGTTCGATACCAGCTTCTGCGACCGCGCCAGGTGGTCGAGCGGCGCCGGGCGTGCCCCGTGGTCTACATCCCCATCGGCACGCTGGAGTGGCACGGGCCGCACAACCCGTTGGGGGCCGATACCCTCCAGGCGGAAGGGCTCGCGATCCTCTGCGCCCAGCGCGGGGGCGGGCTGGTCTTCCCACCGCTCTACTTCGGAGAGAGCCGCCTTGAGGCGCTGATGGAAGCCAACGCCGCCGACCGCGCCGCCATCGCGGAGCAGATGGCGCTGCCGCCGGAGAACTTCACAGCGGCGCGCCAACCCTTCTCGGCCACCGAGCAAGCCGTCAACTACCACCGACTGCTGCTGCACATCCTTGCTGAAGCTGAGTCGCTGGGCTTTGAGCTGGGCGTCCTGGTGGCCGGTCACTACCCTCTGATCGATCATGCCCGTGCCGCCGTTCTGCAGTTCAACCAACGGGAGTTTAGCAAGCGTCACGGGATGCTGGCGTGGGCCTTCGTCGACTACCTGCTGGTGGGCGACCGCTACCCTCACGCCGGGGACCACGCCGCCGGCTGGGAGACCTCCCACGTGATGGCCCTGCATCCCGAAACCGTTGACCTTACCGAGCTGCCTCCGGAGGGTGAGGCGCCTGTCGGCGTCGGCGGCCATATGGATCCGCGATCCGCCACCGCCCAGTTCGGCCGCGAGACGTTGGACGCAGCAGCCCAGATCGCCGTCAAGGAAGTAGAGCACCGGTTGGCCCATCCGGAGCGGTATCGAGGGCACGGTAACAGCCTGCAAGAAGGGCTCTGGCGCTAGCGGAGGCGCGCCCTCGAGACTCGAGCGCTTTTGGCGGCTTAACCTGGCGACGTTGTTGATTACCAGACTCGAAGGTTGTCACGCAACCATCTCAGGAGGCTAAAGATGACCCGCATCTTAGTGGTTTACTTCAGTGTGACCGGCAATACGCGCTTGATGGCCGAGGCGGTCGCCGAAGGCGCGAGCTCCGTGGCGGATGTTGACTGCCAGCTTATGGCCGTGGAGAAGGTCACCAATGAGGACTGGGTGGCTGCCGATGGCATCATCGTCGGCTCGCCGACCTACTTCGGCCAGATGGCTGCGGAGGTCAAGGGCATGTTCGACGTTACCGAGAGGATCTACGGGCAGTTGGAGGGCAAGGTTGGCGCGGCCTTCACCACCTCCGGAGGGCTCGGATGCGGTCACGAACTGACCAATATGTCCATTATCACCGCGATGTTGGTGGCCGGCATGGTGGTGGGGGGCACCACTAAGGGCCCGCACTTCGGGCCTTTCGCCGCCGGCACGCCCGCTGAAAAGGACCTGGAGCAGGCGCGGGCGCTGGGCGTCCGGGTGGCAGCGCTCACCAGGAAGCTGTTCGGCTGATCGTGACCCATCTCGGAGGCCCTGGCGACCCCGACGCCAGCACCACCCGTTCCCGAACGGCTCAAGGGGCGCAAGCTCCGGCCCTCAACCTCCCGCGCATCGCGACGTGGGATGCGTGGGGGGCGGTCTTCACCGACGTCCAGGTCTGGGCCGCAGCCGTTCGGGCTATCGCCCGGCGGGCAGAGCTGCCCGTCCACACCATCGAGCCGGGCTACCCAGGCACCAACGCCGTCTTTGTCGTCAACCGCCGGTCGGCGGCACCGACCGCACCACCGTTTGTGGTCAAGATCTATGCGCCCTTCTGCCACGAGGACTATACCATCGAGCGGGAGCTCCACCCACTGCTGACGCAGTATCCGGCCCTGCCCGTGCCGGCGCTGCTCCATCACGGCGTGCTGGCGGAGGCTGCCCGGTGGCCCTATCTGGTGCTCACCTTCCTGCCGGGCAAACCCATTCGCGAGGTCCGGACGCAGATACCCCGGCCCAACCGCGTCGAGATTGCCCGGGACCTGGGACAGAGGATCGGCGTCCTTCACGCCATACCGACGGCATCGCTGAAGGCATTGGATGCGTCTCCCGAGGCGTGGCGGGCCCTGGCCCCCACCTACCTGGCGCAGACGCTGGCGCACCTCCGCCGTGAGACCGCCCTCCCGCCCCACCTCGTGGACGCCCTGGCCGGCTTCGCCGCACCGGTGCTGGACCGACCCGGCCCAACGGCCGGCGTCCTGGTCAGCGGCGATCTGACCGAAGATCACCTGCTGCTCCGCCAGGACGGACCGCGGTGGACCCTCTCCGGCCTGATTGACTTCGCCGACGCTGTGGTGGCGCCGCGGGACTACGAATGGCCGGCCCTCTGGTTCGGCGCCCTGGACCGCGATCCCGCCGGCCTGCAGGCCTTTATGGCCGCCTACGATCCGCACCAGACACTGGACCAGGGCTTCTACCATCGAGCCATGGCCTTTACGGTGCTGCACGAATTCGGCGGCCTGATGATCGCGCAGACATTGCGCCGCCTGGGAGACCCGGCCATCCAGACCCCGCAGATGCTGCTGCAGCATCTGTGGGGCGGACCGGCTTGAGATGAGAAGCCCGGCCTTTCCCCGACCCCTGGCGCCGCCGAGAGAACACTGGAGCAAGGTGAGCAGATCGAGCTTAGCAGCCAGATGGCGAGCCGGGCAGCCGGCCCCGGCAGGGGAGGCTGATGGCCGAGTCCCTGCTGCGTGAGCTCAACTACCATCCGTCACGCGTCGGCAGCCTCTCAAGCCGTGAACGGCGCCGGCTGCTCAGCTTTCTGATGGCCTGGGAGTTTCTGGATGATCTGCACGCCTGCCTGGACATACTTCTCCAGGACCGCCCCGATTCGGTTTCACTCCTGGACCTCCGCGCCAGAGCCCTGGCCGCCCAACAGCGCTATGATCAAGCACTGGAGGTGATGCAGCAGCGCCTAAGCTTGCGCAGCAGTATGAGCGCCCGGGCGCTGCTGGCGCAGTGCTACCTGGCGCAGGGGGACCACCAAGCGGCTCAGGCGCTCTCTGACGCCCTGGTTGCCCAGTCACCGGAGGCAGCCACGCCCTGGCGCACCGGCGGCGAGGTCGCCCTGGCCCAAGGCGATCTTCGAGGGGCGGCGGCGGCCTTCCACCAGCTGGGCACCCTGACACCGGAGGGGATTGGGTATCTTCTCGGGATGCTGTCCCTCTACCAGGCGCAGGGGGACTGGGTCACCGCCAGCGGGTATGCCGTCCGCCTGCTCAACGCGGCCGAGCGCCCCGACAAACTGGCACCGCCCGTGCTCCGCAGGCTCCAGACCTATTTCGAGGCCAGCCAGGAGGAGACGCGGGTGCGCACCGTCCAGGAAGCCCTGGAGGCCAGCTATGCTCAGGGCCTGGCCGAGATCCGCGCCATCCTGCATCCGCCTGCCGCTCAGCCCGCTGCTGAGGGCGAGCTGCAGCCGCGGCCCGAGGCGGCCGGCCCGGCTGCAGCCGACAGCGCCTACCGCCCTGCTCCGGTGGCAGTCGACAGCGATGAGCGCGCGCGCATCACCCAGGCCGTCGAGGAGAGGTTCGGATTCCAGGACCTGCTGCCCGGGCAGCTGGAGGCGTTGGCCGCCGTCCTGCGAGGTGAGAACGCTTTGGTCGTCCTGCCCACCGGCGGGGGCAAGTCCCTGTGCTACCAACTCCCGGCCGTGCTTGCTGCCCAAGGGACGACCCTGGTGATCTCTCCGCTGATTGCGCTGATGAAGGATCAGATCGACTCGCTGCCGGAAGCGCTGCAGCCGCTGTCCACAACCATCAACAGCAGCCTGGACGGGGACGTCCTGCGTCAGCAGCTGCATGATACGGCAGAGGGGCGCTACCGCCTGCTCTATGCGGCCCCTGAACGACTGCGGCAGCCCGCCTTTCTGCACGCCCTGCGGCGGGCCGGGATCAACCGTCTGGTGGTGGACGAGGCCCACTGCGTGAGCGTGTGGGGCCACGACTTCCGGCCCGACTACCTCAAGCTCTTCCAGGCCCGGCAGGCGCTGGGGTCGCCGCCGATATTGGCCCTCACCGCCACTGCCCCGCCCCGGGTGCGGCGCGACATCGCCCACCACCTGAGCCCCCACGAACCTATGGCGACGGTCACCGGGGATATGATACGCGCCAACCTGCATCTGGAGGTCGTCCACGCCGCCAACCGGGACGAGAAGCTCCAGTACCTGGCAGCCTTCTGCAAGGCGACGCCCGGCAGCGGCATCGTCTACGCCGACACCCGCGCCCGGTGCGAGCAGCTGGCCTCCCTGCTGCGCAGTCAAGGCGTCGACGCCGCCCATTACCACGCCGGGATCCACAACCGGGCCGCGGTGCAGGAGGCCTTTATGACCGGCCGCCGGCGCGTCATGGTGGCCACCATCGCCTTCGGCATGGGCATTGATAAACCTGACATCCGGTTCATCCTCCACTTTATGCCGCCGGCGTCGCTGGAATCCTACTACCAGGAGGCGGGACGCGCCGGGCGGGACGGCGAGCAAGCCCGCTGCGTCCTGCTGTATGCGCCCTCCGATCGCAGCCTCCTCACCCGGCGGGCACGGGGCGACCTGCTCACCGTGGAATCGCTGCGCGGGATCTACGCCGCAGCCGCCCGCCGCCTAAAGCAGCAGCCAAGCGCCAACGTCGCCCCCCGCGACCTGGAGGGTGAGCTCCAGATCAGCGACACTCAGCTGCGGGTTGGCCTGAGCATCCTGGAGGAGAACGGGCTGCTGCAGCGCGGCCCCGACATTCCGCGCACCGCGCTGCTCCGGGTGGTGCGCCGGTCCCCCAGCGGCGATGAGGATGCGGCCTTGGCAGACTTCTGCCGGGAAGCCGGGCTGCAGCCCCATGGATGGCAGCGAGTCCACCTGGTGGATGCAGCCTCCCGAGCCGGCCTGGGGCCGGAAGGTATCGAGGCGCAGCTGCTGGCGTGGTCGGATGCCGGCCATCTGCAGTGCCGCTTCTCCGGCAGGGATATGCTGTTGACGCGGCTGACGCCGCCAGAGGACGTCGCGCAGCGCATCGGGCTGTGGCTGGATCGCTTTGCCACGATTCAGATGCAGCGCATCGACGAGCTTGTGGCATACGCCAACACCGATCACTGCCGCCACGACCATCTGAGCGCCTATCTGGGAGGACGAAGGGTCGACGGCTGCGGCGCCTGCGATAACTGCATTGTCATGCCCGCCATCAAACCTGAACGGGCCGATGATGGCCGGCACCTTCTGACGATCCTTGAGTGTCTCGCAGCGGCGCCCCACGGTTGGGGATCGCGCAATCTCGTGCGCATTCTGCAGGGCGACAGCGGCGCGCCGGAGAGCGCTCACACCAACCGCCGCTTCGGCGCCCTCAAGCTGCGGTCCCAGACGGCGATCAACAACCTGATCGAACGCCTGGTCCAGCTCAAGCTGCTGAACCGCCGCCGGACCGGCAGCGGCGCTGCGTACTTTGAGATCAGCCCCGCCGGCGCGCGGGTGCTCAAAGCCCCGAAGAGCCTTGACCAACTGCTGGAGACACAGAGCGGGGCGGCGGTACAGAAGAAGCCCAGCGCAGACGGAAAGGTCGACGACGCGCTTTTTGAGCGGCTGCGGGCCTGGCGGCTGGAGACGGCCAAAGAAGAGGGGCTGCCGCCCTACATTGTCGCCAGCGATAAGGTGCTCCGCAGGATTGCCGCCGAAAAGCCCGGCGCGCCTCCGGAGCTGCTTGCCATCAAGGGCATCGGGGCCAAGAAGCTCGCAGCATATGGCGAGGCGATCCTCGCCATCGTACAGGACCCCGGCGCGCACGCCGGCGCCGTGACCAGATCCGGCACCACCGGTGAAGGTGACGGTTGATCCCAAAAAGGGTCAGGCGACCGGCACTGCCGGACCAAAACGCCCCCCTACCCCATAGGCGGGCCCAGCAGCCCCTCACCGACGAAAGGAGCGTGCGGTACGATGAGACAGACGGCATTCGATCACGCCATCTACACCAACTGGGCAGAGAGCTTGAGCTGCACGGTGGATCACCTGAAGGCGCCCGGTACCGACCTCATCCCCGAGGAGGCGCTGGCCGGTTCCGGGGCCATCCACATTCGACGGATCGGCCGGCGGGCCATCGCACGGCTGGACCCGGCCCTCCTGGAGATCGCGCGGCGGGCGCTGGCCCGTTTGCCGGGGCCGGCGGCTCTGGAACCGGCTCACCTGGCGCCGGTGCTTGCCTCCCGGGCGATCCGCAAGGTCGAGGAGGGACGTCTTCTCTATCTCTTTCCTCCGGACTTCCGGCCTTTCAACCGCCCCCCCGACACAAAGATCCGGCAGCTGGCGCTGGATGACGCCGCGGCGCTGGCCGCTCTGCAGGAGGCGTGCACGCCGGAGGAGGTGGAGATGGGGGAGGTCTCCGTGGAGGACGAGATCGGCTTTGGGTGTTTCGCAGGTGAGTCCCTGGTTGCCGTCGCCACCGGGTTTCGCCTGACGGGCTTTATGGATATCGGCGTCCTGACGCATCCGGCATATCGCCGGAGAGGCCTGGGAAAGGCCGTGGTCAGTGCGCTCTGCGCCTGGTGTATCGCCGAGCCCGCCATCGCGCAGTACCGCTGTGACGCTGCCAACACCGGATCGTACAGGATTGCCCGCGCGCTGGGTTTCCGCAACTACTTTGAAGAGCAGAGCATCTACCTGGCGTCCCACGGGGACGCCTGACCTATGACGCATAGACACGAGAGGAGACTTGCCAATGGCCACCCCGCCTTCTTATCTGATGGACTATGACGCCCTCTATCAGGAGGACCCGCACAGCGCCGCCCTGGCGTGGTTCGCCGATGCCCGGTTCGGGCTGTTTATGCATTACGGCCTTTACAGCCTGATCGGCCGCGGCGAGTGGGTGATGTACCGCGAGGCGATTCCGCTTCCGGCCTATGAGCAGCTGAAGGAAGACTTCACCGCGGCGCGCTTCAATGCCGACGCCATCACGGACCTCGCCCTGGAGGCCGGTATGCGCTATGTGACCATCACATCCCGGCACCACGACAGCTTCTGTCTCTTCGACAGCGAGGTCTCCGACTACACCAGCGTCAACAGCCCCGCCGGTCGCGACCTCGTCGGAGAGCTGGCCGAGGCGTGCGCCGCCAAAGGGCTGGGCCTTTTCCTCTACTACTCCTATGCCCTCGACTGGCGCCATCCCTACTTCTACCCGCGCGACCTCCTGGACATCGCGCGCCCGGACTATCAGGAGCCGGAGTCGCGCTACTTGTGGCGGGAAGACGCCGACTTCCAACACTACATCGACTTCGTCCACGCCCAGCTTCGCGAGCTGCTGACCCACTACGGACCGCTGGCCGGCATCTGGTTTGATCCCATTATGGGCTACTATGCGCGGCCCGACCTCTTCCCGATCGAGGCGACCTACGCCATGATCCGCGATCTGCAGCCCCAGGCCCTGATCACCTTCAAGCAAGGGGCCAACGGTGATGAGGATTTCGCGTCGCCGGAGCGCCAGGGGCAGTCCCTTGCCCAGCGGGTGGGCGAGCGCATCGGGCCGCAGTCCGCCGAGGTGGCGCGCCGCGCCTGGGAGCGTAACCGGCTCAAACACAACGAGATCTGCGACACGCTCCAACCTAACGCCTGGGGCTACCATCGCGACGACGACGGCAGCCACAAAAGTGCCGACAAGGTCATGGCTATGCTGGCCGCCGCCGCGGCCCAGAACGCCAATCTGCTTCTGAACACCGGTCCGCTTCCCGACGGCGCGATTCACCCTGAGGATACGGCCACACTGCGGGCGGTAGGCCGGCAGATTGGGGCCGCCTAGCCGGTGCTCAGTTGCACTCTCCGGCGAACCGACCTATAGTTTCACTTGGGTAGATCCAAGCGGATGACCCCGCATAAGGCGAAACGAAGGAGCGTGACTGTGACCAAGAACGACGAACTACTGGCCCTCTACGAGGGTTTGCGCGTGACGGACGTCTGTGACGGCCTGGATGCCATCGGCCTGATCGACACCGGGACCATGGATTGGCAGATCCGGCCGCTTTGGCGAGACACCGAGACCCTGAAGCACCGCATCTACGGATTTGCGCACACCGTGCGGTTCGTGCCCACCAGCCGCATCGTGCCGCGACCCATGGAGTTGGACGATTACAAGGAATGGAAGCGCCGCTGGTATCAGAAGGTTGCGCCGGGCCCCAAGGAGCCCATTGAGCCCGGCGACATCATCATCATCGATGCCGCCGAGGTGGCCGATGTGGGCTTCATCGGGTCGAACAACGCTCAGGGGTGGATCAACGCCGGGGCCAGGGGCGTCGTCACCAACGGCGGCTGCCGCGATACCGATGAGCTGATCCGCCAGCAGGTGCCCGTCTACTCGCGCCGCATCGCCCGCGGCATCCGGCCGGGCCGTCTGGAGTGGGACGCCGAAAATGTGCCCATCGCCTGCGGTGGTGTGCGCGTCTACCCGGGCGACGTGATCGTGGCGGATGGCGACGGCGTTATCGTGGTGCCCCGGGGTCACGCCGAGGTCGTGGCCAGGATCGCGCGCGACATCGCCAATGATGACCGGCACAGTCGTCTCGCGAAGTTCCAGGAGGCCGGCTTGGAGGAGGACTTCACCGTGCGGCCTCTTTAGGCAGGTACCGAACCACCTTACATCCCCACCGTTGTGTCAACATAGCGGCGCCCGTCTTCCAGCGGCGGCGCAAAGGAGCAGGCTGTGAGCCGCGACTTCTCGACGTTACACCGCCAGGTCGTCTTCGGCAATGCCGGAGGACGCATCATCTGGCAGCCTCGGATCGGGTGCTGGGTCACCGATAGGGCGTTTGCCGGCGATCCCTTCCCCGCCCCCTTTACGGGCATGGATCTCTACGCGATCTACCGCGAGCTGGACTGTTCCGCCCGACTCTATGAGTACAACGCCTGCTTCCGTCGGATAGAGCATCCCGCCGTCTCAACCACGAGCGAGCAGCTCAACGAGACCGACACCCGGACCGTCATCCAGACCCCCGTCGGCCGGCAGGTGCGGGTCCTGCGCAGGACCCCCAGCAGCTGGCATCCCATCACCGTAGAGTGGGAGGTCGCCACCGAGGATGAACTGAAGGTCGCCACGTGGCGCGAGGAGCACACCGGCTGGGACTGGGATCAGGCAGCCTACGAGCAGCTGCAAGCCGAGGTCGGTGACCTGGGAGCAGCGACGATGTATATGCCGCGTATGAACGTTCAGAGTCTCTACATCGAGAAGATGGGCAGCCAGCAGGGGATCTATGCCATCTACGACTGGCCTGATACGGTGGAGGCCTATTTTCGCGCGCTTGAGGAGAGCCACAGCCGGTTGATCGATGTGATCAACGCCTCTCCCATTGACATCATCAACTTCGGAGAAAACGTGCACGCCGGGACGCTGCCGCCGCAGTGGTTCCTGAAATACCATCTGCCCGCCTGCCAGCGGCGTGTGGAGCGACTCCACGCTGCCGACAAGTTCGTCAGCGCTCATTGGGACGGCGATGTGAAACCGCTGCTTCCCTACGTCCACGAGACAGGACTCGACGGCATCGAGGCCATCACGCCCTATCCGCAAGGGGATGTAACCCTCGAAGAGATCAAGGCGGCGCTCGGTGACGAGGTGTTCCTGATGGACGGCATCCCGGCGATCTATTTTGACACCACCTTCTCCGAAAAGACGCTGGCGGACTGCGCCGCGCGCATCATCGAGCTCTTCGCTCCGAACCTCGTCCTGGGCATCTCCGATGAGATCTCCTCGACCGGCGACCTGGAGCGCGTCCGCCTGGTGGGCCAGATGGTGGATGCCTACAACGCGCAGTTTGGCGGCGGTCCCGCACGCTGACGAATTCACCAAGTCTCAACGGCCAAGAAGAAAGGATCTAAAGATGCAGCACGAAACGCACTTTGAGGAGAGGTTTGAGGGTGAGCTTGACGCGGACTGGTCCTGGGTTCGAGAGGCAGCGGAGGCGTGGTGCGTAAAGGAAGGCACCCTGCATGTGCAGACACTGCCCGGCACGCTGTGGGGCGAGCGCAACGACGCGCGCAATATCCTGGTGCGCCCACCGCAGACAGCGGCGGAGGGTCTCATCAGTGAGGTCTCGGTCTACAACCAGCCGGTGCTGCAGGGCGAGCAAGCGGGGCTCATCTGGTATGTGGATGATGCCAATTACGTGAAGCTGGTCAAGGAATCGCTGGAGGGCAGCGTCTGGATCGTGCTGGCGCGGGAGGAGAAAGACGCGCCGGCCCTGATCGACAAGGTGCCCATCGCCTCCGACAGTGCACGGCTGCGGCTGAGTTTGGTCGACGGGAACGTCACCGGCGCGTACCGCGCGTCCGACACCGACGATTGGCAGACCGTCGGGGCGTGCGCGCCCCTCCCCCAGGCGGCCATCCGACCCGGCATCTTCACCCACGGAGGGCCCGACGACACGGAGCGCTGGGTGGAGTTTTCGCTGTTCGGCCTGTCCACAGCCGGCAGATGAGGAACGCAACGATGGGAAACGTGCCGCAAGCCCAGTGGATCTGGCTGTCGCAGCCGGAGATCCAGCCCTACCACCAGACCATCATCGCGCGCAAGGTCTTCTCCGCCGCCGATGCAACCCGGGCGGTGCTCAAGATCACGGCCGACAGCGCCTATCGACTCTGCGTCAACGGCGTCTGGATCAACGACGGGCCGTGCCGTGCGTGGCCCGAGCACTATCAATACGACGAGCTTGATATCACCGGCTACCTGAAGTCAGGAGAGAATGAGCTCCGCATCACCGCGACATACTGGGGTACCGGCACCTTTCATCAGGTTCCCCAGCAGCCGGGGGTGCTGGCCGAGTTGACACTGACGGACCCGGCGGGATCCGCGCAGATCATCGCCACCGACGCCACCTGGGAAGTCGCTGAGGCAGCCGCCTGGATTCGCAACACGCCCAAGGTCAGCATCCAGATGCCGCCTCAGGAGCTCTACGACGCCACCCTTGAGGATCAACTGGTCTACGCCCCGGCCGCCGCGCTCTTCGCAGCCGAGGACGGCCCGTGGCAGGATCTGCACCCCCGCGACGTGCGCCTCCTGACGAAAGACCCTTTGCCCTTTAAGGCCTTCTTGGGCGCCCAGGTTGTCCGCGCCAGCCCCGACCTGCACTATTGCATCCCCACCGCCCGTCTTGCACATCCGAATCTCATCGAGGCTAACCGCAACGTGATGCAGGTCGGGGCCATCGCCACCCAGATGGTTCTGATGGATGACGCCGTCCTCAGATTTGCCGCCGAGGGAGTGGCCGTCTACGTTGATGGAGAACAGGCCGTGGATGATCAGGTCCACCTGACAGCAGGGACGCACCTCCTCACCGCCTTTGTCGTCGAGGCGACGGGGCACCGCAAGGAGAAGGAACTGCGGCTCATCGAGCCCCCCGCCACGCTCCGCACGGTAAATCCGCTGAACGACAGCGCCGACAATGCCTGGTGTTGGATCGACTTTCCGGAATTCAGCTATGCCGGTGACGATCTAGAGTGGCCGGAATATGATCCGCCGGCCGACCTGAAGGCCAAACTGCGCGCCTATACCGACCGCGTCGCCGAGCTGGGCGCTGAGATAAGGACGCCGGGAGATCTGTGTGAGCGGCTGGGCAAACGGGTCCGGCAGATGCCGGCCACGCAGATGTTTGTCCAAGACACGCATTGGCGCTTCCTGCAGCGCGAGCCGGTGGCAGAGGCTGCCGGGCTTGTGGAGAGTCCCAGCGCCCTTATCTATGACAACGCCGAGACGACCACAGTCCACCCGAGCGCAGACGGCGACATCGAGCTCCTCTATGATCTCGGCGAGCAAGCCATCGGCTATCTTGAGCTTGACCTCATCGCCAGCGCCGGCGTTGAGATCGACATCTATGCCGTTGAGTTCATCGCCCCCGACGGCGAGATCCAGCACACCTGGGGCAACCGCAACGGGATGCGCTATATCACCCGGGAGGGACACAATCACTTCATCTCCACCAGACGCCGCTCGGGGCGCTACTTTTTTATCACGCTTCGCAATCAGGATGCACCGGTCCACATCCGCCAGATCCGTCTGATCGCCGCCACCTACCCGGTGAGCGCCGTGGACGGATTTCGCTGCAGCGATGAGCACCTCAACCAAATCTGGGAGATCTCCGCTCGCACCCTGAGGCTGTGTATGGAGGATACCTTTACCGACTGCCCGCTATATGAGCAGACGCTGTGGGTTGGCGATGCACGGAACGAAGCCCTCTTCGCCTTCTCGGCCTTCGGCACCTCCGATATCGCCAAGCGCTGCGCCAGGCTCGCCGGCCAATCCCTGGAGCGCTACCCCATCGTCGGCTCGCAGGTGCCCACCTGCTGGGATGTGCTGCTGCCGGCCTGGAGTTTCCTGTGGGGGATCTCCATCTGGGATATCTATGAGTTCACCGGGGATGGTGAGTTCCTGAGGGAGATGTGGCCCGCCGTGATTCGCAATCTTCAAGGGGCGTCCAACCTGCGGGATACCCAGCACGGACTGTTCAAGGGGCCCTTCTGGAACATGTTTGACTGGAGCGGCATCGACGACAACCACGAGATCGTGCTCCACAACAGCATGCTCTTCGTGGGCGCCGTGAATGCAGCGCTGGCGTGTGCCGAGGTGCTCCACGACCGCCACCAGCAGGCCTGGCTCACTGAGCTGCGGGAGGCGCTGTGTGGGGCCATTAACCGCCTATGGGACCCTGAGAAAGGCGCCTACCCCGACAGCATCCACGCCGATGGAACGGTGAGTGAGGCGGTCTCACAGCATACGAGCTTCCTGGCGCTCCTCTACGATATCCTTCCGCAAGCCCATCGCGAAGCGGCGCTGGCAGTGCTGCTCGACCCTCCGGCGGACGTGACCCAGGTCGGGTCCCCGTTTGCCATGCTCTACTACTACGAAGCCCTGGAGAAGACCGGGCGGCCCGATGCGATCCTCTCGTCCATACGGGATGCCTACATCCCGATGCTTGAGGCGGGCGCGACCACCGTATGGGAGGTCTTTCCCAGCAGCGAGTCGCGAC
>PWVB01000020.1 GCA_003562365.1 Anaerolineae bacterium
GATCAAAAGTCAAGCTTTTCGTCTGCTCAACATGCCATATTGAAGAGGAAATGGATGGCTGTGTCGACGTTGGGGCCGAAGTAGGCCAGATCGTAGAACTCATTAGGGGCGTGGGCGTTACTGCCCTGGGCCAGACCCATGCTCACCACGGGAATGCCCAGAACGTGCTGGAACATGCCGATGATCGGTACAGATCCGCCGCCGCGCTCCATCCGCGGCGCCTTGCCCCACGTCGTCGTATATGCCTCGATCACGGCCCGCGCGATGGGCCCACTGATCAGCGTCTCAGCCGGCCACGAGCTGGATAGGACCTCGACATCGAGTTGCAGTGTGTCGCAGGCGAAGCTGCTGACAAAAGCGGTAAACTTCTTGGCGATGTCCGTTGGGTCCTGATTATCCACCAGGCGCATACTGACCTTGAAGCCAGCCTCTGCAGGCAACACAGTCTTGGCACCCCTGCCTTGATAGCCACCGTAGATTCCATTGACATCGCAGGTAGGCCGCGCCGTCGCCCGCTCGCCAAACGTGTAATCAGGCACACCCCAAAACGTCTCTAGCCCCGTCTCCTCGCGAGCCTGCGCGATAGCGTTCGCCTCATTGGCTTTGATCAACGCCTGTTGCGCATCGGAAACCGGCACCACCTCGTCGTAAAAACCGGGGATCTGAATACGTCCCTCGTCATCGTGCAGACTGCCGACGATCTTGCCGACCATGTGCGTAGGATTATGAACAACGCCCCCAAAGCTGCCAGAGTGCAAATCGCGCGCCGGGCCGTGGATGTTGACCTCGGCCGTCACGATGCCTCGGACTGACGCCATCATTCGCGGGGTGTCGTCGGATGAACCCCCGTCGGAGATCACGGCGACATCTGCGGCAAGCAAGGCGCTGTGAGCCTCAATGAAAGCCTCCATCGTCGGCGATCCGCTTTCTTCCTCGCCCTCGAAAATAAACTTGACGTTGACGGGCAGACGACCGTTGGCAGACATCACGGACTCGAAGGCCTTGAGGTGAACAAAGACACCGGACTTATCATCGATCACGCCGCGAGCGAAAAGCTTGCCCTCGCGAAGGTCCGGGGCGAAGGGCGGCGTGATCCACAAATCGAGCGGATCCACCGGTTGGACGTCGTAGTGAGCATAGAGCAACACCGTCGGCGCATCCCTGCCAGCATGGAGCCAATCGCCATAGACAGCAGGCTGTCCCTTGGTCTCAAGAATCTGAGCGTTCTCGATGCCCAAACGCTCCATCTCAGCAACGATCCACTCGGCTGCGCGCCGCACATCATCGCGATAGGCAGGGTCAGCTCCAATGGACGGGATACGCAGGAGTGCTTTGTACTGCTCAATGAACGACTCCACGTGGTCATGAGCATAAGCCAGGCTAGCCTGTAAGGGTGAGTTGTTCATCCAAACCTCCGGTTGCGTGCATTAACAATGGGGCAGTGAGACCGTCGCCCTTGCCCCGACGGAAACGACTATGGCACCGTTGGGGCCAGGCTCAAATAGCTTATCAGTGAAAGTCTGGGTTGCCAAATCATGGGGTTTATTGTATAATTCGAAACGTATGCGGGCTTAGTTCAGCGGTAGAATGTCTCCTTGCCAAGGAGAAGGTCAAGGGTTCGAATCCCTTAGCCCGCTCTCGGCGACGTAGCCAAGTGGTAAGGCAGGGCTCTGCAAAAGCCTTATTCGTCGGTTCGATTCCGACCGTCGCCTCTTCAGCACAATTAGGATCTATCGGGCATCTCTCACGATGCCCGTTTCTAGTAAGAGTGTCGGCCTGTGGGGCGGTGGCGGAATAGGCAGACGCCGTGGACTTAAAATCCTCTGCTCGAAAGAGCGTGTGGGTTCGAATCCCACCCGCCCTACCTTATAGATCCTTTGACACCTCCGCACGTCGGCTAAAGTGCGGTTTGGCCGTTTTGACCATTGCATGCTTCAAACTGCTAAGAGCCAAACAGTCCTTTAGATCTTCCGTCGCAGGTTTCTGAGCTCCTGGTTCGCTTGGGTACCACGGTGTGACCAACAGCTATGTAATGCGTCTCTCACTCGGAGTGCTCTCCTTGCATGTGGATCTCGGTCGTTTCGGACATCAAGCATGCCGACTTCGTATCAAACCTGTAGCGGAAAACCGTTTGGCAAGTACGGCAACAATCCGGTCAGCCCTTGAGTACGCCGATACAGAGTGCGGCAATGGCGCACCCGGCGTTCCAGCGACGGTCGAACGCGAGCACAGACCACGCAGGGCAGACTCGGAGTTCTGTCTACGGCGCTGTAAGAGAGGTGCGGGTGCCTGCGGGCACCCCCGCCCGCGGTTCCACGAATCGGCGTTGCGGTGTGGACTGCGAGACTATGAGAGATGTGCACCTCAACGCTGAAGCTCGACAAGCCTAAAATGCTGCGCCACCCTTTCGCGCATTTTGTCCCAGTCGGTATGTGGTCCTCTCACGAAGTAGGTAAATCCGCTTGCCTGCACTTCCTCCATATCACGGGCTAAGCCGTGCTCAATGGCTAGGAACATGGCCTCGGTGGACTGCTCGAGGCTAGCGAGGCACTCGCGGATGTCCGCCTTATCCGCGCGTTTGAGGTAGTCATTACGGATGATCTAGATGTGCGCCATCAGGATGACGACCCTGTCCGGCGTGGAGATGCGGTGCAGCATATCGCAGGGAAAACACCCATCGACAATGATGATGCGCCCCTCCGCCATCGTCAGCAGCTCCACGACCGCAATCCTGACCTGTTCCTCCACAGACCGACGCAAGGGCTCGGCGTAGACCTCTGGCGGGCGGTTGAAGTACTCATCCAACGAACCGTAAGTCACCTCATCGCCTGCTGGTGCTGAGGATCCGAGAACGCCCTGTGCTGCGGAATCCGCTCATCCCGATCGTAGAGCGTGAGATCGTACGCGGCGGCAAGCGCGCACGGATATCTTCGCCTACATCGAGACCTGGCACAATCGGCGCCGGTTGCATTCGTCCCTGGACTACGTGAGTCCCGAAGCCTATGAGCTGGCTGCTGTCCAACAACCGGTAGTATGCTTATCTGACTGTCTATAAAACCGGGGGAACACCAGACTGCCAGGGCAAGCTGAGCGCGAGGAAGAAGACACAAGGAGCGCTCCAGATGCTAATTAGCGCTTCGCTGTTAGCATCTTCGGTGGCGAGGCGAATTAAGTGTGAGGTGTCGTTCAGAAGCTCATGTGGTCTTCGGTTTGGCGTCGATACCCGACGGCAGCAAACTAACCGGGTGCTAAGCGCTCTGTTTCCGTCGATGGAGCGGCTGCTTACATCCCGGTTAAGGACAAGCCGAGCTTTACATTTCGCCACAGAGCTAACTCGATGTTTGGAGGATCCGGACATTCTGCAATGGATGAGTCCGTTCAAGCGATGGGTAGCCTCAAACTGCAACTTGGCAGGATTCGATACCGATAAGGATATAGCAGAGGCTAAGGTGACGAGAAGATCGACCGACCTCGAAGCAACTACTGCCAGAAGCGCTCGGTGATCTCGTCCTCCAGTCGCTGGCGCATATGGGCCAACGGCACACGATCAATCACCGGACGAACGAATCCCTGAACGATCAGCCGCTCGGCATCCGGGCGGGGTAACCCTCGCGCCTGAAGATAGAAACGCTCCTCGGGATCGACGCGCGACACCGTCGCCCCATGGCTACAGCGTACGTCACGGGCCTTGATCTCCAGCCCGGGAATCGCTTGAGCCCGCGCCTCATCCAGCAGGATGTTATTATTAGTCTGATAGCCCTCCGTCCCTCCACCAGCCTCCGCCTCGACCCGAATCATGCCGTAGAAGACCGTCCGAGCCCGATCGCGAAGCACATTGCGGAAGAGCAGATCGCTGTAAGTATCCCGTCCCCGATGATGTTGATACGTGCTCTGATCAATATGCTGGCTACCGTGAACGAAGCTGAAGCCCGCCATCGTCGAGCGAGCACCCGAAGCGCTCAACTCGCTGCGCAGAAAATCCTTCGTTAGCTTGCCGCCCATAGACCCGGCGACCCAGACAAGATTGGCATCCTGCGCAACTTGCGCTTCCTGCACAGTGACCGAGCACCGCTGCTCGCTCCAATGCTGGAGGCTTACATAACGCACCCGAGCACCAGCCTCAGCGTGAATCTCCACAACCTCAATGTTGAGCTCCTCCTGCTCGTCTTGTGAGACCCGGTCCTGAATCAGGGTCACACGGCTTCCCTGCTCGGCGATCACCAGCGTATGATGCAGTCCGGTCCCGCCCGCGGCATCATAGGCTACCAGGCTTTGCAGAGGCCGCGCCACTTGCTTTCCGCGTGGAACGTAGACAAAAGTGCCGCCGTGCCAGAGCGCGGCATTCAGAGCCGAGAACTTGTTGAAGCTCGGGCGGGCAATCTGCCCCTTCATCCAGTAACTTTGGATCAGATCGCTGTGGGTCGCGAGAGCGGCATGAAGTCCCTCCAGCACCACGTTGTTCTGGACATCGTCCCTGCGCATAGCAGCGTAGGTGCGGGCACCGTTGCAATGAACCAGCACGCCGGACACCTGCTCAACCGGTGCCAGAACGTAGTCCCAGCAGGGAGGAAACGCATAGATGCCATCAAGTTCCCGCGCCGAGAACGTCACCCGCACTGAGTCGAGCGGATAGGTTTTGAGATCAGTGCGCCGCCAGGCCTCCTCTTTTGGGCTAGGTAGATCCATCGACTCATAGAGCTCCCAAGCCGCGTGTCGGGCTTGACGCATCCAGTCGGGTTCATTGTAGAGATCCGAGAGGCCATCCACGGCCTCAGGGCCCGGAATCAGCACCTGCGATGTCGCGGCAGCAGATAAGGATGATTCTGTCTCGCGTTCGATCAGCGCGTCAGTCTTATCCAACGGAGCCCTCCATCTGCAGCTGGATGAGGCGGTTCAGTTCGACGGCGTATTCCATAGGCAGCTCTTTCACGAAAGGCTCCAGGAATCCGTTAATGATGATGGCAGCAGCCTGTTGCTCGCTCAGCCCACGGCTCATAAGGTAGAAGAGTTGGTCCTCGCTGATCTTGCTCACCGTCGCCTCGTGCTCCACCTTTGCATCATCCTCGCTGACATCAATGTACGGATAGGTGTCGGAGCGCGACTCCGGATCCAGCAGCAGCGCATCGCAGACCACCCGCGACTGCGAACTGTGCATGCCGCGACCGATGCGCACCAGACCGCGGAAGCTCGAGCGCCCGGACCCCTTGCTGATCGACTTCGACGTTACAATCGAGCTGGTGTTGGGAGCCAGATGGATGGCTTTGGCACCAGCATCGTAGTGTTGTCCGTCGCCGGCAAAAGCGATCGACAGCACCTCCCCTCGAGCACGCTCGCCCTTCAGAACAACCGCAGGATATTTCATCGTCACGCCACTGCCCAGGTTACCGTCCACCCACTCCATCAAGCCATCCGCATCGACGATCGCCCGCTGGGTGACCAGGTTGTAGACGTTGCGCGACCAGTTCTGGATCGTCGTATAGCGTGCGTGCGCACCCTGTTTGACGAAAATCTCAATAACGCCGGTGTGCAGTGCCGCTTCAGTATATTGCGGCGCCGTGCACCCCTCAATGTAATGCACGTTACTCTCTTCATCGGCGATGATGATCGTACGCTCGAACTGTCCTAAACTCTGAGCATTGATGCGGAAATAGGCCTGCAACGGAATCTCCACCTTCACGCCCTTGGGCACGTAAACAAAGCTCCCCCCCGACCAGAAGGCGCTGTTCAGGGCAGCGAACTTGTTGTCGCGAATGGGAACGGCCTTGCTGATGTGCGCCTGAACAAGGTCAGGGTACTCACGGACAGCGGTGTCCATATCGACAAATATGATCCCCTGTCGCTCCCATTCATCTTTAAGCGAACTGTATACGGCCTCGGAGTCCATCTGCGTCTCAACCCCAGCCAAGTATTTCCGCTCCGCTTCGGGGATGCCCAGCTTTTCAAAGGTCTCCTTGATCGCATCGGGGACCTCGTCCCAGGAGCGTTGTTTGCCGGGTGTAGCGCGCATGAAATAATAGAACTGTTCGAAGTCCAGCGTCCCCAGATCCACGCCCCACGTCGGCATGGGCATCTCAAAGAATGACTCCAGCGCCTTGAGACGGAAATCAAGCATCCATTGCGGCTCATTTTTCAGCGCCGAGATGTCACGGACCACGTCCTCGCCAATGCCACGCCGCGACCGATGCGCGTAATCAATTTCGGTACGAAAGTCGTACCGATCCTGCTCTTTGATGTCCCGTAGATCTTCGTGCAAACCGGCCATAGACGTTGATTCCCGTTCTGGTGACAGCTGATGGGGCCTGCTCAGGGACGGAGGCTACCCCCGACCGCCAGCTATTTTTGCCCGCCCACCAGCTCTTGCCTCACCCATTCGTAGCCTTGTTCTTCCAAGATTTCGACCAGTTCAAAGTCGCCGGTCTTGACTATCCGCCCATCGACAAAGATGTGGACGACATCAGGATGGATGTAATTGAGGATACGCTGATAGTGCGTGATGAGGAGCAATCCGATGTTAAGCTCTCGCTGCAACGTGTTAACCCCCTCTGAGACGATACGTAGGGCATCGATATCCAGACCCGAATCCGTCTCGTCCAGAATGGCATAACGGGGCTGGAGCATCGCCATCTGGAGAATCTCAGCGCGCTTCTTCTCTCCCCCAGAGAAGCCCTCGTTCAGATAACGACGGAGGAAAATCGGGTCTATCTTCAGAAGATCCAGTTCGTCGTTGACCTCCTTCCTGAACTCTCGCATCGGCATCATATGGGCGTTAAAGCGTCCGCGGGTGGCCGTATCACTTTGATCGCCATACCCACGCACTGCGCTAGTCGCCGCGTGCAGGAAGGAGTAGAGGCTCACGCCGGAGACGGCGACGGGATATTGCATCGCCAAGAAGAGGCCTGCGCGGGCGCGTTCGTCAGGAGGCATACCGAGCAGGCTCGTTCCATCAAGCAAAATATCTCCCTCAGTGACAAGATAATTTGGATGCCCCATCAGTGAATAGGATAGAGTGCTCTTGCCGGATCCATTGGGGCCCATAAGGGCGTGCTTTGTCCCCCGCTCCACCACCAAACTGACGCCCTTCAGTATATCCTCGCCCTCCACCGCAACGTGGAGGTTGCGAATCTCTAACGCCATCCGTTTTCTCCTTGAACAGAGCTGTGAATCCTGCGATTGCTACCGGACTTGAGTATAGGTCACTCCGCATTTTTGTCAAGATCTTCTGCTAAATTATGGCCGCTGAAGCAGCAGCCCCGCCAGGCGCAACAACGACCGGCACGTAGGCCGTGCCGGTCGTTGTGCAATCCGACTAGTTGACCAAGGAGCGCAGAACTCCGAACCCGACAGCCCCGCCGACGCCGAGGGCGCCCACAATCGACCCCAGGATGACAATGATCAACCACCCCACCAGAATCGTGATGATCGTGTTGACATCGTCAAGCTCGAGAGCCGCTTTGATACCCACATAGCTGGCGATCAGCGACCAAATGGCTCCAATCAGCCCGCCGATGCAGGGAATCACACTCAGCATACGCGGCGCATAGGCAAAGCCGATCACCCGTAACATCTCATTCAGGGTAGCCTTTCCTTTGAAGAGCTCGGTGCCGACGAAGTAAGTGACCACCGACCAGATGCCCCAATTGATGAAGGTCAACACAAAGGTCACAATTACGCCGAGCAGCGCGCCGGCAAGCGCCCGTGGCTGACCTCGCAAGACATTAAACATAGCCCCTAACAGGGTGCCGACGACCGAGAGCGCAGCGACAATAGCAACGACAATTGCCGCCTGCGTGGTCGCCGCCTCGTCGCGCGCGACCGCGAGAAAGACCTGACGATCCAGTTTAAAGACACCGATGATGCGGTCTAACATCCTTTTCCTCCCCAGTATACTAGGCTGCTCAGGCAGCACGGACACCATTAGGGCAATTATAGGCGGAATCGCCATCTGCGAAAGCTTTGCTTCGGTGGTGCTGCCACCCAGTCGCACAAGTCCAAGCACGGCAGTGGTGTCAGGTGACAAGACACGTAGTGTATCTCTTTCGGTGGAAATCAGGGGGCGGTTTGGGCGTCATGGAAGTAGCGTATCTCCTGTGAATTCATGGCCTTCAGACCCGCTCC
>PWVB01000139.1 GCA_003562365.1 Anaerolineae bacterium
TAACGATTTGCTCACGTGGTTTGCCGTCGAGCGAATCGGGTCCCGAAACCAGCCTTTGTATTTGATCTTGGGCCCGCGCCGACGTTCCAGGGTCTCGTCGACGGCCAGCACGAGAGGCGTGTCTGCGGGTACAAGGAGCGAATGATCAAGGCCAACAGTAGCTTGCTCAAACTCCAAGGCGACCATTGCGCTCGGTTCAGGACACGGTGATAGTTCGTGAAATACCGGCTGTCGGCCAGCCCCATGGCCCGCAGAGCTGCCGACACCGTTCACCGGCCCGGAGCCAGAATCGTGCTATAGAGCAAGACCACAGCATTGGCGAAAGTTGGCGCCGTGAACGCTTGGGCAAAAACCATAAGCAATTGGATAATCTCTTGGGATGGGCTTGGCATGAATTCCTCCTGTGTCGATAGAGTTTCGAGAGACCCTATCATAACACAGGGCGACCACGTCAGCCCATCCCTCTCTCAAAATGGCCAAAGTCCAGTTGTAGGAACCTCCCCCTTTTTTTGGGGAGAGGATGTCAGCTGTCAGAGAGAACGCCGTCGGTGAGATCCGCGTCTATGCGGCTGTTCGTCAGTCTGTCGCCGTAATCCGCCTGGTGGGTTCGGTGCTCATCGAGATCAACGATGAGTGGCACGCCCGAGGGTGCTGCTTCAGCCAAAGCTTGATGCGTAAGTGGCACGAGCCCTTGGAGATGGTAGATGCGCTGCCCGGTCCACTGTGGGCCGCACTGATTCACTGGGAGCACGGAGCATGGTATCCAGCTGATGCCCAGCTGAAACACTCGGAAAACAACACTTTACAAGAAACATACGCGGCGAGCCGTATGGATCGGCGAGGCGCCGGGTGCTGATCGCGTCCGACATCCCTGGACGGGGCTACAAGCATCCTATGAGGGCTCCTCCTGCTGATTGGAGCGATGCGGGCAACGGGCGTCGCTCCAAAAGACACCGCTGATCATCCTGCAGGTTGCCATCTGGCTCAGGACAGTGATACTATCAGACAAATTAACACAGCCGCCATACTTCTGGGACTATAGGTTCTGAACAACCACACCGGAGGGAAAAGTGACCATTCACGTTGACCGACACGCGTTACAGGACTTTGCTAAGGATATCTTCATCGCCGCGGGACTTCCGCCCGCGGATGCAGCGGTTGAGGCGGAGGTGCTTGTCTGGGCCAACCTTCGGGGAGTCGACTCCCACGGCGTACTTCGAATCCCATCATACCTGGATGCTATCAAAAAGGGCAACATGAACCCTGTGCCCGACATTCAGGTTGTGCAGGAGACGGCCGCGTTGGCGCTCATTGACGCTGACTATGCCTTCGGACCTGTGGTGACGACGATGGCTATGGCGCGCGCGATCGCCAAGGCCCGCGAGGTGGGTATTGGCTTTGTACTCATCCGCAATACCAGCCATCAGGGTGCGATGGGCTACTATACGACCGTGGCCGTCCAGGAGGGCATGGTAGGCTTAGCTACAGTGAGCAACCTGCCGAACATGGCCCCCTATGGTGCCCGTGTCCGTGGCTTGCATAACAGCCCGATCTCTATTGGTGTACCTGCCCAGCGACACGAGTCCCTGATCCTGGATATGGCGACGAGTGTCGCCGCCCACGGCAAGATCTCGGTTGCTATTGACAAAGGCATCGATATTCCGGTGGGCTGGGCGCTCGACGAGGAGGGCAGGGCCACGACCTCACCGACGGCGGTTGCGACGCTGTTGCCCTTTGGGGGCTACAAGGGGTCCGATCTTGCGATGATGATGGAGGCCATGACGGGCGTGATGGCGGGGAACCCGGCCATCGCGCCCAAGTTGGCCGGCGACCCCGCACAGGCCCGCAGCCAGAATGGCTTTGTCGCTGCCATCGATATCGCGACGTTCACCGACCTGGAGGGCTACAAGGCTGATATCGACGCGCTCATTGATGCGATCAAGGGCCTGCCCAAGGCCGAGGGTATCGACGAGATCCTGGTGCCCGGCGAGCCAGAGATTCGCGTCCGGAAGGAGCGCCTTCGCGGCGGGATACCGCTTCCGGACGGGACGGTTGCCAATCTGCAATCCGCTGCGGAACAGCTGAGCATTCCTACGCCGGCGTGGCTGGCGTCCGGGTGATGGGAGCAGCCCGAGATGGGCCAGCCGGGCGGCGCCCGTCATCCGGCGCCGTTGTCTGTCAGCTCAACCGGCTTTTGACCCTAGCCGAGAGGTCGTCTACAATGTGGATGCTGCAGGATCACGCTGAAAGGTCGTCATCTGTGAGGTCGCTAATCTGTCCGAGACCACGGGAGGACATAAACTGATGCCGACATTGCCGGAATTTTACACCATCCCGCTCGAAGATCGCCATCCGCTGCTTCTTGATGCCGTACTGGCGCAGCATGCCTGGCATTATCCACGCAACGCTGCTTATCGACACCATTGCGAAGGTCGCGGGATCGGTCCGCAGATCGGCGAAAGCGACCTTGTGCGCGCGCTGCGGCCCACCGCGCAGACCTTTAAGTCCTATGTGGGCGAGCTGGGGACGGCTTTCCCGCAGGACTGCCCGGCAGATTTCGCGCGCTGGCTGACTGCGCAACTGTCCGTGGAGATGGTGTCGGAACGGTGGCAGGGGCTGCGTCCGCGCTATGGCACGCTGGAGGCCTTGCTCGCGGCGCTGGAGGCGCTCTTCGCCGCTGAGGGGTGGCGCATCGCTACCAGCAGCGGCACCTCCGGGCGCGCCTCGATTATGGTGCGGGACGAGGCGACCTTTTCGCTTGCGCTAGACAGCTTCTTCCTCGGCATCCGGCATGCCTGGGGTATTGACCTGGACTTCCGCTTGATCTTCGTGATGCCCGAGGACACACGCATCGCCATGGCACAGGCGGCGCGGTTCGGCACGGAGCGGCTGGGTTACGTAGAGCGCGGGCAGGTCAACTACACGATTCCCTTTCCTGCCTCGCCGGATGCGATCCGCATCCGCACGGCGCGGACGTTGCGCGCGGGCCTCCGTGGCTGGTTCGAGAAGCACGTCGCTGCACCTTTTATGAATTGGATGGGGGAGCACGTGGCGCTGCCTCGCAGCACGCGAGCGACGGTTGAGGTGTTGTGCCGTGCTGCCGAGGCGGGGGAGAAGCTGATGCTGTTCGGCGGACCCATTCAGCTGCACGGCGTCGCGCTGGCGCTGCGCGATAGGGGCGGGCTGGATCTGCCGCCGGGCTGTCTGGTGGGCACCGGCGGCGGTATGAAGGAGGCTTACGATCACAGCTACGCCGAGATCCGCCGCGACATTGCCGTGACGCTACGCAGCGGCGGGCAGCCGATTCTCATCCGCGACGTCTACGGTATGGCGGAAGCCAACTGGGCTGCTTTTGAGTGTCCCGAGGGGCACCACCACCTGCCGCCCTGGCTCTACGCAGTGGCGCTGGATACTGCGGACAGCATCATTGCCTCGCCGGATGCTGAGGGTATCCTGGCTTTCTACGATCCTTACGGCGGTGGAGATCTCTTCCCGCCCTTCTTCAAGACCACGGATCACGTTCACCTCATCAACGGTGGAAGCTGGTATGATCCGGCGCGTGCCTGCCCGTGTGGCGAGCTCACCGCTTACATCACGGCGGGCACGATCGCCCGCGCTGACTTGATGGACGAGTCAGGTTGCGCGGGGCAGATGTAGGGGAAGGGGCAGATGAGCAGATCACCAAGGCGACAAGTCAGCAAATCAGTCAATTGGCAGACGCAATACTCGCGGATTGGGGCAGGTGCCTCTGGTGGGGACGATCACGGCTGCGGTGTCTGTGATCTGTAGATTGTGAGGTCCGATGATCCCTGATGTTGAGCGTACAGCGCCGGGTTACTGGATTCCGTCGGCGCTGCAGGAGCGTGCGCTTGAGGGGGCGACCTTCGAGACGACGTGGGGGCGGCGCGCCCAATTGGTGCCGTCGGGAACCCCGGGCGCAACGGGCGCGGTATGGCCTGTCCTGTCGCCTTCCGCTTGGCGCGCGCTCTGGGCGGGATTGCGTGCCGCACCGCCCGCATCTGCGGGTGCGCTGGAAACGGCGCTGCGGTGCGTCGCCCGACGGCTGAGCGACCCCGGCGACGAGCTCCATCGTGCGGCGCACGCGCTGCTGCCTCCGCATACCGGCTTTGCTCCCGCGATGCTCGATTTTGCATTCGGCTTCTTTCGAGAGTTGGAGCTGACCTCGCTGGCGCGTGTGGCGAAGTGGACGCCGCCACCGGCTGTGCAGCGGCAGTTCGTCCCAATGCCGGGTCTGCCTGGCAGCGTGCGCTTCTACCCTGCAGCGTGGTCGGGCCGGTTGCGGGCACGATTCGGTGGGCTGCGGGCGCGCCCTGCGGCCCCGGCGCACACGTTGGTGGGGTATGCCGCGGGCAATATTCCCGGCGCAGCCCTGCTCATTATGCTGCTGGGCCAGATGCTGGTGCCTCGTCCCGCCGTTCTTGTGCGCAACTCACGCCGCGAGCCCTTCTTTTCCCCGTTGCTGCTCGCTGCCTTGGAGGAGATCGATCCGGCCCTGGTCGCCAACGTCGCTGTGCTGCTGTGGAACTACGATGACACCGCGCTTCAGGCCTCTATTCTGCGCGAGGCGGACCTGCTTCTGTTGGTGGCGGGTGACGCGATGATTGCCCATATGGAGGAGGAGCTGCGCGATGCAGGTGCATCGCCGCGCATCCACCGCCACGGACACAAGACCAGCTTTATTGCGGTCGCGCGCGACCTGCTCACGCCTGAGTGCCTACGACTTCTGGCGTCCCTTGCGGCGCTCGACACCGCGGTCTGGGATCAGAATGGTTGCCTCTCGCCGCGGCTCCATTTTGTGGAGGAGGGTGGGCACTTCGCGCCTGAAGGCTACGCGGAGGCGTTGACCGAGGCACTCCGGGCCCTGAGTCCGCGGCTGCCCGGCGGGGTGGTCGACTTGCGCCGTCTGCACACCCGCTTCGATAAGTACCACGCGCTGGCTGCCGGCGGACGGGCGACGGTGCATTCCACCTACGACGATCCTTTCCTGGTGGTGGTGGACCGCCGTCCTGCTGAGGTGCTCGCACTCGCAGAGGCAATCAATGACGCACAGGACCGCACCGTGATCGTGCGTCCCGTGCCTGCGCTGGAGGCGATAGCCCATGACACGCTGAAGCACCTGCCGGCAGATAACCTGCAGACGTTGAGTGTGGCCTTGGACAGCCGGGCACCGTCGTTTCTGCACTTCGCGGACAGCGTAGGGCACTGCGGCATCACCGCATTGCGGACCGTGGGGCGGGCGGCCTTTCCTGGTCTGGCGTATTCGTGGGATGGGCTGTTGCCCTGCGACCTTGCCACAGAGCGCCCGGCGGGGCACTTCACCACGATTGAGTTCGACGATGCCTTGGCACAGATCGAGGAGACGGCGACCCGATTGCACGGGTGGATGACGCGGGAGGCCGACCCCTCCCACCTGCCATGAGGAGACGGTGATGAAAGCTGTTATCTTTGTGCAGCAGCGTCGGTGAATGAGGAGCCGGCTGGAAGTGTGGCGTGAAGTGTTGGCGCAAGTGCGGGAGGCGAACGCGTCGCTGCGCACGCCGGGCGCGACAACTCCACGGCGCGTGATCGACATGCGCCCCGTGTGGCGGGCGCTGGCCTATCGTGAAGCCGAGGGGAAGCCGGAATCGCTCGTGCGGGCGGCAGCGTTCCGGCGGGTGCTGATGGAGGATGCACTCCACCTCTACGAGGGCGACCGGCTCCTGGGTAGCCACATTGGCTGGTTCACCACGGCGCTGCCCGACGGGCTCACGCGGGCAGAGGTTGACATACTCATCTCCGAGCACCGGGCCCGCGGGCAGCGCGATTTCTGGGCGGGGTGGGATCATACGCTCGCCGATTATCCGACCTTGCTCTCACTGGGCATCGATGGTCTCCTCGCCCGCGCTAAGGACTCGTTGCGGATGCACTCGGGCGCGGACGAGCAGGTTGCGCTCCGCGGCATGATCTTGGCGCTGGAGGCCTTCTCCGACTACATTATTCGTTGGGCCGATGCGGCCGCAGCGCGCGGGGCTGCTGATCTGGCGCGGGTGGCACGCCGCGTCGCGACCTCGCCCCCGCGCACCTTCTACGAGGCGGTGCAGCTGGTCGTCTTTACCCACCTCGCCTTCGAGAGTGAGGGGCGCTATGCGATGGCACTGGGCCGCGTCGATCAGTATCTTCTGCCCTTCTATCGCCGTGATGTCGAGGCGGGCCGGCTGACCGGCGACGAGGCGCTCGACCTGATCTGCCATCTGTGGGTCAGACTCGCGGAGAATGAGGGGGTGCAGAACATCTGTATCGGCGGTTTGACATCCGAGGGCGACGATGCGACCAATGAGCTTTCTCATCTCTGTCTGGAGGCCACGAAGCTCGTCCAGTCCCCTTACACGAATCTCTCGGCGCGGTTCCACGACGGCACGCCCGAGGTCTTCTACCATGCCTGCTTTGAGGTGATCCGCACGGGAGTGGGCTTTCCGGCGATCTTCAACGACCACGTGCTGATCCCCGGGCTAGTCGAGATCGGCGTGCCCGTCGAGGTGGCGCGCGATCACTGTATGGTGGGCTGCATCGAGACGATGCTGGCGGGCCGGCAGCAGGCCTGGTCCGATGGGCGTTACAACATGGCGCTGCAGTTGATGAACGCGATGCACACCGTGCGCGGACGGCACGACCTGTCCTACGACCTGCTGCTCGATGCCTTCCTGGAGGAGATGCGCCTCTCACTAGCAGCCTACTGCGAGGCCTTCAACGCCTACATCGCTCGGTTCCCCACCGAGCGATTCCCCGATCCCTTCCTGTCAGCGCTGACGCGCGATTGCATCGCGCGCGCCCGCGATATCAACAACGGGGGCGCGGAGTATCGGCGCATGCACGGGATCGCGATTATGGGCCTCGGCACCACGGCGGATTCGTTAGCTGCGGTGAAGACCTTGGTCTTCGAGGAGGAGCGGGTCACCTACGACAGGTTGATGGCGGCGTTGGATGCGGATTTCGCCGGCTGCGATCCTTTGCGACTGGCGTTGGTCAACGGTGCGCCGAAGTATGGCAACGATGACGATGCCGTGGATGACATCGCGGCCTTCCTGGTGGACTGGACCTCGCGCGAGTGCCTCAAGCACAGGACCGGTGATGGCGGGCGCTTTGTCTCGGCGATGGCAGCGAACACCTCCAACATCCCCGCGGGCAAGGAGGTGGGCGCTACGCCGGATGGGCGGCACGCCTTCACGCCGCTCTCCGATGCGGCAAGCCCCTACTTCGGGCGCGACACCCACGGGCCCACGGCGTTCCTCAACTCGGTCTCCAAGCCGGATTACCATCGCGTGCTGACGGGCAGCGTGGTGAACATGAAGTTCGAGCCGGAGTTCTTCCGGGGGGAAGAAGGTGAGCGGATCTTTGTCGCCCTGATGAAGGTCTTCGTGCGTAACCGGGTGCAGGAGCTGCAGTTCAACTTCACCGGCAACGATACGCTCATCGACGCGCAGAAGCATCCGGAGCTGCATCGGGATCTTGTGGTTCGGGTGAGCGGCTTCTCGCAGTACTTCATCGCGCTCTCCCGGGAGGTCCAGGACGACGTGATCCGGCGACGGGCGCACATCCGTGGCCCTATCACGCCCGCACATTGACATGGGCACAATCGCTTGCATCGGATAGCCGATAGCCAGCAAGGTCACGACGCAGGCAATCGTCTCGGACGACTTCGTACGGCGGTAGAAAACCGCCCCCTTGGTCTCCGCAAATGCCTTCTCGCATACCTTGCATTAGTATTGCTTCTCCTGCTGACTATGAATCGTGATGGTACCTTCACCAATCCGACCGCTTGCTAGACATTCAGGATTAGGGTAAGATGCGACTTGAGGATCTATGGGTTCGCGCACCTTTCTGGTTGATTGCCAAATCGGGTTGTGCTCATGGATCCTCTCTTGTCCAGCTGCCTGCTAACCACGGTCTAGTGTAGTCCTACCCATAGATTTCTCCGCATTCCGTAAGGTTGACCGTAGTTCATTTCGTGGTACAATACGAGTATGAACAAGACACA
>PWVB01000104.1 GCA_003562365.1 Anaerolineae bacterium
ACGGCCTTTCGCGAAGGCAACCAGACTTACGGACTCCATGCGCTCAACACGCACCAGGATCTAGAGGATCTGCCCACTGGATGGGGAGGCTATGACAAGTTCCCACTGCGGTCGAAATACTACCTGGGTCAGGGATATCAGATCTGCGCGATGAGCGGCAAGTTCCACACGGCCTGGGGTGAGTTTGGAGGATTCAAGCACCCCGACGCCCTATTGTACGAGGCCGCTTCGATGATCGCCTTTGGGGCGGTTTGCAACTTCGGCGATCAACTGCACCCAGCTGGTTTCATGGATCTCCAGACCTATCGCAACATCGGCCAAGCCTTCGACTACGTGGAGCAAATCGAGGCCTATGGCCCAGGAGGCACACCGGTCGCCAACCTCGGATTGTGGTTTACTGGCAACACCGATGCCGATATGGGCGCTTCCAAGATGCTGCTGGAGCGCCAAATGGATTTCCTGGTCGCCCACGAGGGCAATCTGGTGGACTTCCAGACGATTATCCTGCCCAGCGAGCCCTGTCTGAATGACGAGCAGGTGCGAGCGATCCAGCAATACCTCGACGGAGGAGGCAGCGTCGTGGCGCTGTCGACCGGCGCGATGGATAAAGCACAGTCACGCTTCCTGCTGGATGTGGGCGCAGGCTTCGAGGGCCAGGCCCGTTACGACATCGATTACACAGCCGTCGCTGCAGACCTGGGAGAAGGCCTTATGCAGTCGCCAGTACTGAACTACCTACCGGCACTGCGGACCAGGCCCCACGAGGACACACAGATCCTGGCCCACATCCATGAACCGTATTTCAGCCGCACCTATGAACACTACAGCTCACACCAGAACACCCCGTACCGCCTCGAACCGGCGGCGCACCCAGCGCTGATCCAGAGCGGCAATGTCATCTTCGCCGCCAATCCGCTGGACCTGATGTACCAGCAACGCGCGGCCCGGCAACACCGCGACCTGTTTGAAACAGCGCTGAAGCGCGTCTACACTGACCCTATGCTGCGCGTGACGCTGCCCAGCTGTGGGCGTGTCAGTCTGTTGCACCAGCCGAAGGCCCGGCGTTATGTAGCCCATCTAATCTACGCCGCTCCGCACTATCGTGGCGGCCTCGAGCTGATTGAGGATCTGGTGCCCCTACACGACGTCTCGGTGACGCTGCACGTGGCGGAGGCCGTCAAAGAAGCCAGGTTGATCCCCGATGATACGCCGCTGCAGCTTGAGCGAGATGATGAGTTCGTGAGGATCAACATACCACGGTTCCGCATCCACTGCGCCGTAGTCTTCGAGTATTAAGCCCAACGCGGTCGGCGATTGAGCGCCGCCTGAGGGAGGGGCCCAGGAGGCTGGCATAAGGCACGCCAGCTTCCTGGGTCAATCTAGGCCCTTGCCGCCAGCACGATCATTGCCGCAGCCGTCGCCGCCGACACACGGGACGTATCGATCATCAGGTGATAGTACTTGAAATTACGCCAGTCGGCGTTGTTGTGCATGTGGCGAATGTACTGGCGTTTTTGCTCGTCAGACCTTTCGACCAACCGCAGCGCCTGTTGAGCACTCAGTGCCTCCCGCTGTACGATTCGCTCGGCGCGCGTCTCCGGCGGCGCCGAAAGGCAGACATGAAGGGCACCGGGCCACACCCGCAGCACCATCTGCCCTCCGCGCCCCACGATGACGACGTCATCCCGTCCTGCGAAGGACGTCAGGGTCTCCTTGAGCACCTGCGCATAGGTCCTGTCATCGATGGCGCCCGGCTGATCAAAAGCCGAGGCCTGCTTGCGGTAGAGCGACGTCATCTCACCGCTTACCAACCTGGCCCGCTTGGTGAAACTGGACTCCAACCGCTGCACCGCATCAACATCGACGCCAGCCTCCTCGGCGATCTCCATCAGCACATCTTTATCGACCCGTGGATAGCCTAGGCGTTCACAGACAATATCGGCGATCTCGTCGCCGCCGGATCCTAGCTCTCGAGAGATCGTGATAACGGTCATCGTCACCTCCGGTGTCGCCGGGCTCAAAGAATGGCAGGACTATGGCCAGGCTCCCAAATACGGGCTCAGCTGATCAGACAACGACGTAAGCCAGATTGAGGATGAGGATCGATGAGGGGGGGGCTGGATACCTCAGGTTATACATGCTACCATCACACCTGTCAAACAACTCAGAAGCAGCGTTTTGTAGTGGTTCCAAGCGGTAGTACAATCCCGTTAGAGGATATCCCAAATGCACAATCTATCAGACGCTGGATGGATCGACCTGACGCCGGAGCACGGACACTTTATGTTCGGCTACTATGACCGCTGTCCCTGGGACGCGACGCACCGTTTCCATCTCGCCCTGCGCATTCCGCAGCAGACGCGCTTGCCGGAACCCGGCGAGTCGGCCGATGTCGGTGTCGTGGACCGTGAAACACGCACCTTCCGCAAGCTCGGGGAGACTTTGGCCTGGTGCCACCAGCAGGGTGCGATGACGCTCTGGCTAGAGCACCAACCCAATGCCTTTGTCTACAACGACTTCCTCCAAGAGAGACAGGGCTGGCGCCCCATCGCGCGGGTCCACAGCCTGAAGGACGGGGAGATCGGGCGCTACGAGACCCCGCTCTACACTCTATCCCCCGACGGGCGATGGGGCGTCACCCTCAATTTCAGCCGCATTCCCCGCCGCGGCTACAGCTACGCCCTGGCCCCCCTGCCTGTGGAGACGCCGGAGCCAGACCTGGACGCCGACGGGCTCTCGCTGGTCGATCTCCAGAACGGCGAGCGACAGCTGATCGCCAGTTACCGGCAGCTCATCGCGCGCCACCCCTACCCCTATGATCTTGAGGGCGCCTATATGTGGCTAAACCACGCGATATTCAACATCGATGGCAGCCGTGTGATGGTGCTCTTCCGTTACGCGCCGCAGATGGATCCGCCGAGACCCTGGCGCACCTTCATGTACACGCTGCGGCTGGACGGCAGCGACCTGCGCTGCAGCCTCAGCGATCTCCACTGGCGCGGCGGGGCCATCTCGCATCAGATCTGGGGGCGGACCCCCGGAGAGATTCTGGTCGATGCCGACTGGGGCGGACGGGGCCACGAATACGTGGTCTTTGACGAGACCCACCATCCGTTTCAGGCCTCACGGATCTCCCCGGGTATGGGGCCGGCGGGGCACCTCAACTTCAGTCCTGACGGACGCTGGCTGGTCGCCGACACCTATCCGAACGTCGAGGGCATCCAGCGCCTGGCACTCGTTGACGTGCCGACAGGCAGCCTGGTAGAATTGGGGCGCTTCCGTCATCATACGCCCGGTGTGACCGGCGATATGCGCTGCGACCTGCATCCCCGTTGGTCCGCCGACGGGCGGCTGCTCACGGTGGACACGATCCACACCGGCCTACGCAAGATCTATATGCGCGATCTGAAAGCGTATCACCGACAAAACATCCACAAGGAGGTTCTATGAAGATCTCCGAAGTCCTGCTCTTTCGTGTCCGCGGCACCTGGCAGCCCCCGGATTATCCGCCCGGCAACCGCCAGTCGCAGGCACTGGACGTCTATCCGGAGTTCAATGCCCGCAGTTGGGCTCAGGGCCCCGAGGGACCGCAGTCCATCAGCGAGATCTATGTCGAAGTCCAGACCGACGCGGGGCTCTCAGGCCTCTTCGGGCCCATCGATGACTATCAAGCCTACATCATCCGCACTTTCCTGCGCCCTTTCCTACTGGGCCGAGACCCCCTCGCCACCGAGCTGCTCTACGATCAGATGATACGCCTGCATCGGCACGGACGCTCAGGGATGTTCATGACCGGGGTCAGCCCCGTCGACTGCGCGCTTTGGGATCTCAAGGGCAAGGCCTTGGAACAGCCGGTTTACCGACTGTTGGGTGGCCCCACCCGTCCCGCAGTGCCCGCCTACGCCAGTATGCTAGGATACTCGATCGAGCCGAAAGAGGCGGCGGAGGTGGCTCAGGAGGTCAAGGCGCAGGGCTTCCAGGCTCAGAAGTGGTTCTTTCGCTACGGCCCGGGGGACGGCACAGCGGGCAAAACGCAAAACGTGGCCCTCGCCCGCACCCTGCGGGAGGCCTTGGGGCCCTTCTATCCACTGATGTTCGACGCGTTTATGGGCTGGGACGCTCGTTACACAGCCGAGATGGTCAGAGCGTTAGCCCCCTACAACCTGACCTGGCTGGAGGAGCCCCTGCCCCCAGAGCGCGTGGGTGCTTTTCGACGGCTGAATGCAGCCTCCGAGGTGCCCCTGGCGACAGGCGAGCACGTATACACCCGCTGGCAGGTCAAGGAATTGCTGATGGCGGATGCCGTGGACGTCATCCAGACCGACCCCGATTGGACCGGCGGCGTCACCGAGCTGGTCAAGATCTGCACACTGGCCTCGGCTTTCGAGGTCCCGGTGATTGCCCACGGGCATTCACTCCTGGCGGCACTCCACGTCGCCGGCGCGCAATCACCCAACACGGTGCCATACGTCGAATACCTGATTCGCCACCAGGCGCGCAAGCAGGCCTTCCACCGCCCAGTCTACACACCGGAACACGGCAGCGTTGTGCTTCCGGACCTGCCAGGGTTGGGGCTGGTGCTGGACGAGGGCACATCTGAGAGACGCGAACCGCTCTAGATGCTGAGGCAGGTATAGCTCATCCCAATCAAGGAGACACCCTTATGACCACCTTCAAAGTCGGTATCATTGGCACCGGACGCCCGCGCCACGAGGCTGGCGCTACAGGCTTTGGCATGGCCCATGCCCACGCCGAAGGCTACAAAGCATCACCGGACACCGAGATTGTCGCCGCAGCGGACATCAACCCCACCAACCTGAACGCCTTCTGTGAGGCACACGGAGTGCCGCGCGGTTATCTCAGTGTGGAGGAGATGCTGGCCAATGAGGAGTTGGACATCGTCAGCCTCTGCCTTTGGCCCCATCTCCACGCCCCTATGACCATCAAGGTTGCTCAGGCGGGGGTCCAGGCGATTCATTGTGAGAAGCCGATGGCGGTCACCTTTGGCGAGGCCAAGGAGATGGTCGCCGTCTGCGAGGCCCACGACGTCGTGCTCACTTTCAACCACATGCGGCGCTTCGCCCCCCCCTTTCAAAAAGCCAAGGCACTTCTGAAGAAGGGTGCGATCGGAACCCTAGAGCGCCTGGAAGCCTATACTGACAATCTCTATGACTGGGGCACCCACTGGTTCGATATGCTCTTCTTCTACAACGATGAGACGCCGGTGGAGTGGGTCATCGGGCAGATCGAGGCCCGGGGAAGCCATCCCATCTTCGGCGCGCTGGTCGAGGGCCAGGGCTTGGCCTTCTTCAAATACCGTAACGGGGTCGCCGGCTTGATGGTCACCGGCAGGCGCGGGCTCTATGAAGCCGGCACACCCTTGCGCAGCATTGGCTGCGGCAATCGCCTGATCGGCAGTACCGGGGTCATCGAGGTAGGGGTGCAGGATGGCACCGACCTGCGGCTGCGCAACGAGTCCACTGGCGGGGCCTGGCAAGCGATCGAGGTCGAAGGAGGTATGCACGGAGAGGATCTGCACGCCCAGGGCGTGTTGAACCTGATTAAGGCACTCAAGACCGGGCGCGAGCCGGAGCTGTCGGCGCGCCGGGCGCTGCAGGCCACTGAAATGATCTTCGCCACCTACGAGTCAAGCCGCCGTCGAGGACGCGTGGAGCTACCGCTGGACATCGAGGATTCGCCCTTCCTCACGCTGCTGAACACGGGCGAGATCACCACCTGGCCCGACGCCTACGTGGAGGCCAACGGGCTCCAGCTCCATTACTGGCGCACCGGAGACGGCAGTAAACCCCCGCTGGTACTCTACCACGGATATAGCGACAATGGCCTCTGCTGGACGCCCATCGCCCGAGCCCTGGAGGCTGACTACGACATTGTCATGCTCGATGCGCGCGGCCACGGCCTCTCAGATGCCCCGGAAAGCGGCTATGAGATTTCGGACTACGCGACCGACCTATCGGCCGCAGTGGAAGCACTCCGATTGGAGAAACCCGCCGTGCTGGGCCACTCGCTGGGCGCTGCCAGCGCAGCCGCAGCTGCGGCCCGCTATCCGGACCGTTTCAGCAAAGTCTTGCTCGAGGATCCCGCTTGGTGGGATGAGGAGACGAGCTCACGCTACACGATGACCGAGGAGGAACGCCAGCGGCTGGTGGCGGAGCGCAAGGAGAAGATCCTGATGCAGAAGCGGATGTCCAGAGCGGCCTTGATGGACCTCTGCCGCGAGCAGTCACCAACTTGGTCGGAGGTCGAGCTGGGCCCTTGGGCCATCTCGAAGCAGCAACTGAGTCCCAACGTGGTCACAGGCTTCAAGCATAGTCCGCCGTCGTGGCGGGAGATCGCTGCAACGATCACCGCCCCGACCTTACTGATCACCGCCGATACGGAGAAGGGCGGCATTGTGACTCCGGAGCTGGCTCAGACAGCGACGGAGCTCAATCCCAGCATCCAGGTCGTGCCCATTGAGGGGGTCGGCCACAACATTCGCCGGGAGGACTTTTCCCGCTACATTAGAGTTGTCCGAGCGTTTCTGGACCGCTAGACCGAAAAGGAGCCGTCTGATGAAGACCTGGTTGGTAGGCTGTGGAGCACTTACCTGGCCCCGGGAGATGCCGCGAGCGCAGATCTGGGAGGAAATCGCCGCCGCCGGCTATGATGGCGTTCCGGTGGGCCCCGGGCTCGGGACCTCCCAGGAAGCCCTGACCTTCTGCGAGCGTTTCGGGCTGAAGCCAGCCCCCGGCTACTTGGCGGGCGACTTCTGGGATCCCGACAAGGAAGCCGGGATCCTCGAACGTGCTGTCCTGCAGGGCCAGTTTATGCGCGATGTCGGATGCACCGAGATCTACCTCGGCCCAGGCGGCTTCGATGCCTACGTGACTAGCTCGGGCCTGACCCGGCGCCAGCTCGCTGGGCACGTGCGCCCCAAGGATATGATGACCGACGGGGAGTTTGCGCAGTTCGCCAGCACGGTAAATCGAGTGGGCGAGATCACGTTGAGCTACGGCGTGCGAAGCTGTTTCCACAACCACGTGGGCAGCGTGATCGAGACGCGAGATGAGATCGACCGGCTGTTTGAGCTGGTCGACCGGGACGTCGTATTCCAGGGCCCCGACATCGGCCACCTGGTCTGGGCCGGCGCCGATCCAGTGGAGTTCTGCCAGGACTACGCCGCTGAAATCGCCTCGGTTCACGTCAAGGACATCGATCCCCACGTTCTGGCGGCCGGCGTGGCCGAAGAGTGGGACTATGGCGAATTCTCATCCCACGGCATCTTCGCCGAGTTGGGTGAGGGCTGTGTGGACTTCCCTGCCGTCTGTGAGCGGCTCCGGCAGGCCGATTATGGGGGCTGGATCATCGTCGAGACCGACCGCACGACTAAGCCCACGGCCTTTGAAAGCGCCAAGATCAGCCGCGACTATCTCAAGCAACTGGGGATCTAAAGAAACCAGAGGGAGTGGCTGCTGACGAAAACCCCGCCAAACAATGACAACCCTTTTCAACTAGCTTCCAATTCTAGGCTATACTTGGAGGTGATGAAGTCGAGGTTTGGGAGATGACCAAAGATTAAGTGATTGTGGACGGCGAGAAAATCTACTTCGATGAACCATTTGACGAGGCGCCTGACAGGGCCGACTTTGAGAAGCGGCTGCATCGAGTAGAGGACTTGTTAGAAACACTCTTTTGCTCAAAGGTTGCCGATGAAGCTATACACGCCAGCTGAAGCCGCCGAGGAGTTCGGCCTTAGCCGTCGCTCCCTCATCCGTTACGAAGCGGATGGGCTGATTGAGCCAGTGGGCCGGCGCTATCCTGAATCTGAATGGCTGCGGCTACACGGGCTTGAGTCAAAAGCCAAGCAGCCTGGCGATAGAGCGGGGTTGTATAGTCGCGTTTCAACCCGCAAGCAAGCCGATACGGGCAACTTGGAACGAGAGACTCAGCGGCTCAAGGCGTAGGCTCAAATCACTGGGTTTGACACCGTTGAGACATACGAAGAAATTGCCAGCGGCCTAAACGAAAATC
>PWVB01000011.1 GCA_003562365.1 Anaerolineae bacterium
CAAATGACTCATCGAAATAGATTTTCTCGCCGTCTACGATTGCATACTCTTTGGTCACTTCCAAAACCTCCATTTTTGGCCTCCAAGTATAACACAGAATTAGAGTTTTGTAAAATGCGTTGACATAGTTTGCAAATATTTGGTACGGTTTTCGTTAGCAGTTGTCACGTCCTAACTGACTTGATCGACGGTGGTCGCACGCCACAACTGCAAGTTCATCATACCACCTCCCAGACCCAGGACAAGAGAGCGACCAAATTACCCGGCTTCATCCTCCACTGATGAGGGCGGCAGGATGAAACTACGACAGCGGGGCCTGCCCAGGTTGGCTGATGCCGGTTCACTCGGTACCCGATGCAGACGAGAAAGCCAATGTAAATGTATAAGGAGAGATCGAACCAACAGCACAGTCAAGACAGTGCGCTATCTGAGCACCTCCAGCGACTCAGCGGGCGCCAGCAGTCTCCAACCGCTCCCACTGCGCCAGCAGGTGCGTCAGCCGAGACTCCTGCTCGCGGTAGGCACTGTCCAGCGCCTGCAAGCGCTCCCAATCCTGGGCCGCAGCCGCCACCACCAGCGCTTCAGCCAGCTCTTTCACCCGCACCTCCTGGGCATCGATAGCGGTCACAAGATCCGCCACTGCCGACTCCGAAGGCGCAGGCGCCGTTAGGGATCGATGGGGCGACCGGTCCACTGCAGCTTGCCGCTTCGCTGCAACGGCCTGCTTCTCTGCCTCTCGAGACTCTAGATAGGTTGTGTAGTTCCCCGGATAGACGCCCAGCCGCTCGTGCTGCAGTTCCCAAACCTGCGTTGCCAGCCGATCAATCAGATAGCGATCGTGGGACACTAGCAGCACCGTTCCGGGGAAGCTACGCAGAGCTCCCTCGAGGATCTCCTGGGCTTGGATATCCAGGTGGTTGGTTGGCTCGTCCAACAGCAAGAGACTGACTGGATGAAGCGCCAGTACCATCAGCGAGAAGCGGCCCAACTCGCCGCCGCTGAGAGCGCACATCGGCTTGTAGACATCGTCGCCACGGAAGAGATACCGGCCCAACAAATCGCGTGCAGCCCCGATCCCCATCGGCTGGTGATCCAACAGCTCGTCGAGCACAGTCTGCGTTGGATCCAAGATCTCGTAGGCCTGGGGAAAATAGCGGATCTCCAGGTTCGCACCCAATCGCAACCGTCCGGCTAATGGGGATAGCTCCCCCAGCAGCGTGCGTAGGAAGGTCGATTTGCCGGTGCCGTTCGCGCCGATGAGTGCGGCGCACTCGCCACGCTGCAGCAGCAGCTCCTCGATCCAGAAGAGCGGAGTCTCGGAAAACCCGATCTGCACATCCTTGGCACGCAACACCAGATCGCCACCGCGCTGACCGTGCTGCAGGCGTAGGTGGAAGCGATCAGCGGCGGGATTAGGCGCCCGCAACGCCCTGATACGGCGCTCGACCTCAGTGACGCCCAGGTTCTCCTTGGCGATCCCGGGACCATCCCGCATAAAAGCGCTCCACTTCTGACGCAGGGCCTCGGGGCCACCGACTTCGACAGCCTGCAACTCGCGAGAGAGCCGCTTGAGTAGCCCCTTGGCCCGGTCGGTCGTGCTGGCACGGGCAATATTGCGCTTGACGAAATCGATGCTCTTGAGGAATCGCGCCTCTACCGTCTCGAACTCCTTGGCGCGCCGCGCCCAACGTTCCTCGCGCTGGCTAACGTAAGCACTGTAGTTGCCGCGATAGACCTCTATGCCGCTCTCGCCCATCTCCCAGATGAGGGTCACGACCTGGTCCAGGAAATAGCGGTCGTGACTCACCAGAAGCAGGGCACCCTCCCAGCGCTGCAGCGTCGCCTCCAGCCAGGCCACGGCCTCGATGTCGAGATGGTTGGTGGGCTCATCCAACACCAACAAGTCCGGTTTCTCCAGCAACAGGCGCGCCAAGAGCGCGCGGGTCTTCTGACCGCCACTGCAATGGGCCAGCGGCATCTCCCGTTGCTCGCCGTCAAATCCGAGTCCGCTGAGTACCTGCTCGATGGTGAGTTCGTACTCGTAGCCGCCGGCGCGAGCGAAGGCCTCCTGAACCCGGCCGTACTTCTCCAGCAGCGCCTTCGACGGGTCGGGCTCCGCCATCTGCGTCTCCAGCTCCCGGAGTTCGGCCTCCTGTTTTCGCAAAGCAGCGAAGACGGTGAGCATCTCCGCGTAGACTGAGTGATCCAGCCCTGTAAAAGCGTGTGCGGCTTCCTGCTCAAGGTAGCCGAGGCGGACGCCCTTAGCTCGATACATCCTGCCACTTGAAGGCATCAGCTGACCCACGAGGATGCGCAGGAGAGTCGTCTTGCCCACCCCATTGGGCCCCACCAGGCCGATCCGTGCGCCCTGAGGCACCTCCGCCACTATACCATCGAACAGATCCAGCGCGCCGAAACTCACACCCAGATTCTCAAACCGCACCACCGACATAAACCACCTCCCCGACCCAAGAAAAACCGCGAGCGTGGGCGCCCGCGGCTGCGTATGCATTCAACTCAAAAAAAGCGTGGGCTTGTGCGCCCACGCTTTACATAATATACCTTCTGACAGGCGCACTACGGCAAGGAAACCTCCCCTTCGGCTCTGATCACAATCACGATTATCACCTTACTATGCCTCGTGTCCTCACCAAACTGGCTTTGTGCTCGCCTATTCTGATCACTATGCCTAACATCACTTGCAGTATACTAGAAAACGGCAAATCGTCAAAAGTCCACTATGCGCTATACTGGTCTCATCCAGTACGAATCATAAGGAGGCGCGAATGGAGTATCGCAGATTGGGAAAGTGGGGGCTCAAAGTTTCGGAGCTTTGCCTGGGTACTATGACCTTTGGGACGCGCACCGATGAGGCTGAGGCCAGAAGAATCGTCGATCTAGCCTTTGAGGGCGGCATCAACTTCTTTGACACAGCCGACAGCTACGGCGGCGGACAATCCGAGATGATTCTCGGCAAGGCACTTAAGGGCCGGCGACGCCAGGTCATCGTCGCCACCAAGTTTTTCAATCCAATGGGCCCCGGGCCCAACGACTCGGGGATGTCCCGGGTCCACATCATGCACGCCATTGAGGACAGCTTGCGCCGGCTGCAGACCGACTACGTTGACCTCTACTACATCCACCACGTCGATACTCAGACGCCGCTGGAGGAGATGCTCCGAGCGCTGGACGATCTGATCCGGCAAGGGAAGGTAAGGTACATTGCCTGTAGCAACTACCAGGCCTGGCGCCTCAGCGAGGCGCTCTGGCTCAGCACTGCCCTCGGGCTGGCGCCGTTCGTCGCCTATCAGCCCCAGTATAGCCTGGTGGTTCGGGATATCGAACAGGAGCTGGTCCCGCTCTGTGACCACAAGGGTCTCGGCATCGTCCCCTGGGCCCCGCTGGCCAGCGGGTTTCTCACCGGGAAGTTCAAGCCCGGGCAACGCGACGCCGCAGGTAGCCGAGCCGAGGCAGGCTGGGCCTGGCACGGTCGCTTCTTCGCGCCCAACGCGGACGAGACCTTGCGCACGCTGTTACAGGTCGCCGCAGATCTGGACAAGACGCCGGCCCAGGTAGCGCTGCGTTGGGTACTGGCGCAGCCAGCGATATCCTCGGTCATCGCCGGCGTGCGCACCAGCGAGCAGCTACGGGACAACCTGGGCGCTAGCGGCTGGAGGCTGGAGGGCGAGCCGTTAGAGCAGCTCAATAAGGTCTCCTATCTGCCCCCGCGGTATCCGGAGTCCTTTGAGCACAACATGCATGCCCGGCGGGCCGCCGCGGTCGATATGCCCACCCTGGACGATTGATGATGCAAACCGGAAACTGTCAGGTTCCGTGTTTCTGGTATATTCAGTTCCTATGAAGAGCCTACACCATATCGTAATTGTCATGCTGTTGGCATTGGCGGGAATCGGCCTACTGGCGCTGCCTGCTGCGGTCCGGGCGCTTCCCGGCCGCTACGCCAGCCTGCTGCCGCCTCCGATCCAGAGCTTGCGAGCCGTGGACCATCCGATGACGCTGCCTACCCCGGTGATCGCCGGCGGTGAGCTGGACGGCGCCTCGGAAGCTACATCGACACCAACGCCGCCGCCCACCGCCACGCCGGTGCCGACGGAGACACCGCTGCCCCTAGTTACTCCCTCGCCTACCGTCACCCCAACCAAGACACCTAATCCCACACCGACGCGCCCCTCCCAGGTCCTGCTAGACGGGCTGCGGCACGAGCGTCAGGGGTGGAACAACTGCGGTCCCACAACCCTCGCTATGGCACTCTCCTACTGGGGACGCGGCGAGACGCAGTGGGACATCGCGCCGCTACTCAAGCCTGATCCCGAGGACAAGCACGTCAGCATCGACCAGATGGCTGACTACAGCCGCGATCTCGGGCTTAAGGCGACCGTTCGCGTCGGCGGATCACTGGAGGGCATCAAGCGCCTACTGAATGCAGGCTATCCGGTGATCGTCCGCTCCTGGTACGTGCGCGACGCTAGGGATCAGCTCGGCCACTATCGCCTCGCCATCGGTTACGATGACGCCCGGCAGATCTTCCATCTCTACGACTCCCTCTACGATCCCCCCACCACCATCGGCTACGCAGAGCTCTATGAGCTGTGGCGGGTGGTCAACTGGAGCTACCTCGTCATCGCGCCCCCGGCACAGTGGAACGAGGTGACAGCTGTACTGGCACTGGAGGGGCCCAGCGAGGAAGCCGAGGGCCCCTCGATGTTCGAACGAGCGTTGGCCCGCGCCCGCCGCGAGTTGGAGAGCCCACCGGAAACCTGTGTTGCCTATGAAGCGTGTGACGATTGGATTCCCTTCTCCTGGTTCACGATCGGCACAAACCTGACCGCGCTGGGGCGCCACGAGGAGGCCGCCGCAGCCTATGACCGCGCCCGTGAGTTGGGCCTGCACTTCCGGATGCTCTGGTATCAGTTCGGGCCCTATGAAAGCTACTACGCCACCGGGCGCCACGACGACGTGATTGCACTGGCAGATGCCACATTAGCGACAGCCAGAAACCTGGAAGAATCTTACCTCTGGCGGGCCCGCGCGCGGCTGGCACAGGGTGACCGCGCCGGCGCCGAGGCCGATCTCCGTACAGCGCTACGGTACCATCCGGGTTGGGAGCCCGCCACCATCGCTCTCGCCAACCTGGAACCCTAACTGTACAAAGGCAGAATAGCTTGCCGACGGGGTCAGACGAGATCGCCAGCCCCACTGAGGCGGCAGAAGGGCCGTCGCGACGCTACACCTCCGGACCGCTTCGCGAGGGTATCGCGCTTGGCGCTGCAGTCCTGTGGCGCTGGCGGCACGAGCCTAAGCTGATCGCGGCGCTGCTGGGGCGTTACGGCGCCCATCTGGCCATCCTGGTGCTAGCGCTTCTCCTGGGCGTGCTAAGCTGGAGCGAACTGGCCCTAACTCCCCTCCGCGAGGCCGAGGGCTCTTCTCCCGCCCCGACGCAAGCAGCGCCGCCTGCAGCCGACGAAGGCCTGGTGACCTCCAGTCTCAGCAGCCGTGACCGGGGGCTCAGGGCTGTCGTGCGTCACGCCAATCCGCTGACCAACATTCCCGAGCGTCAGCGACTGACGACCATCACCTACACGGTTCAGTCAGATGATACCCTCTTTGACATCGCCGAGGCCTTCCGACTTGCACCCACAACCCTCGTCTGGTCCAATATAGAGACGCTCCAGGGCGCTCCCTGGTTGCTTCAGCCGGGTCTGCCGCTGATCATCCCGCCGGTCGATGGCGCCTACCACACCGTCAAAGCCGACGAGTCCTGGGAGGAGATCGCCGATGCCTATGGCGTCGAGGTCACAGTCCTCCACAATCCATGGAACGCGACTCAGCCGGGAGAGCCATTGACCGAGGGGACGCTGCTCATCATTCCAGGCGGGCGGGGCAGCGACTTCGAGTGGACGCCACCGGCGCCGCAAGCGAGTGGCTCCGGGCAGGTGGCAGCTAGCTGGACCTACAGTGGCGATGCTGTCGTCTATCCGGCACGCGGTTGGTTCGCACTCCCTACCGGCTCCCATGCAGTCTCCGGCTACGTCTTTGGCGATCGGCGCAATCCTTATCACCGGGGCCTGGACTATGCCTGCTCACTAGGCGCTCCGATCTACGCCGCCGACGCCGGTCGGATCAGCTATGCCGGGTGGGGTGGAGGTTACGGCAACCTCATCCAGATCGATCACGGGAATGGCTTCGTCACCTACTACGCACATCTAAGCACCTTCGCAGTTGGAAACCGGCAGCCGGTGGCACAGGGTCAGGTCATCGGTTACTGCGGCAGCACCGGCATTTCCACTGGCGCCCATCTGCACTATGAGATCCGCCTGAACGGGGTACCGCAGAACCCGCGGAGCTACGAACCATAGGACGCACCTGGAGCATCACCTAACAGGCACTGGGACGCCTCAATCCGCCACTGGCAACCACACGGTGAAAGTGCTGCCCTCCCCCAGTTGGCTCTTGATTTCGATGCGCCCCCCGTTGAGCTCCACCAGGTTTTTGCAGACCGTCAAACCCAGACCGATGCCGCGGGACTTGGTCGTGAAGAGTGGCTCGAAAAGCCGCTCCAGGTGGTCCGGTGAAATTCCTGATCCCGTGTCGCTGACAGCGAGACCGACCTCGGCCTCCCGTTGGAAGCTATGGACAGTTACCGTACCGCCAGCGGACATCGCCTGGTAGGCATTCGTCAGCAGGTTGCTCAGCACTTGCGTCAGCTGTTGAGGATCCACCAACAACAAAGGCAGCCGTGGAGGCAACTTCGTCCGCACATCAACCGCTGGCGGAGGCTCGGCGTCGGCGATGGCCTGCGCCACCAGTGTTGCCGGGGCCGTCGGCAGCCGCTCAGCGCGACCAGTGCGCGTGAAGTCCAGGAGATCACGGATGATCTTCTCCGCCTTCCCAACCTGACCTATGATCTGATCAAGCGTTTCCCGAACCTGGGGGTCGACATCGGTGAGGGTGGCGGTCAACAGGTAGGTTGAATTGGCGATGATCGCTAACGGATTCCGCAACTCGTGGCTGACACCGCCCGCCATCTGGCCCAGCAACGCCAGTTTCTCGCGTCGAAAAAGCTGCTCCTGAGCCTCCTGCAGCGCCTGCGTTCTGGCGGCAACCATCGTCTCCAACCGCTCGGAGTAGGCGGCCAGCTCTCGCTCAGCGCGCTCACGGTCGGTTATGTCATCGAAAACCACCGCGAGACGGTCGCGGGTGGGTGAGAAGATCGACATAGCGTAGTGACGCGATGTCGAAGGATGCACGTAGTCAGTCTGAGTCGGTCTGGCGCTGAGCGCCGTCCGAGCCAGCAGCCTGAGCAGATCCGGCTCAACGTCCGGCAGCACCTCGCTCAACAACCGACCGACGGCGCGGTCCCGTCCAATGCCCAGCAAAGACTCGCCTACCCCGTTCAGGCCTACGACGGCGAAATCGACAGGGCGTCCTTGCGCGGTGCGCATCAGTCGGAGCAGCAGGATCCCGCTCAGGGAATGCTCGAAGAGCCCCCGGTAGTGCATCTCGCTCTGGCGCAGCGCCTGCTCGACCCGCCGCCGCCCGGTGACCTCCAGCTGCAGGTCAGCGTTAAGCGCGTCCAGAGCGGTGGTGCGTTCAGCAACCCGGGTCTCCAGCAGTGCCCGCTCCTCACGCAAGTTAGCCGACATCCGATTGAAGGCGGTCGCCAGGGCCCGCAACTCCTGGCCTGCAACGGGCGGGATCCTATCTGTGGGCCCGTCGGCGGTCGTGCGACCAGCCACCTCCCCGTTGGCGACCCGGAGAGCTGCCAGCCGCATCGCCTTTAACGGATCGAAAAGCAAGCGCTGGCTCGCCCACAGAACGAGACCCTGGCTGCCCACCAGTAAGGGTAACAGCCAGAGCACCAGGCGCAGCGACCGCTGGGTGGCAATCCGATAGGCGGGGCCAAGCGGCACCTGAATGGAGATAACCGAGGCTAGGTCGCCCACTTCACGATCGAAACCCCGCTCCGCTCCGTAGGCCGCAACCAGCTGCTGGGGCGCCTCCCCCGATGCA
>PWVB01000466.1 GCA_003562365.1 Anaerolineae bacterium
CAAGAAGGAAGCAACCTTCATTGATGCCCTGGCTGCTGTCCGCCGCGACCTCTGGCGCGGTGTCAAATACAGCACATCCGCCCACGAGGCTGACATGTGCCTAATTCCACACGCCGCCCTGACATCCTTGCTAGAAGCGGCCTGCTACTCAACCTAAATGGCCAAAGTCCAGATCCATGATTATGCCGAAATTCCAGTCAAATCGCAAGTCCCCGGGAAGGCGGGCGTTGAGCTGCCGCCCCCAGGGTGTCTCAGCCCACTAAGCCCGCGCGCCAGTTGCCGATCGCCTCAGAGGTCAACAGGTACCGATCGTAGATACGCACCGAGAGCACCTCGCCGCGGAGGTTCGGCCCGATGCGCAATGCCTGGGTAGCAGCGACCACATCGCTCGCGCCCTCCCCCTTCGGCAACTCGTTCAGGTCAGGTCTCAGCACGTCGGAGCCGTTCACGCCGCGGAGGTCCGAGCTGTAACGCCCCCAACCAAACTGGCGGACTTCACTGCCGTCGTTGAGCTGTCCGTCAACGACGAAACTGATGATCTTGGGACCGCCATCAACAACTACGACGAGGTGATGCGTCCTACCGGCCCGAAGCAGGCCTGGATCGCAGTCCCATCGATTCTCAGTGCGACCGTCGTTGAGCAGTATCTCGACGGTACCCCTATCAGTGGTCCGCAGGCAGAAGCCCTGGCCATTGAAGGTGCGGTTGTCCAGGATGTTCTGACCCGCGTCCAAAGACTCAAGCTGCAACCAGACATCGACACTGAAGCCCTGCCGCAGATCGCCGGTGCCAAAGTCGGCCCGGTCGTGATTCCGCGCCAGGAAGGGCGGCAGCTGGGGCATCGCCACCACCGGCGGCAGGGATTGTGATCCGCATGTCGACACGGCCGACCCAACGCTAGGCAACGCAAGCACCAAACCCTTGGTGGCGACCTTGGACAGGTCAGCCTGATGCCACAGTGCCTCCAGTAGGTCCGGCGCGATCTCGTGCACCCGAGCCAGGTCCTTCTGAGTCTCAGTAAGGAACAGGGCGCCGCTATCTTCGATCAGGTCAGGATAGCTGATCCGGATGTAGGGATCGTCATCGTAGAGGACGATCTCCGGCTGTGACCACTGCAGGACCTTACCGTCAGGCGTATCGACCTCGACGCCGCCGCAGAGCCAGACCGGGTTACGATCCTCATACGCCATTGTGCAGCGCCGAGGATGCTCGCGGACAAACCGTCCGCCGTGGTTGTGGAACCAGTAGAGATACTTGCCGTGCCCGCATCGCCAGTGAAAGTTAGCTGCGCGGGGATGTTTCATCCGCCGTCCATCAGCATAGCACCGGTATTGCGGCACCGACCACGTGTGACCCCCATCACGGCTATAGGCCTCAACGGCATAGCCGTCGATGGAGCGGTAGACGGCACAGAAGGTCCCATCGCTGAGCACAACATAGCTGTGCTCAGCGGCGATAGGGCCGCCGCCAGGCGGCGGACGCAGTCCCATCTCGCCATCCGGCAGCGTATCCCATATGATCTTCTCAGGATCGGGCTCCGTGAGCAATGTCTCACTCTTGAGTAACACTCCCTCGTTGCTGGTGAAGAAGCCCGTGCCGAAGCCCCCCACCTTATGCAGCGAGCAGAAAGCGGCACCCGCGTGGATGAAGGGTTTGCCAACGTTCCAGAAGAACTTGAGCTCGCCGCCGTAGGGATTCCCACGATCAATGGCCATGGTACGTACTGGGATGAGGTAGCGGGTTGCGGACCAGCTCCTGCCGTTATCTTCGGAGTATTTGAAGACGTAATGCCCGAGCGAGTCCACGCGCTGGCAGTAGCCGTCGGGATAGGCATCCTTATCGGCGAGGACTCGCCGCACGTTGTCGGTGTTGTGATTGTAGAAGATGTAGACCCGGCTTGCGTTGGGGTAGCCTTCGGGCACCACCAACATGACGGCATAAGACGCCTCCGGCCCCCGGGGAGGCTCGACCTCGACGGGGGCCGACCAGGTCCGCCCCCTGTCCACACTGCGCAGCGTGATCACGTGCTGTCCGGCCTGCCCCTCGCGTCCGACGCCGGTAGTGACAGCGCAGAGCCAGGCCCCATCACTTGTCTCGACCACGTAGGGTTGGTCACTGTAAGTCTTGGTGGGAATCTCCCACCCGTTGCGGATGTTGCGTCCATCCGAGTTAGCTTTCAAGTCTCTGTCTCCTTCCCCCGCTACGAGGCTGATCTGATACTGATGGCAAAAACGGATGTCGCCCGCACCTCGGGGGTCTTCGACGTTTTTCCCAGCAGCCCTCCAGTGTCAGGCGCGAAAAAGGTGTGGGATCAACCGCGACCGGCGTGCGCGGCATCGACGGCGACCCGCAACGCGTCCCAGTCAGTGTCATTGGGCACAGTGCAATCGGCGCCAAGGATAAAACGTGTCGGCGACACGGAAAGCAGGTCGCTAACCCGCGCGCGGATCGCCGCCGGATCGCCGGTGGCAATGACGCCGTGACGGTCCATCCCGCCCATGTAAGGGCGCTCAAAAAAAGTCGCTGCCTCGCGCGGGGTCACCACAGCATCGCCCAGCTTGAGGCTGCAGTTGACGACGTCACCTGGGTAGTCCAAAAAGGGAGAGAGGTCGTCATAAGAGCCGCAGTAGTCGCAGATATGAAGGATGTTGAAAGCGCACGCCGCGTTGATCTCCTCCATCAGCACCAGGTCATAGGGCTTGACATAGGACTCAAAGATATCCTTGCCAGCGAAACGGTGGGCCTCGCCGCCCTGGGTCGAGGCATAGAAGCCGTCGACACCTAAACGGATACAGCCGCGGACGAAGGAGACCAAGCTCGTGGTGATGGCCTCCAGCCCGACCCGCACCGCCTCGGGGTTGGTCCGCAGGTGTTCAGTAATCAGTGCATCGCTGGTGGTGTGGCCCGCACTCATAAAGGGCGAGGATAGCGTCACAAGCACCAGGGCCTCACGCTTGACCGCCTTGACCAGCCCCTCGACCACCGCCAACGGTGCGGCGTAGAAGTCAGTCCCGTAGCACGGCATCTTGCGCCAGTCCTCAGGGCGCCGGATCTCAGGTCGGTGCGGGAAGGCGTGCTCGTACTGGACCTTGACGAAGTCCATACCGGTGTGGCGGAAATAGGCCAGATGGCGGTCGATAGCTGCCCGCCCCTCGCGATAAGCCGTGCCGAAGTGCAAGAAGAAAGCCGCCGGCACGTAGGGTGGTGCACTAGCGGATGTGGTCAGGCTCAGCATTAGGTCACGTTTGTTCATGGTTGATCCTTTCGCAGTCAGGTTGTGTGCCATCACTGTCGCTGGGTCGTCAGGAAGCCCGGACCCAGATTGGTGAGCTCCAGGCCCACTGATCGTTGGCCTGCCGCACCCTGAGATAGTAGACGGCATCCTCGTCTGTCGCGGCGCGATCTTCGAAGGTGTCCCGCCAATCAAGCTCCCACCAGCGCGGCGCCCGGTGAAACCGATAAGCCGGCGAGTCGATCTTACCAAGGCGGCCAGCGCGGGCGCCTGCCATCAGATCGCGAAGTGCGAAGCGGATCTCGCGACCGTTGATCTCCGCCCAGACCTCGGCGTCCTCTGGGGCCTCGACTTCCAGGCAGATCCCTTGCGTCGCCGGGGTGGCGGTGTTCGGATTGCCGTAGGTGACCGTCTCGAAGGCTACAGCCAACCCCTGAGCGTGCGTCCAGTAGGATACGTGGTGGCCGCGATCCGCAGCAGTCACGGCTTCCCGCGGTGCCACAAGCTCCGGACCCCGGAACCGTGGTTCAACCGCCATCAGGCGTCCGGCAGAGAGACCGAAGCGCACGCGCCAGTCGACGGGTACGCCGCGGGTGCCCCACCCCACCTCCAGAAGCAGCTTAGTGTGCAGCGGCGTCCGTGCCACTCGATCCACAGCATAGACGGGCGAGAAGCGGCGCAGTAGGGTGCCGTTCTTCACGATGTCAACGCAGTCCAGAGGCGCCCCTCCAATGACGTGGAAGCTCAGCTCGCGTCGCGCGGCGTCCGGGATGATCGCGCCCATCGGCTGGTCGTTGACAGCGAACTGCAGTGCGATGCGGTCGCCGGTCAGCGCGTAAGTCCGTCGGGCCCAAAGTGCCTCCCAGAGCGCCGCACGGGTCCTGGCCTGTGCCCAGATGCCTGTCCGCCCGTGGCCGTAGCTGCCGGGATGCGCGCTGTGATGGTCGGTGGATCCAATCACTCCGGCGATGTGACCCTGAGTCAGTCCATATTGCAGCGTGCTACTGTAGTCTGAGGGTCCCATGGAGTGCAGAAAAGGCCGGGGGGCCTCGTCGGCCTCGCTGCAGCCGTGCATCGAGATAATCTCCACCAAGGGTTCGACTGCCGAATCGAAGGTCGCCCAGTTGATGCCGCGCTGTCCCCTCTTGTAACCGATATGGTGTGGAAACGCCAGCACATCAGTACCCAGATCGCGCAGCTGGTGCTGCAGATCGGCCAGATCGACGGCGTCGAGGAGCTTGCCCCGGGCCCCGTTGTAGAGGATCGTGCGGTCTCCATCAGCGCAACTGTGCATCTCGAAGCTGAGGAAGGTCACGAACTCGCCATCGCGATGGAAGGCCGCTGTGATGCGCTGGACTTCGTCCCAGACCTTTCGCAGCCGGGCAAAGCCCTTATGGTGGAAGTCGACAATGTGCTGGATAGCGGGCTCGGGTTTGGGCATGTCGGGCCAAAGAGCATGACCGGTGACCGAGCAGAAGTCCAGCTGCTGGCGAGCGTTGAGCAGCGCGGACGCCAGACTGCCGTGGCCGTAGGAGATGCCGCAGTGACTATGCAGATCTCCATAGTACGGGTGCAGTCCCGCATATGCTGTCACCATATCCTCCCGAAGAGACCGTAGACCGGCCAAAGACTCACGACCGGTATGGCGTCAGGACGTCGGCGGGATGTGCTGGAAAGCCGCGCACGCTGCGGGAGCGGTCGAATTGGTAGATGCGGGTCAGTGGACGCGCCCGAAAGGGGAAGGGCCGCAGCTCCCCGCCCTCTAGGGCGTCGCGAGCGCCGGGAACGTCACAGGCAGCGACGGCGGCAGCGCGCAGCGCACGGGCCACATCGGGACGGGCGTCGGCGCGGTTATGGCGCTCCTGGGGATCGGTACGTAGGTCGAAGAGCTGGTCGAAACCACCATTGGCGATGTAGATGTACTTCCAGTCGGGGTCCCGGACCATGATCTTAAAGCGCAGGGCGCCCGGCTCGCCGTAGATGCCGGTGACCCAAGGACGCGGCTCCGCTTGCCCGCGCACGATACCCAGGACGTCGAACCCATCGCGGAGCTCCGCGACGCCGGCGGCGTGAGTGGCGATGCCGAAAAGGTCAGTCAGCGCGACGAGTTCGTCGCGCCGCACGTCGGCGGGTAACGTCGCCGGCCAGCTGACCAAGAAAGGGATGCGGGCCGATGCGTCGAAGAAACTCTCCTTCTGCCAGGCCCCATGGTCGCCCAGATGGTCACCGTGGTCAGAGAAGAAGCAGATCAGGGTGTTTTCGGCATCGTCGCGGGTCTCGACGGCGTCGAGAATGCGACCCAGGCAGTCATCGATATAGCTGATCTCGCCATAGTACCGCGCCTTGAGGGCTCGCGCCCGCGCGTCGCCGATGTCGTCAGCCCAGATGGCGTAGTTCATCCAGCTCAGCTGCTCGTCGAGCAGGTCACTTCGGAGATCGCCACGGACGGGGTCCGGCATACGGTCGGGATCGTACATGCGGTTGAACGGCACTGGCGGTGCGAAAGGCGGATGCGGTCCAATGAAGGAGACAAAGCCGAAATAGGGACGTGGATCGGCAATCCCGAGCTGTGCCACGGCGCGGTCGGCGGCCCAGCGCTCCACCGTCAGCTCAGCGGGCAATGGGCTTACCTGAGGCATATAATACATCTCGGTCCGTTCGCCCATCAAGGCCTCGATGTAATCGAACTCGGGATGCTCCTCGGCGATCCATCCTGCGTAGGCGTCGCGTCGCCGTTGGTCGGGATCGGCGTAGAGCTCCTCGCTGTGCAGTTGCACCGCGTAGCCCAGGTCCTCGTCCCAAGGCTGAGTGTGCGCCTTTCCAACGCCGAAGGTACGATAACCGCTGGCAGCCAGCACTCTCGGTAAGTAAGATCCGGTGCGCGCCTCCAGCGTCGCGGCCTGGCCCGGCGCCGGAGCGGAGCGTGCGTTGCTGAATACACGTGTCGTGGGCGGCTCACACCCGGTACGGATCGTGTAGCGCGCCGGGACGCAAACAGGGCATGGTGAGTAGGCCCGGGTGAAGCTGAGCCCGCGGCGCACCAGCCGGTCGAGGTTGGGCGTGTAGATCTCTTCATTGCCCAGCGCGGCAATGGTATCGAAGCGCTGCTGGTCGGTCATCACAAATAGGATGTTGGGGCGATCGGACATGCGTGCCTCCTTGGATCATAGCTCGGGATCGCGAGCGTCCCACGTGCAAGTATGATAACCTACCCCGATCTTAACGCCAATCGAGACCTCACAGAGACAGGAATCCCGAAGCTGCAGCGTGCTGCTGGACCCTGGCCCGCTCATCCGCGTGTCGCGATAGCGAGCGACTAGTGCACTTCGGCATAAATATAGTTCGAGATTGACGGGGGCGTGGGAATCCGGTAAAGTAGCCCAAAACTGAAGAGAGGTGCCAAAATGCCCGGTCCCAAACCCACGGAAGTGAGGCTCAGTGAAGAAGATCGCCAAGATCTCGCCCAGCTGATCCGGCGCCATAGTACGTCGCAGCAGATCGCGCTGCGCGCGCGGATTATGGTAGCAGCTGGGGCTGGATTGAGCAATGCCCAGATTGCGCGCCAAGAAGGTGTGAGTGCGGTGATGGTACGTCGATGGCGTGATCGGTGGGCGACGTTAGCGCCCATCCCGTGGGAAGAGTTGAGTGCAGAGGAACGGCTGGCAGACTTGCCGCGCCCCGGTGCACCGGCGCGGATTACGGCAGACCAAGTCTGTCGCATCGTGGCCTTGGCCTGCGAAGACCCGGAAGACGCGGGTCGTCCGATCAGCCGATGGACCAACCACGAAATTGCGGACGAAGTCAAGAAACGCGGCATCTTGAAAGAGATCTCGCCCCGACACACGGCGAGCCTTTTAGAAAGAGGGGGATCTTAAACCCCACCAGATCCGCTATTGGTTGACACCTTCCCACGATGAACACTTTGACGAGAAGGTGGAAGACATCAACGCGCTGTATCAGCAGGCGCCTGAATTGGCTGAACGAGGAGAACGCGTGCCCAGCACGGATGAACTGAGCGGCGTACAGGCCTTGGAGCGCGCGCATCCGACGTTGCCCATGCGTCCGGGCCGTGTGGAGCACCAGGCGTTCGAGTATATCCGGCACAGCACGCAAACGTTCATCGTGGACTTCGATGTCGCCAGCGGGGAGGTGGCCAAGCCTTCGTATGGCAGCACGCGCAACGAGGAAGACTTTCTGCAGCACATCCAACGCACCGTTGCGTCTGGTCCACTGGGTGTGCGGTGGCATTTTGTGGTTGATAACCTGAATACGCATATGTCTGAATCCTTGGTCTGGTATGTGGCGAGCGCATCGGACTTCGCCGACGACTTGGTCGTCAAGGAGAAGCGCGGGATTCTGAAGTCCATGGAGACCCGGGCCGCCTTCCTGAGCGACCCCACTCACCGTATCGTCTTTCACTATACGCCGGTCCACGCTTCGTGGATGAATCAGGTGGAGATCTGGTTGCCAAGGTGCTCAAGTTCGCCGAGTACTACAATTAAACGATGGCCAAGCCTGTCAAGTGGACTTACAAATGCTTGGAATTTTTGACAAAATGAAGGAACTGTGGAACCTGTTAAGGTATGTCTATCCAAGAATACCAAAGCGGGTTCCAGCAGTTCCGGCAATCATTGTACCAGAACTTTGACAAACGAGCAGATACGGCGATGGAGTGGGATAGCGCAGCAATTAACATAAGCGCGATGGCAGGTCTCGTAGACAGATGACGCATTTGCCCTACTGCTTGGCATCAGTCAACGCCGTAGATGGGTTGGGCGAGTTTCGCCTA
>PWVB01000192.1 GCA_003562365.1 Anaerolineae bacterium
GGCCGATCCCCGGACCGCGGTCGATCACCGTCACACACACTTCGCCACAATCCGCGGCGATGCCCACCGTTACCTGCTCGCCGGCAGGAGATGCCTGGATCGCGTTGTGAATCAGGTTGTACAGAACCTGCTTCACCTCGCCCTCCGGCAGACACACGCTCGGCAGGGATTCCGCCGCCCGGGCCACCAACGCGACGCCGCGCCGCTTGGCTATGCGTTCCAGCAGCGCAAGCACTTCACCCACCGTCCGCCGCATGTCGAATTCGGAGGCTTTCTGCGGGGCTCGCCCATACAACTGGTACATCTGGTGGACAATGCTGCCGATGCGCTCGATCTCGCGGTCGATCAGATCGAGCAACTCGAAATGAGGATGCTCGGGGGTCAAGTCCGCTTTGATCAGGGCAAAGCCGTTGCGCATTCCCGCCAGCGGGTTGTTGATCTCGTGGGCCACCGCTGCGGCCAGCTGTCCCAGCGCCGCCAGTTTCTCGATCTGCAGCCGGTGCCGCTCCAGCTGCGGCCCGACGGTAGCTGGGCTGAGGAAGGATAGGGTGATGATGCGATCATTCCGATCAATCTACCGGCCAGCCTGTACGGTGTTCAAGCGGTTGAGCGTCGTATACCGTGTGCTGCTGACCAATCTGCTCGGCATCGCGTTGATTACGGCTGCTTTGATCATTACCTCGACGCTGCAGACGCGCGCCGTGCTGACCGAAAAGGAGGACCAACGATTCCTCGACCGCTACGTCGGCTTTCTGACGGCGATTGATGAGGAGCGCGACACGGCTGTGGCCCTGGCTATGGTCACGGCGCAGCGCTCCGATGTCCAGGCCGCACTGGCCGAGAGGGATCGGCCTGAGCTCACACGGTTGACGCTTCCCACCTGGCTCGCTCTCGACAAACGCTTCAGCGTTCCGGAGTGCTACCTGACTGTAACGCCGGGCAGCGTCTTTCTGCGCTTGCACGCGTTGGACCGCTACAGCGATGACGTCAGCGGACGGGCGACGATCATCGACGCCTTGGCGATGCGCGAGCCTGTCGGGGGGCTGGAGATGGGCGACGATGGGCCGGGTATACACGGCGTGGCTCCTATCTGGCGAGGCCCGGAATTTGTGGGGGCGGTGGGTTATATGATGGCCTTTGATGGGGAGTTCCTCGATCAGTATGCAGGCGACACAGACCTGGCGTTGCGTGTGCTGCTCTACCCTACTCAGTTGGTGTCCTCCGAACGCGATGGTGTGGATCTCCTCCCGCACGCCGCAACCAGCGACTTTGAGCTGCGGATTCCTGCCGATGTCTATGCTGCCGTGCGAGCACACGGCGAGCACCAGGTCGTGCGGCTCCGCCACGGAGGCGACTACTACGGTGTATTGGTTGGGCCTCTCTATGACTACTCGGGGCATTTGATCGGGGTGGTGGAGATCGCGGCGCCCCGCACCCAGGCTGTCGCCCAGCTACGCCGGGGCCGATGGATCGGGCTGGTGGCAGGCCTGGTGACAATGGGTCTGGTGGGGACGCTTTCATATGTGACCACCCGGCGAATGGTAGCTCCTCTGGCCTCCATCAGTGAGGCGGCGCGGCGAACGGCTGAGGGCGACTTCGCGACAATGATCCCCGTGACCTCGCAGAACGAGGTGGGGGTCCTTGCCGAGGCCTTCAATCACATGGTGTCCGATCTGCGGCAGCTGCTCAGACAGATTGCGGACACGTCACGGCAGGTGTTGGGGTCGGGCGAGCAGCTCGCTGCGGAGATGGACCAGATCACCAGCTCCATCGAACAGATATCGGTGACCGTCAACGAGATGGCGCAGGGGGCTGGCACGCAGGCTCGGCGGGTCGAGGAAGCCTCTTATGCCATGTCGACGCTGGCCGAGGCCACGAGTCACATTCGCAGCAACGCCCAGCGTACCGGCGAAGCTTCAGTCCACGCGATTCAGGTGGTCGAGGACGTTGCGCGCGTTGTTGAAGTGTTGGACCGTAAGGCTGTGCGTATCGAACAGATCGTGATCAACGTCGAAAAGATCGCCGATCAGACGAATCTCCTGGCGCTGAACGCATCCATCGAGGCGGCGCGCGCCGGGGAGGCCGGCGCTGGCTTCTCCGTAGTCGCACAGGAGGTGCGGCGCCTTGCCGAGACCTCAACCCGGCTGGTGGCCGAGATCGCGGAGCTGAGCCAAGAGATCGGCGACGCCTTGGATGAAGTCTTGGAGAAACTGGAGGAGACCCAGACCGCTGTGGGACAGACGGCTGGGATGGCGCAGGAGACCGCTGCTGCGGCCGGCGAGCAGCATGTGTCATCGGATGCGATGGTGGGTGCTATGAATGAGATTGCCGCTGTAGCTGAGGAGAACGCCGTCTCCACCGAGCAGGTGGCGGTGACGGTGGAACAGCAGGCAACGTCGGTTGAGCGGATCACGGCAGCATCGCAGATCCTGGCGCGGTTAGCCGGTCAGCTGCAAAGCACGTTGGTGCAGTTCCAGGTTCAGCCAGATGATGCAGATTCGGCGGACACCAGCTTGGGGGAGAAATGACAGCAGTAGCTGGCCTCTATGAGGCCCGGGCCAAAGAGCAGTACGTCGTCTTCACCCTGCGGTCAACCCGGTTTGCCGTACCCATCTTGCAGGTTCTCAGGATCATCCGTCAGTTGCCTATGACACAGGTGCCGCGGGCCCCGGATTTCCTTGAGGGGGTCATCAACGATCAAGGACAGGTCGTGCCGGTGGTGGACCTGCGCAAACGCTTGGGACTGCACGAACCCGGCCCGCCGGCTGCCCCTTCGACCTCTGAGGACGGTGGGAGGATCCTCATCCTGGAACTGCCGCCCACGTCGGCAGCAGGCGAACAGCGGGTTGGGCTGCTGGTGGATGCAGTGATCGGTATCGTGCGCATCGCCGATAGTGATATTCAGCCACCACCACCGATGGTGGCGCAGGTCAACGGCGTCTACTTGACGGGGGTGGCGCAACAGGATGAGGCGCTGGTGATGGTGCTGAATCCGGAACGCGTCCTTACCGTTGATGAGGTGGCGCAGGTGAGCCGCTGGTATGGGCGTGGCGATGTCTGATCCATTGGTGGAGGCGACGGCGATCACCGTGCTGGTGGTGGATGACTCTCCGTTGATGCAGCGGATCATCACCCGCTTGATCGAGAGTGATCCTCGGATCCGTGTGATCGATACCGCCTCCGACGGCCTGGAGGCCATTCGCAAGGCGACCGAGCGCTGCCCCGATGTGGTGACGCTCGATATTGAGATGCCCCGGTTGGACGGACTGGGAGCGCTGAAAGCAATTATGGAGCGGACGCCGACGCCGGTCATTATGCTGAGTGCCATCGATGAAGCGGATACGGTGATGCAGGCTATGCAGCTGGGCGCCGTGGAGTTTGTTGCCAAGCCATCGGGGACGGTATCCATTGACCTCTATAAAGTGCGTGATGAGATCGTCAACAAGATCAAGCTGGCGACTTTCGTTACTTCGCATCCGATCTCGCCGTCCCCAAGTCCTCGGGCTCCGCTGGAGCTGCCCCTGTCGGCGTCAGCGGGTTCCTCCGCGCCGTGGTATGTCGCCATTGGCGCATCGACGGGAGGGCCGCGGGCCATCGAGGCGGTGCTGGTGGCGTTGCCGCGCGGGCTGCCGCTGAGCGTCTTTATCGTGCAGCATATGCCCATCGGTTTCACTCGATCTTTTGCCCAACGCCTGAACCGTGCCTCTTCGTTGAAGGTAGTGGAGGCCGAGGATGGAATGCGGGTGGAGACGAGTTGTGCCTATGTGGCGCCTGGGGGTGTCCATATGACGCTGGTCCGCAACGGCAAGGGGGTGGTTGTCCGTCTCGAGGCGTCGCAGCCGGTGAACTCGGTCCGCCCGTCCATTGATGTGCTGATGGAGTCTGTGGCCGAGATTGGCGGGGCTCGAACTCTGGGGGTTCTGTTGACCGGTATGGGCAGTGACGGGGTTGCAGGACTGGCTCGGATCAAGGCGGTGCAGGGATATACTATCGCCCAGGATCGCGAGAGCAGTACCATCTTCGGCATGCCCAGGGCCGCGATCCGCCGCGGGGTCGTGGATGGGGTCCTGCCGCTGAACCAGATTGCCGACGCTCTGGTGCGGGTGGTGATGGCGCCGGACGCTCGGGCTGCTGACGACAGTGCCGAAGTGGAGGGCAGCAGTGGAAGGAGCTGACTTCAGCATCGATCTGGAGGAGTTCCGCGACCTCTTCATTGAGGAGAGCCGCCGTCATCTCCAGACGCTGAACCTCGGCATTCTGAGCCTGGAGCAGGACCCTGAGGATGCGGCGGCGTTGAACGATATCTTCAGGGCCGCGCATACGCTGAAGGGTATGGCGGCGACCATGGGCTATACCGGGATTGCTCAGGTGGCCCACGCCTTGGAGGATCTTCTCGATCAGGCCCGGGCGGGTGTCTCCAATGCGACCCCGTCCTGGATCACACTGCTCTTTACGGCTGTTGATAGGGTTGAGGCGTTGGTCGACAACGTGGCCGCCGGCGGCGCGGCTGAATCGGACGTCACGGAGGTGTTGGAGAGCTTGCGGGGCTATTCAGCTGCTCGTCGGCCTGTGGGTGAGGAGCAGGTCTATGAGTCAGCTGAGGACGACGCACCGACGCTGGAGGGATACGCTGAGGCGCCGATGCTTGCCGCATCGGTCGTCGATGATGCCGATCCGCAGGAGGCCCACCCAGAGACCCTGGATGAGGGGCTTTCGGGCGGTGTTGAAGGGTTTCAGGTCTCGCGCATCGTCCGCCTTGATGTTCAGCATCTCGATCGGCTGCTGGACATCGTCACCGAGATGGTGATCGAGCGCAGCGCGCTGGATCGCGTCCACGCTCAAGGGGATCTCAGTGCGCTGGGGGAGGCGCTGGGTCGCTACGGGCGTCTCATGGATCAGCTTCAGACTGCCGTGCTGGAAACCCGGATGGTGCCCGTCGGCCAGATCTTTGAGCGCTTCCCGCGCATGGTTCGCGACCTGCTCAGCGCGCAGGAGAAGCAGGCGCGGTTGGTGATTGAAGGCGCGCAGGTGGAGCTCGACCGCACTACCCTGGCAGCAGTAGGCGATGCTCTGGTGCATCTGCTGCGCAACGCAATCGATCACGGCATTGAGATGCCGCAGATCCGTGCCGCTGCCGGAAAGCTCCCTGAGGGCACAGTGCGTCTGTCCGCCTATTATGAACGTAACACCGTTGTCGTGGAGGTGTGTGATGATGGACGCGGCATGGATCCGGCGCAGATTGCTGATGAAGCGGTGCGCCGCGGCGTCATCGCCCGTGAGGCGCTGGCGGAGATGAGCGATGAGCAGATTCTCATGTTGATCTGCTCGCCGCGCTTTTCTCTGCGCTCAGACGTGACGGAGGTGTCGGGTCGGGGCGTCGGTATGGATGCTGTGAAGCGCCAGATCGAGCTGATGCGCGGCTCGCTGGAGATCGAGAGCCACTGTGGCGAAGGTGCGACCTTCCGGCTGTACCTGCCGAGCAACCTTGCGCTGCTCGACGCGCTGCTGGTTGAGGTGGCGGGTGCCGAGTATGCCGTGCCGGCGGCACACGTTGAGCATATCCTTGCGACGGACCCGGAGCATCTGGTGCGTGTGGGAGGGCGGATGATGCTGCAGCGCCCCGAAGGGGTCATATCCCTGCGCAGTGCCCGACAGTACTTGGAAGGGATAGAGGACGAAGTCTTCCCGACTACCGTGCTTGTTATGCGGCAGCACAATCAAACGCTGGGGGTTGGCGTTGATCGGGTGATAGGCTATGAACAGATTGTGGCCAAGCCGCTGCCGCCGGTCTTGGAGGCTAACGCGCAGCTGTCAGGGGTGACGGTTCTTGGTGAGGGACAGGTGGCCTTCATCGTGGACCTGCGCGGGTGATGGCGGAGAAACAGACAGGGAAGGTAGCGATGGAGACGAAAGCAAAGATCCTGGTGGTGGATGACGATCTGGTAAACCTCAGGCTCGTCGAGCGCTCGCTCTCCGGTGAGGGGTATGCGCTCCTGCAGGCCCGCAGCGGCCGCGAGGCGCTGGCAATGGTTGAGCAGGCGCGTCCGGACTTGGTGATCCTGGATGTTATGATGCCCGAGATGGATGGCTATGAGGTCTGCCGGCGGGTGCGTAACACCCCTGCCATCGCCGATACCCTGATTCTCCTCCTAACCGCTCATAGTTCCGTCGAGAGCCGCCTGCAGGGGTTTGAGGCCGGCGCTGATGACTTCATGGGTAAGCCGTTTCACCCGGCGGAACTGCAGGCGCGTGTGCAGGCCTTGCTCCGGCGGCGCTCACTCCAAGTCGCGCCGGCGAGCACGACAGCGGCCGGCAGGCTTATCGCCTTTTTCTCGCTGCGGGGCGGTGTTGGAGTGTCGTCCCTGGCGACCAACGTTGCGGTTGCGTTGTCCCAGATATGGTCGACGCCGACGGCCCTGGTGGATTTGGCGTTGACTTGTGGTCAAAGCGCGATGCTGCTCAACCAGACGCTGCGTCATACCTGGGCTGATCTGGCGCCCATCCCCATCGAAGATTGCACAATGGATCTGGTCGAGCAGGTGTTGATGGTGCACGAGTCTGGTGTGCGCACCCTGGCCGCGCCGCAGTCCTCGGAGGTGGCGGAGCTGGTTAGCGCGGAAACGGTGGAGCACGTGCTGGGGCTCTTGTCGGATGCCTATCGCTACGTGATCCTTGACCTTCCCCACGATTTCCGCGAGACGACGCTTACGGCGCTGGAATGCGCCGATGAGGTGGTGCTGGTTTTTGCCCCCGATATGAGTTCGGTTTATGCTGTCAAGCGGGTGCTGGACACTTTTTCGCTTTTGGACTACCATCAGGAGCGGCTGACCTTGCTGATGAACTGGACTTTTGCGCGGCGCGGATTGTCGCGCAAAAGCATTGAGTCAGCGCTGGGGATCGGTGTGACCTATGTCCTTCCGTATGCCGAGAGCCACTTGATTGAGGCCCTCAATCGGGGCATTCCGGCGGTGAGCCACTATGAGGGCAAGCCGCTGGCGGGGGTTCTGGAGGATCTTGCCTATGGTCTCAGTCGCGAGGTTGACCGGGAGACGCCACCGTCATCACCGAGTGCTGCATGGAAACGGGTCAGCGACCGCCAGCGTGGCCGTTTGCCGTCATAGATGGTGGAGATTGGATATGACTGGAGGATCGATGAATCAGTCGGTGCGCCGGTCGGGTGACCGGCAGGGCCAGTCGCATGTTGAATATGCGTTGCTGATCTGCTTAATGGTGATGGCCTCGTTATTGGGCCTTGTAGCCCTCGGCCTGCGGACTCAGGACGCCTTCTGTTCGGTTCTAGCGCCCTTGGGCCTCGAGGCGTGGTGCGCGACCTTCTTTAACGACACCTTTGAAAACCTGGCTGCCTGGCAGATTGATCAGGGCAACTGGCGCATCGAGAACGGGCAGCTCTGTGGAGGACGGGGTGAGGGACGGATCTTCCGTGAGATTCCGGCCGGCGACTACACCATCACGATCAATGGCGCCTCTCTGGCCCAGGGCCCGGGGTACGGTGTCTTCTTTCGCAGCAGCGGTGCCCCGACTGTCAACGGTTACACTTTTCAGTACGATCCGGGCTACGGTCGTGGTGAGTTCCTTTTTCGGAAATGGGTGGAGGGGCGCGAACTCAGTCCTTTCGGCCGGGCAGCAGCCCCCGATGAGGACTGGTATGCCGGAGGGCGCACCGTCCGGCTCGTGATTTCCGGCCAGACTTTCACCGCCTACCTGGACGGTCAGCAGGTCCTGCAGGCCTCCGACGAAAGCTATGGAGAGGGCGGCATCGGTCTGCGCACCTGGGGGGGAACCGAGGTCTGCTTTGATGGTATATCGGTTGGCCCGTAGCGCTTGAGGGAGGTGACAACTGCTAACGAAAACAGTGCCAAATAGTAACAGACTTCGTCAACGCATTTGACAAAACTCTAATTCTGTGTTAATCTTGGAGGTGAAAAATCGAGGTTTTGGAAGTGACCA
>PWVB01000283.1 GCA_003562365.1 Anaerolineae bacterium
CTGACATGGCCCGGACTTCGGTCCAGACTGGGAAGATGACTTCCCGGCCCGATGCGCTCCCTGTTGATACAGATTCTTTGTGTCAGCAAACCGCAACCTCCGGTTCCTAGTAGGAACCTCCGCCTTTCAAAGGGGAGAGGATGTCAGTGTGCTGTTAGGCTGTCGGTGGACTGATAGACTGCCCGTCCGCTAGGACAACGTCCGCTGCACAATTCGGACCTCTGCCGGCTGTAGGATCACCGTCTCTAGCGACGCTCCGGTGAAGGCGTCGGTCCACGGCTCCTCCAGCGTCACGGTCTCGGGTGATGGCCCGAAGTTGAGGAGGAAGCGAAGCCGCAGCTGCTGGTTGCGGCGTTCGTACACGCGGACGGCTTGCGGAGTCGCCGGACCAGGGGTAACGTTGGATAACGCGCACAGCCAGGCTACGAAGGCCTCCAGCGCGGGGCCGCGCAGCGCTGTTCCGACGTAGATGACCTTGCCCTTGCCCGTCTCGTTGAGGGTGATAGCGGGGATGCCCGACTGCCATCCCTCGGCATAGCTCGCCAAGGGTGTCGCTGTGGTGGTCGCGATCTCGTCGGCCCACAGCGTTGCCTTGTCGACGGCTCCCAGCTCCTCGATGTGAGTCCTCAGCGCCAGCGGCGCCTTCAGACTGCCGTAGTCATCGACCAGGACGCCGGCAACATCAGCCAGAGGTCCCGGTGCCGGCTCAGCGAAGATGGTGTTGTGGGCGTCCGCGACACCACTCCTGGGGGTCAGGCAGAGGATGCCACCTTGGGCTACGTAGGTCTGTAGATTTTCGACGACGGCGTCATCCAGCGCGTAGAGCCGCGGTGCAAAAACCAGTTTGTACTGTGAGAGGTCCTCCCGAGGATCCAGTGCGTCGGCGGTGATGTTGTGGCGCATCAGCGCGCTATGGTAGGCCACTGCCGCCTCGTGGACGGTCAGACCTTTGCGGTTGAATGGGGGCCGCACATCCAGGACGGCGTTTAGGGCCCAGCGCGCTTCATAGCTCATCACGATCGCAACCTCGGCGTCCGGGCGAGTGGTGTCGATAAGCTCACCGACGACTTGCAGCTCCTGGCCCATTTGCTTCAACTCGGCATAGCGCCGGTTCTTCCGTCCGGTGTGGGGCAGAATGCCGTGCCAGTATTCCTCCTGGCCCCAGCGGCAGGGGCGCCAGCGGAAGAAGTTGATCCCGCACGCGCCGTGGGCGATGGAGCGGTAGGCCCAGAGCCGCATCCAACCGGGCTCGGTGGCTTGATCCCAGTGGGGATGGCCGGCGCGCTGCTCAAGAATCAAGAGCTCGCCCCGAGCACCGCGGCAGTAGTCCAGCGCGAACTCTGGAGCGAAGGGCGGATAGAAGTTGGTGCCGTAGACGTCGGTGGCCGCGCCCAGATCGAAGATGTCGGTGTGGGTTCGTGCGCTGGTCTGAAAGTTGGTGGTGACCCAGGTCTCCGGATCGACGCTCTTGATCAGATCGTAGCGCCAGCGCGCGAAGTCGGCGTTGACCTTGGACTGGAAGCGTGCATAGGCCAGGGACAGGCTGGGGTTCGGCAGGCGGACCCCCACCGGGAGCGGTACATCCGCGAAACGGTTGAAGGCGAAGGACCAGAAGTGGGCGCCCCACGCCTCGTTGAGGGCAGCGACCGTTCCGTACCGGTGGCGGAGATCGTCGATGAAGCGGGCGCGGCAGACGTCGCAATAGCAGGTGTTGCCGGAGCCGATCTCGTTGTCTATGTGCCAGGCGATGACGTCCGGGTTGCCGGCGTAGTGCTCCACGATGGCACGATCGATTTGCTGCGAGAGCTTGACAAAGGTTGGGTTGTTGTGGCAGACTGTGTAGCGGTGGCCGTAGTTCGATACGCGCCCGTCGGGGCCCACATTACGGATCTCGGGATATCGGCTGAAGACCCAGGGTGGGGGGGTGCGCGAGCAGGTGCAAAGCATTGTCTTCACGCCGTGCTTGCTGAGGAGCGCGATGGCCTGGTCCAACCAGTCAAAGTCGTACTGACCCTGCTCTGGCTCGATCCTGCTCCAGGCGAACTCGCCCATCCGCACGCCGTTGATGCCAGCTTCGGCCATCAGCCGAGCATCTACGGGCCAGCGGGTCTCGGGCCAGTGTTCAGGGTAGTAGGCTACACCATAATACATCGGATTCCTCCTGGGCAGGGTATCAGTCGGTATTTAGTAAGGTGAGTCGGTAGAGATTGCCTGGCGCCGGCAGCACACGGAAATGATCCTGCAGCGGCGGGTAGATCTCATCACTGTAGACGGGTTGGTCGGCTAGCAGGGCCTCTTCGATGATATCCAGGAGCGAAGCAGCGACCTGACCCTGGCTACCGTGTGGGGTAGCCTCCATGATTACGATGTTGGGCCGCAGTCCTTCGACATGCGCTACGTAATAGGTGGCGTAGAGCGGGCGCCAGTTCATAATCACCATCGCCCCGTCGGGGAGCAGGCTGAGACGCAGGGTGGCCTCCGCGCGGGGTTCCTCTGGATGGTCGACGGGATAGATATAGTGCTCCTCACTGAAATGGGTGCGGCCCTGGCGGAGCGCCTGTCCGCGCGAGAGAGCGAAGGGCATAACCACGCCCAGCGCCAGAATGGCGGCTATGAACGCTAATACCCCACTGCGTAGTGTGGCGTCCGATACCCTGGTCGGCACCGTTTTCAGCACGAGTCGGAGGTCCGCTGCGGGCACTGCCGCTGCGGCTTCCAGCAGTCGGCCGGCACCCACGCCCACTGCCACGGCGGTGAGCATATGCGCCGGTAAGAAGAAAACATACCAGTCAGGTGGGTCGTAATTCACGATCGCCGCTACGCAGAAGAGATAGGCGCCCAAGGTCAGCGTTCCGAATGCCCGTCGGATAGGTGCCGATCGCGGCCCACGCACCATACTGAAAAACCCGAAGAGGGCGAGCAGCAGGGCGATACCAGAGAACTCATGGCTGGTCAGACGCCGCACATAGGCTCCCAGTGCGCTCAGTGCACCGGGGACGCCCTCGGCGAACATCGCCGTCTGCCATTGTAGGCCGGTGACGGTGATCCAGAAGCGCGTCCAGGGCTGTGCCAACTCGGCACGCGTCAGTCCCCATACGGAGCGCGAGGGGATCATAGTGACGTTGATGAAGCTGCTGGGGGGATCGTGGGCATCGAGCATTCGGAAGGTGGTCACAAAAAGGGCCAGGCCAAGCAGCCCGCCGCCCAGAGCTGTAAGGAGACCGCGTTGGCGGTCGTGGGCGCTGAGGCCCGGATCTGCCAGACGCCATACTACGAAGGCCGCCGCCGGTGGTATAAAGAGCGCTACCGAAGCATGAATGCCCAGCCCGGCACCCACTATGAGGGTCGCACCCAGCAGAGATGCCCAGCGGTAAGCCGGATCCTCGTACCAGTGCCTGAGACCCAACGCAGCTATGACGATGACCGCTAGCGCTGGGGTGTAGACCTCGGCAAGAATGGCTTGCGTCCAAAAGGTGTAGGACACTACGAGCGCCAGGCTGCCCAGGAGCGGGCCGGTGCGATGCCGCGTCAGCTGGCGGGCCCACAGATAGACGCCGCCGACCGTCACCCCGGCCCCGAGCGCCGAGAACAAGCTGACACGCCAGGCAAAGGTGCGCAGTGGTAGGAATCCCAGCACCCTCGCCAGAAGCAGGTAGACTGGGTAGCCCGTGGCATGGGTGATACCCAGCGTGTAGGCCAGCGTCTGAAACTCGCCGCTGTCGCCGTAGAGCAGGTCAGGCGCTAGGGTGCGCACGTACACCGCCAGGGCTGCCAGGGCCGCCAAGGCCGCCAGACCGTAATCCAGGCGGTCAAGGGCACGACCCTGATTTGAGGGTGCCATCAGCCGCGTCTCAGTCTCTCTGTCTTGCAGAACCCAACCGCCCTTAGGCCAGCGTGGCAACGCCGCTAAGCGCCAACTCGGTGGCTCGATGGCATTTGGCGTAGTGTCCTGGGCTGATCTCCTCGAAAGCTGGTTCCTTGGTTCTGCAGATGTCCTTCACGTAGTTGCACCGCGGATGGAAGTAGCATCCGGACGGCGGATTGGCCGGACTGGCCACCTCGCCCCTCAGGAGGATACGCTTCTCGCGGGGGCTGGGATCCGGTCGGGGAATGGCGGACATTAGCGCCTCGGTATAGGGGTGCTTGGGCGACAGGAAGAGCTCCTGTGTTGGTGCGGTCTCGACCATCTTACCTACGTACATCACCGCCACCCGGTCGCTGATATGGGCAACTACACTCAGGTCGTGGGCTACGAAAAGATAGGTCAGTCCCATCTCCTCCTGGAGCTCCTGGAGCAGGTTAAGGATCTGTGCCTGTACCGATACATCCAAGGCCGAAACTGGCTCATCGCAGACCAGGAATTTGGGATGGGGTGCCAGAGCGCGGGCCAGGCCGACCCGCTGCCGCTGCCCGCCGCTGAAAGCGTGAGGATAGCGGCGCATATATTCTGGGCGCAGGCCCACTAACTCCAGCATTTCCGCCACCCGCCGCTCTAGCTCCTTGCCGCGGGCGATGCCCATAGCCTTTAGTGGCGCCCCAACGATATCCAGCAGCGTCATACGCGGATTGAGCGACGCGTACGGATCCTGGAAGATCATCCGCATGTTGCGCCGTACCTGCACCAGCTGTTCGCGGTCCAGCTCGGCGATGTTGACTCGGCCCAGCTTTGGATCATCAAACCATATCTCGCCGCTGGTGGGCATAATAGCTCGCAGCAGACAACGACCTGTGGTGGTCTTTCCACACCCGCTCTCCCCGACCAGGCCCAGTGTCTCACCTTCCATCACGTAAAAACTGACTTCATCCACTGCCTTAACGTGACCGACCACTCGCCTCAGGAGGCCGCGTTGGATGGGGAAGTGCTTCTTCAGCGCCTTCGTCTCAACTAGGGGCTTTTGTGCCTGGTGGTGGTCGTTGACCTGGATCTGGCTGAGGGTATCGACTTGCTCGGTCATAGCATCGCTTCCTTGCGGGTTTGCGCTTCTTCGGGGCTGGGGGCGTACAGATGGCAGCGGACGATGTGGTCAGGTTCGGCCTCAATGACCTCGGGAACCACCTGATCACAGACCTCCGACATAAAGTGCGGACATCGGGGATGGAAAGGGCACCCCTTCAGGACAGTGTACGGGTCGGGCACCATGCCTTTGATCGTGTGCAGTTGCCGTCTCTCGCCGCTGCGGGTCATCACGTCGTCCAGCTGTGGTATCGACCTGAGCAGCGCCTGCGTATACGGATGTAGCGGGTTAATAAAGATCGACCTGATATCGGTCTGCTCCACAACTTTGCCCAGATACATCACTGCCACTTCGTCAGCCATCTCGGCGATCACGCCGAGGTTATGCGTGATGAACATGATGGCCATATTGTAGTCAGCCTGAAGCTTGCGCATCAGATCCAGGATCTGGGCTTCGGTTGTGACGTCCAGGGCTGTCGTGGGTTCGTCGGCGATGAGCAGATGTGGATTGCAGCTGAGCGCCATAGCGATCACAGCGCGCTGTCGCATACCGCCGCTTAATTGGAAGGGGTAATTGTCGACGATCCGGTCGGGGTTGGGAAGGTTGACGCGGGCCAGCATCTCAATAGCTCGCTCGCGGGCCTCCTGATGACTCACGTTCTGATGTAGAGTGATCGCCTCCATGATCTGACTTCCCACTGTACGCACGGGAAGCATAGCCGCCATTGGCTCTTGAAAGACCATCGAGATGTGATTGCCCCGGATGGCGCGGATCTCCCGGCTGTTGGGTTTGAGCCGGGTGATGTCGATGATGTCCGACAGGCTGGATGCGCTCGTCTCCCGCACGCTCTGATAGTAGATAATCTCCCCGCCCTCGATGCGGCCCGGTGAGGGCACCAGTCGCATCAACGAGAGCGCCGTCACGCTCTTGCCACAGCCGCTCTCCCCTACCACGCCTAGCGTGCGTCCTGGCTTGATGACCAAATCAACGCCATCCACAGCCCGGACCACGCCCTCGGGAACGTGGAAGTAGGTGCGCAAGTTCTTTACTTCGGCGATTACTTCATTGCCTGACAAAATCCAGCCTCCTAGGACATATAGGGGTCCGCGGCATCGCGCAAGCCGTCCCCCACAAAGTTGAACATGAGCACCGCTATTACCACCACCGGGACCGGCCAGAGAACCCACGGGAAGTGGGCTACGTTCATGATGTTCTGCGCCTGCTGCAACATCACGCCCCAACTTATCGTTGGTGGGTTCAGGCCAATGCCCAGAAAGCTCAGCGCCGTCTCGCCAAGGATCATACCGGGCAGCGATCCGGTCAGGGAGATGATGATGTAGCTGGCAAAGCCCGGTAACATATAGCGGACGATGATGGTCCACTCGCTCTCGCCGTCCAACCGGGCCGCCAGCACGAAGTCCTCCTCCCGCATACTCAGCAGCCGGCCCCTGACGATCCGCGCCAGGCCAGTCCAGCCGAAGATGGACAGGATCAGCGTGGTAGCGAAGTAGATCCGCAACTGCGGCCATTCCCGCGGCAGCGCTGCGGCCAGTGCCATCCACAAGGGAATCTGCGGTAGCGTCGTGAGTACCTCGATGACCCGCTGGATTACGTCGTCGATGGCGCCGCCGAAGAACCCCGAAATGCCCCCCAGGAGCAGGCCGAGTACAAAACTGATGGCGATTCCCACCAAGCCGATGCTCAGCGAGATGCGCCCTCCGTAAAAGATGCGCGAGAGGACATCCCGTCCGATGCTGTCGGTACCCAGGATGTAGATGGGCATCGCGTCTTCGCCCGCGGTGCCGAAGAGATGTACATCGGTGGGGAAGAGGCCCCAGAACCTGTAAGGATCGCCGCGGACCAATAACCGGATGGGATGAATCGAATCCGGGTCTGCCACGTGGATCGGCCTGAAAGTCACCGGGTCGCGCCCCTGCTCGGTGCCGTAGATAAAGGGGGCGCGGAACCGACCCTGTGTATCGCGGATGTGGATGGCCGTTGGCGGGTGCGCCAGGCGGCCCTGGAAGCGGCGCATCGGGTCGTGGGGGCTGAGAAATTCCGCGAAGATGGCTACAAAGTAGAAGACGGCCAGCACCGCCATGGATACCTGCGCCAGTCGGTGTCGCTTGAACTTCCACCAGACCAGCTGCCATTGGCCGGCTCGGTAGAAGGCTTCCTCGTGTTGTACCTCGGCTTCTACCGCTTCGCCGTGACCGAAAAATTTCCCTAGAAAGGTCGTTTTGCTCATGCTCCCTCCACTGCTCCGAACCGAATCCGGGGATCCGACACGGCCAAAAGGATATCGGAGAATATCGCACTGACTATGGTTAAGGCCCCGACGATCAGGATGTAGGCTCCGGCCATATGCATATCCTGCGCCAGAAGCGCGGAGTAGAGCGCCGGGCCAGCAGTGGGTAGGTTGAGGACGATCTCGACCAGGAGGCCACCGGAGAAAAGCCAGGGCAACAGCCACATCAGTCCGCTGATGATCGGGTTGATGGCCACCCGCACCGGATAGCGGACCAGGATCTGGGTCTCGGAGAGCCCCTTCGCGCGCGCCACCGTCACGTAGAGCTTGCGCAGCTCATCCAGCATCATTGCCCGCATGGTGCGGATCGTGCCCGCGGTACCGCCGATGCCGAGGAGGACGACCGGAAGCCACAGGTTGCTCAACAGATCCAGGAACTTGCCCCAACTCCAGGGCTGAACCATATACTCTGGCGAGAAAAGCCCTCCGACCCGGATGCCGAACCGGGTGAGGGCCACGTACATAATCACCATGGCCAGAAAGAACCCCGGGACCGCCATACCGATGAAGGTCATAAAGGTCACAAAGTAGTCGGTGATCGAGTACTGTTTCACCGCCACAAAGATACCTACAGGGATGGCTACCACCCAAGTGAGGATCGCCGACAACAGCGCGATGGCAAAGGTGTAGCCCATGCGATCCATGATGACCTCGGCCACCGGCTTCTGCCAGGCGTAAGAGTAGCCAAAGTCAAACCGGGTCACGATATTGCCGATCCACAGGAGATAGCGCTCGTGCATCGGCCTGTCGAGCCCGTACTGTCGCATCAGCATCTCGGCGTGCTGCTGGCTGACCTCCACCCCTGAGGCCTGAAGATTCAGAATCTGCTGCGTCACAAGATCCCCCGGGGGGAGTTGAATGATGATAAAGGTGAGGATCGAGATCAAGATGATTTGCGGAAACGCCCGCAAGATACGACGGATGATATAGGCTAACATTATGGTGCACCTCCTACAGAAATGCCGATAACCGGGCGCGGGGAGCGACCGAAGGCCCGCCGCGCCGGCTCCGGAGGATATTCAGACCGGGTTGCCGGCGCCCCCGCGCCGGCAACCCGGTTGGTCGGTCGTGAGACTAGGCTCGCTCACCGCCCTCGTAGTAGAAGGCCGCCGGGTGGAAGGTGCTCATGCCGTAGGTGTCCCAGCCGATGGGCACCCGGGGCCGCGGCAGGTTCTGCATGTTCCGGTTGATGATCAACGGGCAGGGGCTCTCCAGCACCGTGCCGATTTGCAGCGGGTTTTCGGCCAAATCGTCAAAGATCATCTGCCCCAGCGCGACGCGCTCGTTCTCGTCGACGACCTCGCGCATCCGGTCGTGCCACTCTAGGAGCTGCTTGATGCGGTCTGGCGGCTCCACCAGCCCCTCTGCCTCCTTGTCCTCAGCCTGGTGCCAGGCGGTCCAAGATGCCGAGGGGTTCCCCTGGGCCTGATTGCCTACTGGAAGGAACCAGCCCATCTCGACGGGCATCAGCATATCGGTGACGCGATCGGCGTGCCAGACGCCGCAGTGGATCTCGTCGGCCAGCATCCGCTCGTTGTAGAGCGACTCGGCGATCTCCCGGGTTGTGGTCTCGATGCCGATCTCGCGCCAGAAGGTGGCGACCATCTCGGTGAACTCGTGGACCGAGGCCCCGACGCGGATGCCGGCGTGCTCGATGTGATAGCCCAGGCGCTGACCGTCGGGCCGCAGCCGGAAGCCGGCGCCGTCGCGCCCGTCCAGCCCCATCTCGTCCAGCAGCTGGTTGGCCAGCGCCGGGTCGTACTGCGCCCAGGCGTTGCCATAGGCAGGCTTGTAGTATTTGGACATCGGCATTGGGGCGTGGGCGCCCATACGGGCCTGGCCGAAGAAGAGGCTCTCGTTGATCTCCTCGCGGTCGATAGCCACCGAGAGCGCTTTGACCCAGTTGGGGTGCTGGGCGATCTCCTCCAGCACCGGATCGCCGGGAAGCGTTTGTCGTGGGAAGAGGATGTAGCGGTCGGTCATACAGGAGAGGTAGTCGCCGACTCGGTAACGACCCGCTTCTTCATTCTCTTTGTAGAGCGGGAAGTTGGCGATGGTCACGTCGTGCATGCCCAGCCAGTCGAGCTCGCCCCCGATGGCCTTCAGATGCATCGCCTCGGTGCTGGCCACGAAATCCAGGCGTAGATTGTCGATGTAGGGCAACTGGTTGCCGACCAGGTCGACCTTCCAGTAGTAGGGGTTGCGCTCGAATACGATGAGCCCCTCGGCCGGGTAGGCTACCGGGATCCAGGCTGCCAGCGTCGGGAACTCCTGCGCGTAGGTCGGGAACTGCCAGACGTTCAGGCCCCACTGACCGCCGAAGCGGTTGTAGACCTGCTCCCAGGTCTCCAGCCCCAGCTCATCCATCATCCCCTGTAGCGCTTCCTCACCGGCGTAGTCGATGTGGTAGTCTTGGCAGAAGTGCTTGGGGATGAACGGTCCCTCGGCCGGATAACCTCCAGGGTGGCGGGTGAGCACGTGGGGGAAGATGCCGAAGGGGTAGTCGTAGGTGACGCGGAAGGTGTAGTCATCGACGATCTCGATCTCGGCCCATTCGCCCTGGATGCCGGCGAAGGCCGCACCGACCCAGCCCAGGCCCTCGACGGTGGCCCAGTCGTTCCACCAGTGGTCGACGTCTTCAGTGGTCAGCGGTTCCCCGTCGGACCACTTCATCCCCCGGCGCATATAGAGCGTGAAGGTCGTGCCGTCTTCTGAAGCTTCCCAGCTCTCCAGCATATTGGGGACGAGCGTAGTGAAGTCCGCATCCGAGTACTGCATCAGCCGGTCGGCCAGCCAGTCGTAGGTGCTGACTGACCAGACGGTGTCGTGGTGGATCTGGCGGACCTCACCGCCGTACTCACCAACCGCATCGCGCCCGCCCACCACGAAGGGCGTCATCGGCAGGCGCTCCTCTACCGGGGGCAGCGTGCCATCGGCGACGCGCGGCTCGAGCATCGGCGGCTCCGTGCGGCCCTCCGGCACCTCGACGATGACCTCAACCTCCCGCTCGACCTCGACCGGCACCTCGACGACCTTCTCGACCTCCACGGTTCTCTCGACTTCAACCGGATCCGGCGCGCAGGCCGCCGCCGCCGCACCCAAGACCGCTCCAGCGGTCAGGTGCAAGAACTCACGTCGCTTCAGTTTTTTCAGCTTCATCAGTCTCCTCCTATTAGGGAATCCGAGTACAGCCACCACCCCCTGGCCGTTGCCAAAGGGTTAATAGACAGAACACACCAAGAGAGACGTGGATCACCACTCCACCTTAACTTTACCAACTTCGTGCCCGCCCGTCTTCTACTTTTCGGACAGATAGTTGCAGTTTTGGGACAATCCCTGTCAGATGCCTATTCGAACCTGAGGCGGAGCAGGTACTGCTCGGATTGGATCTCCATCTCTGGGGCATCCAGATCCGTCACAGTGTAGGGATTCTCATAATGCTTGAAGCCTGAGAGCGCCTGGGCCTCACCGTTGCACACAAGCGGTCCCTCCCAGCCGAAGGTCAATGTCTCGTCTCGCAAGGTCTCAAACTGAACGGTGAGCCCATCGAGCTTCAGGAACCGCGACAGCACCCGCTCCTGAAAGGCCTCGAAGGTCCCGTCCAGCGCCGCACGCCCCATCTGGCAGCACCAGACGACGTTCTGCCCATAGGCTCGTAGCTCTTGATAAGCGCCCGGCCCCTCGATGATCCATTCAAGGCCCGGGAACGCCGTGAGTGCCAGATAGCCCTCGCCCTGCTGTGCAAAAGCCCAGGTCTGTCCCAGCGGGCTTTCGCGCACCACGGAGGCGTCAAAAGCGTAGGCTGGAAAATAGGCATGTGTGTAGCCCATCCAGTCCTCGTCGGCCAGCCGGTAGACGGCAAGCAGGACATCCTTCCATTGGGCGACTCGGGGCAGCGTGGCGTTCCCAAGCCAGAATCCGGGTCTATGCCCGGCGCTTCGTCCCATGCTTGCCGGATGGGTTGTGTAGACCACTGCCTCAGGCCCCAGAGTCGCCTGCCAGATGTGTTCTCGCCGGCCACGCTCGCCAGGACGATAGTCCTGTGCCGAGGCCAGCAGGTAATCAGGCGTTCGATAGGTAACCTTGTTGACCGTCTGTCCGGCCCCCACACGGTGACACTCGCGGTTCCAGAGCTCGTCGCGTCGCGTAGTGGCGATGGCGGGCATAAGGGGCGGCAGCTGATAGTCTTCCATACAGGCGATGCTTACAAGCCCCGCCAGGTGGTGGTTAAAGACGCCCTCTCCCCACAACAGCCGGATGATACCGGACGTCGGTGCCAACAGACCACCTTTGATGCTGGTCACGTCCGCTGCGCCCTGCGTTGCGCCAAAAACCCCGCGATAGGCATTCAGTGCGATGGTGAAGAGCAGCTTGTCAAGGATCACCCCGACCATCTGCCAGACGCCCTCGGTCTCGGCCAGATCCATAAGGTGCGCTAGGGCAATCAGCTCCGCCTCGAAAGCACGCCCTGAATCCCAGTCCGCGAAACCGCCAGCGCTCCGCTGGCGCAGCCACGCCAATGCCGAACGCTCGCCCCTTTCACGATGCCATTGACCGGTCTTCCCGCTGTCGGCGAAGGTCCGCTTAGGGTACAACTGACCGGCCAGGATCTCCCCAGCATATAGTAGGATCTGCGTGCTCTCGGCTTCCACGCCAAGGCCCTCACGATTGGGCGCATCCGCCCAGCCCGTGAAGCCAAGGATGCACGCCTCAAGCGGCTCGCAGAGTGAGGTCGGGAACTTGTCGTGCTCGCCCCAACGGTGCAAGATTCCCAACAGCCCGACCAGGCACAGTGGGCTGTCTATCTCGCCGCGCCGAATTGCCCCGATGCTCCGGAGCATAACGGGCACGTCCACGGCCTCCCATTGTCCCAGCGCCATCTTGGCGCTCTCGGCGAATAGATCGTCCCGGCCTCGTCGTGCGTGGCGCAGTGCCTCCAGCCGCCGCTCCGGATAGGTGCCGTAAACGGTCTCGGAGTAGGCCTGCCGCCCCATTCCCCAGAGCGGGATCTCGCGCAGGACCCTCAGGTTCTCGTCATAATAGAGCTCCAGCGGCGGCATGAATCTAAGGCGCAGTGGGCCTTGCGGTGCCTGGTAGGCCTGCACCATAGACCAAGACTGGCCTGGCGCTGCTGAGGCTTTTGACTCCGCGTAGATCCGCGCCGACGGCGTCTGCAGCCGGATGATCAGGTCATCCGAGGCTTCCAGATCATCGGGCCAGTGGACTGCGATCATCTCCTCAGAAGGGAAGACGTCGCGGTCAAGATAGGCTTGATTGAAGATCGAAGCCAGTTGATTGCGATGGGCGATATCCTCGATGGCCGTTGGTATCTGCGTGCTGATGCTGCCTGCTGGCTCCGTGATCCGCAGCGCGAACCGGTGGAGGCAGGCGCCCGCGCAGACCTGTTCGAAGCGCACCAAAAGCTCGTTGACGCCCTCGTGGAGGGTGACCTCAAGCGCGCTGCTATGATTGTCGAAGCTGTCGCCGCGCTGGATGTGCGTCCCGTTCAGCCAGAGGTCGGTGGGGCCATTGGTGGTCAGGGTCAACAGCAGCCTTTGAGCGTCGGCACACACCAGCTGGGTATAGGCCCAGGCCCGCAGGTACGTAGCGGCAGCATAGACGTCGGTGAGATCCACGAAGTGATCTTCGGCGCAGGCGACATAAGCCCACTGAGCCTCACGGCCACCGACAGTGAAAGTGCTCTCCGGCAAGGGCCCTGGTTCTACAGGCAACTGGCGTATGCCGGACTCCTGCTCGTAGTAGTACTGCGCGACCCGAACCTTTGATGCTGCATTACCCAGTAGCTCGAGCGGCTGGGCCTCGATCGCTTGAGGGCCGGCGACCAACCAGTGGTGAATATACCCCATCTGAAGATCAAACGGGACATAAGAGACAGGCATATAGGATGCTCCTCCGTTCAGTTTAGGTGGAAGATGGGCGGTTTCCGTGACCGTGCCGGCATCAGTTCTGATCACCGATCAGGAAATCCGATACGATCGAGGGCGAGGCGCGGGCAGCCCTGACGCAGAAGACGCCAAGAGCGAGCTCCACACCCAAGATGAGCCAGCGCGACCAATCTGCGGCGCCCAAGCCCTGGACGATCAGAAGCGTAGCGTCGGCAACGAAGATGAGCAGCACCACAACCCCCAGAAGCCGGGCAAAACGCTCAAACAGCTGGCCACGCTGCACGCCATTCTGGAAGTAGACCTCCGCCGCGATCACCATAGCCAGCCACGCCAAACCCATACCGATGAGGTAGAAGCGCTCCAGCGCTCTGATCTGGTGAAGGTGTGTCAAAGTTTCGTGCCCGACCAGGGCCGCGAAGACCCCCAACACCGCGTTGCGGCTTAGCAGCAGGAACCATATCCCCAGCAGCGCCACCACGATCCACACGGCGTAGGCCAAGAGGACCCTCGCCCAGGTCTTTTTGAGCACAATCTCACCTTTCCTGTGTCCTTCCAGACATTCTACACGGTATCGTGGATTGTGCACGTCCGATCCCACAGCCCCAGCACATCGGCGATATCCATTATTCTATTCTGGCGTTCAGGAAGCTGCCTGCGCGGAGCGCTTCTCGACGATGCCAATCTGGGCCATAGCCTCTAGGAAATCCCCATAGAGGACCGGCTTGGTCAGGTAGCTGTCGGCTCTGGCACACAGGTCCTCTTCCGCTTGCTCCGGCCAGGCGCACAGCACGATTGGAATGCTGCGCGTCACCGCGTTCGCCTTGAGCGCCTGAAGCAGCTCCCAGCCCCGGTTGAGCGGTGGATCCGCCTCCAGGAGGATCGCGATGGGAGGCTCGCGCAACGCCATCGCGAGGATGTCCTCCCCGAAGTAGGCCGAGGCCGCGGCGTAGGCGCTCTGCGTGACGTAGCGGCGCATCAGGTAACAAAAGCTGGCGTCGCTGCCGACGATCATAATGGGAGCGTTTGGGTCCATGTCGCGCCCGCACCTCATCTTGGGTATTGACAACCTGCGCACTGTACGCACCATTGGTGGCCTTCTACTCTACCTTCTATTTTACGGTGCTCCTGGAGGCGTGTCTACCATTTTCGGGACAGCTCTTTGTACTTCTGGGCCGATTTGGTCCGCTGAGCCCTCGCTTAGTCTGCTGAGGGCCGCTGGGGCTCGGCGCGTTCCCCCTGTTGGTAGGCGCGCGGAGAAACGCCCAGTTCATCCTTGAAGATGCGCGTGAAGTAGCTGCTGCTTGAGAAGCCAACCTGAAGCCCGATGGCGGTAACGCTCTGCTCTCCCCGCTGTAGTAGCGCTTTGGCCTGCCTGATCCGGTAGCGGTTTAGGTAAGTGATGGGGGAAATGCCCAGCTCCTGGCGGAAGCAGCGGTTCAGGTGGCGGCTGCTTACGCTGACGTGTTGGGCGATATCCTCTCGCGAAATGGATGCTCCGTACTGCGCGTGAATGTATGCCATGGCCGTGAGGACTATGCGTCGGGCCTCGGACGCGGGTTTGAGAGCGCAGGATAGGGCGGCCTTGATGTGTGCTAGGGTCTCGTCGGCGCTGAAAATGCCCTTAGCGAGCACGCTGGCCATGCCGTGGTTGAGGCGCTGCATGTCCTCATCGCTGAGGGACTTGCCGGTGAGAACGACCACGGGGATCTCGCGGCCGATATCCGTGTCGCGCATGGACTCCAGGACGCCGAAGCCGTCGAGCTTTGGCATCATCAGATCCAGGAGCACGAGGTCCGGGCGAAGCCTCTGGATCATCTCCAGCGCCTCGTGCCCGTCGGTGGCCGTGACGACCTCGTAGTCCGGGGACTGACCGCTGACGACGGAGGCGTGCATCGCCAGCATGCCCGGGTCATCGTCAACAATCAGGATGCGCCTTACTGCCTCGGTGGTGGCCTGACGCGGCAGCAGGCCACGGCGGGCGAGCGCATCGGCGAGCGCGGCGCTGCCCATCGGCTTTGTCATATAGTCGATATCGAGCAGATTGCCGCGGGCGCCGGCTATTGCCGTGTCCGCAGCGATGCTGTAGAAGAGGACGGGGATGGCGCTGGTGGCTGGGTTGCCCTTAAGCAGCTTGAGCAGTTCCCAGCCGCGGTCGGCCGTCACGCCCTGGTCCAGGAGGATCACATCCGGTGGAATGGTGACGATCTCCCGGAGTCGTCGAGCGAGCTGCTCGGCAGCGCAGAGAGTGACGCACGTGTTATCCTCGGCGAGATAGGCCTGCAGACGGCGACCTGCGGCCTCGTCCTTGACGATGAGAAGGGTGCGGCGCTCTACGTCGGTCGCTGCAGCTGGCACCTCGGGATCCGTTGATGGACCGGACTCGGCCGGTGCTCCAGACTCTTCCGGGGGAGCGAGAACGGGAATGCTGAAGTAGAAGGTCGATCCCCCTTCCTCCTCCCCGGATGAGTGGAAGCCGATGTGGCCACCGTGGCCCTCGACAAGGCGTTTGCAGATGGCTAGGCCTAGGCCGAGGCCCCCACAGCTTCGGCTGATGGTGCGCTCGGATTGGCCGAACTCATCGAAGATCACGTCCTTATCGTCAAGAGGGATGCCCAGGCCGGTGTCGTCCACCGTGACGGTGAGTTCGCCGTCTTTTGCCACGCCGCTCAACGTCACCTCGCCGTGGTTAGTGAACTTTACGGCATTGTTAACCAGGTTGAGAACTACCTGGCGGAGACGCGTGCGGTCTCCCCAGACCGGTGGGAGGTTGGAGGGGATCTCCGCTCGCCAGATGAGTCCTTTGTCTCGGGCAAGCTGCTGCCCTATGGCCGCCGCCTGATTGAGGACCTCGACCATATCTAGTGGCTCATAGGTCAACTTGAGCTGGTTGACTTCGCTGGAGGCGAGATCGAGCACGTCGCGGATCAGGCCGTCCAGATGCTGGGCCGTGGTGTAGATGCGCTCAATGTCCTCGCGACTATCCGTCAGCCCGTCTCCGTTGCTGGACTGGTTGAGCAACAGATCGCTGAGGCCGGTAATAAGGTTGACGGGTGTCCTCAGTTCGTGGCTTACCATAGAGAGGAAGCGGCTTTTCAAACGGTTGGCCTCCTCGGCCAGCCGCCGCCCCTCCAGGGCCTCGCGGTAGAGTCCGACCTCCCGCAGCGCGGCTGACACTTGCCGCGCGACCCAGGCGTAGGGGCCGAGATCAGCGCCTTCGAAAGCGATGAAGCCGCGAAGGTTGTCGCCAGAAGCCAGGGGCAGGAGCGCCAAGCTCAGGGGAACCTCGATATCGTACAGGCTCGGTGGCGGGAAGCTGCGGGTGGGAAAGCGTCGGCCGTCGGCGGCGGGACCGCGCGGCCATAGGACGCTGGCTGCAACCGGGTCGTCGCCGTCGGCCTCGTAGACAGCAAGGATCGCCTGTCGAATCCCCATTGAGTCCAGGCGCTCATCGAGAGCCTGGTAGATCTCGGCTTCCTCCTGCGCACCGAAGAAGCTGGCAACCATTTCCCCAAGGGCGTTGGATACCTCGGCGGTCTCGAGGGCGCGACGGGTGGCTTGGGACTGGGCTGCTCGGCTGATCACCATACGGGCTCGATGCCAGGCCTCCTCGATGTCGTGTGCTGAGCGCGGGTTCGCCTCGGCGTGGGATGTCGCCGCGTCGCGAAGGAGAGTGATGGCACCTTGCCAGGCATTGGAGTTGCCGCCGTGGTCAACGACTTGTGCCAGGATCCGGTAAAGCGTCTCTAGAAAGGTGTCAGCGTATGCCGACTTCGCCTTGTGTGCGGGAAATGGCTCAACCCAGGGGCACGCCGCGGCCAACTCCCCACAAAAGGCAGTGATCTCGTCGAAGCTCAAGTTGTGGGTCTCGTTGCGGACGACTTGGGTCAGGCGTTCAACCAGCAAGGGTGCTTCAGCCACCCCGCGGGACAAGACTGTACCGTCGGCGCCGCTGACAGGGCAGCCGCAGGAGTTGCGGATTATCAGCTGGGTAGGCACTTTCTGATGTGGGATGGTTTTGAGTTCGCCTCGGACATAGGCCAACAGCAAGCTCAGCGCACGATAGCCTAACTCAAAGGTGGGATAGCGGATGGTGGTCAGCGGCGGAGTCTGAGCCTCAGCCTGCAGCCGGTCATCGAAGCCTATAACGGCAACATCCTCCGGAATGCGGCGACCGGCCGCGCTGAGGGCCTCGATGGCACCGATGGCCGAGGCGTCATTGCTGGCCAGAACCGCAGTGAATGGGCGCCCGGAGGCTAGGACACGGTTCATTGCCTCACGACCCCCGTCCTCACTGTGGGCGCCCCAGGCAACAAGGTCCGGATCAGAAGGCAGTTCCAGCTCGGCAAGCCCTGCCTGGAAGGCGGCGTGACGGCGTTGGCTATCTCCATGACCGTGGTTGCGCCGACCAGCGATGAAGGCGATACGCTTGTGTCCATGCCAGGCCATATGCATCAGCGCCTGGTGGATTCCGCCCTCGTTATCGGCGCTGACCGCCGGTCCGGGCAGGCCTGCGCCGGCATAGATGGTGGGGAACCCACGGTCGGAAAGATCCTCGAAGTAGCGTACCTGCCAGGGCATCATCAGGGGGAGGATGGCGATGAGACCGTCGGTGTTCCAGGGGCCGACGGGGAGGAAATCCGCGTCGGGTCGAACCGTCGGCCACGCTGTTTGGATCTCCGGTTGGGTGTTCATGCCGCAGGCGATAAGGAGGTTGCACCCTTGACGGTCTGCGGCGGCCTGGATGCCTCGCAGGGCAGGAGCGAGGAAGGAGTCAAGGCTACCGCCATAGACATTCCAGCCTGCGAGGACACCAAGGGTGGGTCGCGAACGGTTTTCAGCTGTTCTCATAGGGTCATCCGCATCGTATGACGCCAGGTCATCCTGAGCAGCTCTCGCCGAGGCGCTGATCATGCAGAGGAGATCCTGACGCAGTGTACTCTTTCTATGTGATCAGTACGGTTATGATACCAGGTTTTTGGCATCGGCCCACCCGGCTTCAGCGTTAAGCCATCAGAGGACGCCATACTTGTCGTAGACCTCGCGCAGGCTGCGGCCTTGCAGGAGTTCTTCGCGGGACAGCGACTCCTTTTGAGCCTTAATCTGAGCCTCCGCCAGCACCCGGGCTTCTACCTCCCGAGGGATGACGACGATGCCGTCATAGTCGGCGAAAATGAGTTCGCCTGGTTGGACCAAGACATCACCGCAGCGGACTGGGACATCGTAGGCGACGACCTTTCCCCTGCCCATCGAATCGAGCGGGCGGATGCCGGCGTAGTAGACGGGGAAGCCCATCTCGATGATGCGGAGGCAGTCGCGGATCTGGCTGTCACATACGCAGCCGGCAACACCCTTGCGCTTGGCCAGGGTCGACATCAGCTCGCCCCAGGGGGCGTTAGTCCCGCTGAAGTCCGTGGAGTGTACGACGACGTCGCCGGCCTTCAACGCATCCATTGCTTCGATCTCCAGTCCGTAGGGGTCTGCGGGATCGACATAGTCGACCTGTATCCATTTGAAGGTGCGGGCGCGGCCAATGAAGCCGCAGGCATAGGCGTCGGGCAGGAGCGGACGCAAGCGGTGATGCATTGCTTGCTCGCGGTAGCCTAGGCTGTCAAGGATGTCGCAGACGGCTGCGACGTAGAGATTCTGATGAACAAAGGTGCGGATCTCATCATCGGTCTCAAACATAGGGGCTCTCCTGTTCTGGGGGTTTCTTTAAGTGATACCGAGCAGTGTTAGGGAGTCCCGGGTGAGAAGGCCCTCGATGGTTTCCTCAGTTACCCGGGGGAGAGGGCTGTTGCCAATGACGTGGTTGACGTTGCGCAGCCCGTCGATGGATTCCTGTGTGTCGGCAAAAGGGTAATCGGTGCCGAAAAGCAGTTTATGTGTGACGCGGTACTCCTGGGCTGCGATAAGCATGTTGTAGAACTGCCAGGGCCGGTAGAAGAGGGCGGAGATGTCGGCATAGACGTGGGGGTGTTTGCGGATTACTACGAGACACTCCTCGTAGAAAGGGTGTCCGAGGTGGGCCAGAACCATCCGCAGCTCTGGGTGGCGGATGGCGATCTCGTCGAAAAGCCAGGGGCGGCTGACGGCGAGGGGGGCGTCACGGTTGAAGGTGGTGCCGGTGTGAAAGACAATGGGCAAGCACCGCTCGACACAGTACGCGTAGATGGGCGTGCAGCGCTCGTCACGGGGATCAAACCCGGCGTAGATGGGGCCCAGTTTCAATCCCTGCAGGCCGAGTTCTTCGACGGCGTAGGTGAGTTCAGCCATATAGCCCGGCTGCGTTGGATCGCAACCGGCGAATCCCACCAACCTTTTGGGTGCGCAGGTTACGAAGTCGGCGACATATTGGTCGGGTACCCAGTAGCCGGTGTGTCGAGCCTTGAGACCGAAGACGACGATCCTGTCGAACGGGTCCATATCGGCCATAAAGGCTTCGAAACGGACGGTGAGGTCGAGGGGCTCTCCTCGGGCGAGGTCCGCCTCACGGACCGTCTGCGGGTCGAAGTGCACTGTCTGATCCCAAGTGTGGGTATGGACGTTGTGCATAGTGTTTCCTCTTCGTGTATTGCGAGGCTATTCGTTGGAATCCGGGACTGGCCTATGGTCTTCCGGTACTGGCGTTTCAGCATACATTACACTGTTTATGTGTCAACCAGAGCTGCCCCGGTGCCGTGGCCTTGTTGCAGATTGCCTCAAACCGGCGGTTCTTCTTTCTAATGCGGAACTTCCGTGTTTTTGGCGCTTTGACCTCTGCGTGAGATCCCATATACTGGACCGTGTAAGCGCTTACCCAACACCAGTGAGGTATGATGCGTCCGACAATCTATGATGTGGCCGAGCGCGCCGGAGTATCGATTGCAACGGTCTCTCGGGTGCTCAACGGTAGTCCCAAACCTACTGCGGCAACCCGGGACAGGGTCCTGGCAGCAGTGCGGACACTAGGCTACCAGCCCAGCGCAGCAGCCCGCTGCCTGGCCCGGAGCACCACGGAGACGATCGCTTTGGTCTTTCCCGAGGTCTCCAGCCCGTTCTTCGTCGAGTTGATCCGCGGCATCGAGTTGGAGGCGCGCCGCCATCACTATCACGTGCTGATCTACGGTCTTCACGGTGAGGGTAAGCAGGATCAACTCCTGCGATTCCTCTCAACCAAGGTCGATGGGATGATCCTGGGGGCGCAGTGCGACGAGGCTTATGTGCGCACGTTACATAGGCAGGGGCTGCCTTTTGTGTTGATGGGGCGGCGCGTCGAGGGCCTGGCGGTCACGACGATACGCTCCAATGGCTTCGAAGGCGCTTACGCGGCGGTGACGCATCTGATCAGGCACGGGTATGGATCGATCGCGGCACTGGGTGGTCCGGAGGCCTCCCAACAGAGCCGAATCCGCCTTAGAGCCTATGCTCAAGCGCTGGATGATCACGGATGGCACAGTGATGTTCGGTGGATTGTGCACGCCGACTACCACGAGAGCGGCGGGCAGGCAGCGATGGCGGGGTTGCTGGCGTTGCCGCGGCCACCTCGTGCCGTCTTCGTGGCCAACGATCAGATGGCAATCGGCGCGTTGGAGGCGGTGCGGGACGCTGGCAAGCAGGTGCCCGGTGATGTGGCGCTGGTCGGCTTTGACGATATTCCGATGGCCTCCTACGTTCATCCCACCCTGACGACGGTTCGCCAGGACATCTATGAGTCCGGTGAGCTGGCGGTGCAGTTGCTGATACGCCAGATTGAGGATCCGGCCACGTCGGTCGAGACGATTCTACTGCCCACCCGGCTGGTCATCCGTCAAAGCTGCGGCTGTGACGAGCGCGAAGTGCACCATCCAAATTCGGGAGTGTGACAACGACACCAGCACCTGCCGCACCCTGCTGCACCCTGTCGCATCCCGTTCTATCTTATGTAGGTTAACTTAATGAGGAGATGATGATCAATGAGCGTAGGAGTTAAGCTCGGGTTTGTACCGTCTTACCGTTTTGGCTATACTGACTGGTGCCAGAAGATGCGTGACGATGCGTTGGCGGCTTTCGCTGCGATTCCTGGGTTGGAGGTGGTGGTGCCGGGGGTCGCACCGGATGGTGCGTCACCGGATCTGGATGCAGGCCTCACACCCCATGGCGCGGTCCATACCCTCGATGAGGCCGTGATCGTGGCTGAGCACTTCCGGCGGCAGAATGTCGATGGCCTGATCCTGTGCCCGCTGGATTTTGGGGACGAGCGTTCGGCGGCCAAGGTCGCGGAGCTATTGGATGTACCAATTCTGCTCTACGCCACGAAGGAGCCTGCAGGCCGGGACGACGCAGGCTTGACGCGGGTCTCCGACTCGTATTGCGGCAACCTGTCGATGGCGTCGGGCCTCTATCGGCGCAAGTTACGCTTCCACTACGCTGGCCTTTTCTTCCCAGACGAGGCTGCCTTTAAGGATGAGGTGTTGACCTTTGTGCGCGCAGTGGCAGTGGTCAAGGGACTGCTGGGAGCGCGTTTGGGCCAGGTCGGGGTGCGTCCGGCTACCTTTGAGACAGTGGGCTACAGTGAGGCAGCGATGATCCAGGCCTTCAGCCAGAATGTCATCTATGCGAACCTGAGCGACATCGTTGCTGTGGCCCGGGTCCTGGACGACGATGATCCGCACGTGCTGACCACGAAAGAGGAGATTGAGAGCGCCTACGAGGAAATCACTGTTGGTGAACGTTACCTGCTCACTGCTGCTAAGCTGGAGGTCGCCCTTACGAGCTTCTGGCACGAAAATAAGCTCTCCGCTATGGCGATGCAGTGTTGGCCCTCGATTGGTCGTGAGTTGGGGATCTCAGTCTGTGCAACATACGGACGCCTCACGGAGAAGGGCATGCTGACCGCCTGTGAGGCCGACATTCTAGGGGCTCTTTCGATGTTAGCCAACTACCAGGCTGCGTTGGGTCAAACAGTGCCCCATTTCATAGACTGGACCATCGCGCATCGTGAGGAACCTAATCGCCTGCTGGCCTGGCACTGTGGTAACGCGCCAGCCTGCCTGGCTCAGGAAGCTGAGGAGACCGCGTTACGCTCCCGCCGGGACATGAAGGGGGAGCTAGAGGTTCTAGAGGAGGACACTCAGGCTGGTCTCGCCCAGTTTCAGATACGGCCAGGTGTTGTCACCTTTTGCCGCCTTGCTGAGTATGATAATGAGTGGAAGATGCTGATTGCCACCGGGGAGATCGTACCCAGCGATGAGACCTTGGCCGGAACTTGGTCCTGGGTCGAGGTAGCCGATCACGAAGGACTCTATCGGACTCTGGTCGAGGAGGGCTTCGTCCACCATGCCAGTATGATCCACGGTGATCAGACCCGGGCCTTGCTACAAGCCTGCGGCTTCCTTGGAATCAGCCCGGTGGTCGTCAGTTAGGTGTTTGGCGTTCTTTGCGGAGGGCGGCCTGTCGGTCGCCCTCCGGCTATGAGAAGGAGTTTGAGTTCGATGATGCAGCAGACCCCTCAGATTGTCGGCGTAGGACTGGCTACGCTGGATGTGCTGATTCGTCTGGAGGCGATGCCGACGTGGGAGCACGGCACGTTGGTAGACGGCCTGCGCTTCGACGGCGGTGGCCTTGTCGGTACGGCAATGGTAGCGGCAGCAAAACTGGGCGCTCACGTCGGCTTTATCGGTACCGCAGGAAGCGATGAGGCGGCTGACCTAAAACTGCGTTCATTTGTCGAGGTAGGCGTTGATCTCAGCCGTTTGGTACGCTACTGTGGGCCTGAGGACCAGGTGATGCTCGTCTACGTCCATGCTAGAACGGGTGAGCGCGTTTTCGCTAGTGTGGCACGGGATCACCGTCACCCGTTACGGATTGAAGACCTCGACAAGGATTATATCACGGGTGCCGACTATCTCCACATTGATGGTCTAAAGTACGAGGCAGCGCTGCAGGCGGCAAGGTGGATGCAGGCCGCCGAGAAGACGGTGGTGATGGATGGGAGCAAGACCGATGGCCCTGTGGCGGAGCGCTATCGGCAGCTGATTTCCCACGTTGATGTGTTGATCACAGGTGAGGGATACGCCCGCGGGCTGACCGGAATCGACGGTGTATGGGAGGCAGGTGAAGCGGTGTTGCAGTTGGGCCCCCGTACCTTCGTTGAGACGGTGGGAGAGCGTGGTAGCTATACTATCGCCCAGACTACCGACGGCCTCCAGCGTTTCCACACTCCGGCTTTTGAGGTCGAGGTGGTCGACACGACCGGCGCCGGAGACGTTTTCCACGGCGCCTACATTGTCGGACTACAGCACGGATGGGATGCTGCACAGTGCGCGATCTTTGCCTCAGCGGTCTCGGCACTTAAGTGCACCAAGCTGGGTGGTCGGGCCGGCATTCCAACTTTTGAACAGACACTGACGTTTCTGCGGGAACGGGACTTCCCGCCCATTGGAGGATAGAGATGCCCCTTGTAACGATTTTGGATGAGATGAAGAAGGCGCAAGCTGTCGGCTATGCGATTCCCTGTTTCGATACCTTTGAGATGCACGGTACCTTGGGCATCATTGAGGCATTAGAGGGCCAGCGGGCCCCGGGGATCATTGGACTCTACACGAGCATGTTCAGCCGACCTAATCCCGAGGCTCTGACGAACTACGTCAAGGTGCTGTCCGAGGCTTCGGCGGTGCCGATCTCGATCATCCTGGACCACGGGGCCAGCTTTGAGCACTGTATCATGGCACTCAATGCCGGTTTCACCGACGTGATGTATGATGGATCAAAGCTGCCGCTGGCGGAGAATATTGCTACGACGAAGATGGTGGTGCGTGCAGCACACGCAGTGGGGGCCGGTGTTGAGGCTGAACTGGGCCACGTAGGGACCGGACGCGACTACCGTGCGTTCGGTGGGCAACAGAAGGGCTTCACCGAGCCCGATATTGTCGAGCGCTTTGTTGAGGAGACTGGCGTCGATATGCTGGCCATCGCGATTGGCACGGCCCACGGCCTCTATGACGGCGATCCGGTCTTGGCGCTGGATCTGTTAGCGGAGATTCGGCGCCGGGTTGAGATACCGTTGGTGCTACACGGCGGCTCTGGACTGTCGGACGATCAGTTCCGGGCTGCCGTGGCTGGCGGCATTCAGAAGATCAATGTCTTCACCAATCTAGCCGTGCTGTCGCGGGAGCGGATGCTGGCTCACGCTGCGCACGATGACGTCTCGTTGCACAGTATGACGGCAGAGATCCGTTTGGCCTTTCGCGATGAATGTGCCCGTCTTCTGGAGGTCTTTGGGACGGTGGGCGCAGCGGACGCATAGATCACTCTACCCGTAGGCCCATCTTCATTGGAGGCGGCGAACAGTCGCCTCCGATGGGGCGTTAGCGTTATCCTGCCGGTCAGGTCGTCCTGGGCCATCCGATGCTCCCAGTCGGCGCTCTAATCCTAGAAGCGCAGGGCGTAGGCGCTCTCCCACACCGTTGTCGCCCAGGTCTCGCCGATGTCGTTGACCGTAACAACGGTGATGGGGTGGCATCTTGGATCTCCAGGCACCTCTTGCGGTGGCCGACGTAGTCGCGATACAGCAGCGTCAATGCAAAGGCGGGCCCTAGGCATCGCCCAAGGCCCGCTTGCACTGTTTGCCGGATTTCTAGTCGCCGCGCTGACCCAGAGCCCTATCCAACATCAGGGTCCCCTGAGCCTTGTCGCCGATCATCTTGAGCGTCTCCACGATCTCCGTGGCGTTGTCTTCTTCCTCAACCTGCTCTGTCACAAACCACTGCAGGAAGATCTCACTGGCATAGTCATTCTCATTCTTTGCCAACGCGTAGAGGTCGTCAATTAACCCCGTCACGGTTTTCTCGTGCTCAAGAACGGTCTGGAAGACTTCCAGTGGCGATCCGAACGCGCTAGGTGGCTGCTCGATGGCCTTGAGCTCCACCTCACCGCCGCGCTCGATGATGAAGTCAAAGAACTTAAGAGCGTGGGTCTGCTCCTCCTGGGCCTGCACGCGCATCCAGTGGGCGAATCCCTTCAGGTTTAACGTCTCAAAGTGGGCCGCCATCGCTAGGTACAGATAGCCTGAGTAGAGCTCGCTCTTGATCTGTTCGTTCATCGCCGTCTGAACCGCCTTAGTAAACATCCTCTGCCTCCTATTCACTTCTGTCTGCGAGCCGTTTTTAAGAATAGTTCTCAATAACGAGTGTATTCTAAAATAATATGTTTGTCAAGTCCGGCAGTGGCCAATCAGACATTCTGAAAGGCACGTTCTAACCACCTGCTAGCCCGTTGCGTCCGTGATGCTGAGCATAA
>PWVB01000273.1 GCA_003562365.1 Anaerolineae bacterium
CAACGTGTGTATCCGCGCCGTACATCCTCAGGTCAGGCACCATCACCGGCACGCTCATATGAGGCAGCGGATTCAAGCGCAGCACCTGCCAGAGACCCACCCCCCAGTGCACAGCCGCAGCTGTGCGTGGCGCGAGAGGGGTAATAGGCACGTCCGGCGCAACCTGAACAGACAGAGCGATGCCATCTGCCCCCATCGGCACAGGCAATGGCCGCCAGACCTGCTGACCGACTGGCTGCCCCGTTGGCAACAGCCAACCGTTACGGCGCGCCAAGGCCTTGGGACCGTTTCCAGTGAGGCGTGCTAACCAGAGCAGATCCTCATCGCTCTCCAAAGTATGGTAGATCCCCGCCTGCCCATCCGGTGAACCGATCCTGATGCGCTGACCCGGACGGACCTCGGCAGGATGGCGAATACCGTTTTCACGCATCAAGCGGCGGAGCGGAACACCATACCGCAGCGCTAGCTGGGGCAAACTCTCCCCGGGTCCCAGAACATGACTCTCTGGGTTCGGAATCAGCTCTGAGCTGATCCGAGCCTCCGAGCGGCTCGCTTCTTCAGGTGAGGCAGCTGAAACCTGCGGCCCGATTAGTAAAAAGAAAGCCAGTATCAAGCTGAGGACTGACCACAGACGAGACTGAGAACACAACTCAGATCGCCAGGACCTATACTGACTCTGCATCAGGATAGGAGTCTAACGGACGGAGCACGAGTTGTTCTCCAATCACGATAGCATCGGCCAGTGCCGGAGGCCCTTCCAGAAAGAATCGCGCTGGGGCTCGAGGGGCATAGTAGAGGCGAAAAGGCTTCGCTACGGTGGCATCCACCACAGTACCGTCGGCATCTAGCCAGACCACGCCGATTGGGAAGAAGACGAAGCACATGTGAATGGCCGCACCCAGACGGCTTTCGCGAGGCTCGACAAAGAGCAAGCCTTCATCAGGCGCCAAGCTGCGACGGAAAGTCAGGCCGCGCAGTCGGCATAGAAACGAATCACATCGCCGCAATCGGAAAGGTAGCGGCGCACCGTTCTCACGTACCGCTACGAGGAAACGGGCTCTAGTTTGTCGCACGCCTTGCCCTTCAGAGCTGATCGGTCTCCTTGGAGAAAGATTCGGTGCGGACGCCGCCTTTCTGATCCGCGACCACCTGCTCCACCTCCAGGGCGACCTTGTCCAAGAGTCGCTGACAGCGTTGAGCCAGCGCACGTCCACGCTGATAATGGGCCACCGTCTCGTCCAGTTCCAAGCCCTCGCGCTCCAGCGTCTCCACGATTGTCTCAAGCTCAGCCAGCGCCTCCTCAAAGGACAGGTCTTCGACAGGCTGCATCGCTTTCTCCTTTTCGCAGTCCGACGGACGACACCGCCGGCACGTTCCCACGATCGTCCGTCGACTTATCGAATCTGCTCCATTATAGGCGGGTTTCCAAGCTTGTCGAAAGCAGTATAATACAAAATCGTGAGACACTCAAAGCGAAGTGGTTGCGGATTCGTAGCTGTCCTTCTGCTGTCGGTCCTGCTCCTCGGCGGGGCCTGGCTCTACACGACTTGGCGCTCCGGTGAGACTGTGTTGCCGCCGGGTCTGAGCATTAACGGTGTCCCAATGGGCGGTATGACGCGCCAGCAAGCCCTGTTCGCGGTCGAGCAGGCCTACACCACAGCTATCAGCGTTACCTATGCGGGAGACACAACACCACCACTGCTACCTGAGATGATCGAGCTCCGGCTCGATATGCAGGCTACCAGCGAAAACCTTGATGCCGCCCTGGCGACGCAGTCCGGGGGCCGTGCCTTGCTGAATCACATCGCGGATCAACTGCTAGGGCGTGATGTAGCGACCACCGACGTCCGCGCGGTAGTCCTGTACTCTCGGGAGCGCGTTGACGCCTTCCTACAGCGGACGGCACAGAAGTACGATCGAGCTCCTATGCAGGCTGTAGCATTGCCTCAGGCAGGCAGCTTTCGCCCCGCCCAAGACGGCACGACGCTTGATATTGAAGCATCGTTGCCCTTGATGATCGAGGCAATTCTAGCAGCTGACCCTGCCAGACGCCATGTTGAACTGGTAGTGGAAGTCGAACCAGTCCCTGCCGCCTCAACCGATCTGTTGGCACAAGCGTTAGGCAGCACACTGACCCGCTTCGACGGTGTCGCCGGCGTCTTTGTCAAAGACCTGCAAACTGGGCATGAACTGTGTATCAACTGCCAGCTCCCTTTCACCGGTTGGGACCCGTTGAAACTTGGCATCGCGCTGGAGACATACCGCATACAGACACAACCGCTACGACCAGACTTAACCGCGGCAGTGCAGACGATGCTGACGCAAGGAGATAGCACAGCAGCGAACCAGCTGCTAGCGGAGATGGAGAAAGGTGATCCTCAAAGCGGCGCTACGACGGTGACGAAACTGCTATGGAGCCTGGGCCTCCGCAGCTCCTATCTGGATGCACCCTATGGCACTCACAGTACCCTTACTGCGCCGGCGATCGCGACGCCGGCTAATGAACGTTCTGATGCTATTACCGATCCCGATCCCTACGTCCAGACGACGCCCGCGGAGATCGGCCTGCTCCTGGAAAGCCTGTACCACTGTGGTCAGGGCGGTGGGAGCCTCCTGCTTCTTTATCCCGACGCACTCAGCCCCACAAAGTGTCATATGCTACTGTCCCAGATGCGGCCTACTGAGAAACGCGGACTTCTCCAGACAGGGATGCCAGCGGGAACGCGTATCGCATACCAATCCGGTCGGCACGGCCGCACTGATACAGATGCATCTCTCGTCTACGGCCCTCTGAACGACTTCGTTATCGTGACATTTCTCTACCATCCCAGCGAGAGCGGCGACGAAACCAGCGCGACGACTTTTGCCGAGATCGGGCTCCTTACCTATCGATTCTTCAATGGTCACGCTGACCCAACGCTGGCTGCGGGACACTAATGCCAGCGAGCATCCAGTTGTGGGCTCTATGCCGCCCCGCCCCACCTACTCCGGAGCGGGTACCAGCCCATGAGCGCTGAGGACGCTCTGCCCTGGGGGAGTCAGCAACCACTCCACGAACGCCCGTACCGCCCCTTCCGGCTCCGTTGGGGTGACTATGAAATGCGTTCGCGTCAGAGGATAGAGACCCGCAGCCATTGTCTCTCGTACCGGCGGTACGCCATTGACCGCCACAGCTCTAACTCGCCCGTCTAGCCGCGCCGTCGAGACGTAGCCAACCCCTAAAGGGTCTGCATCCACATAAGCCAGCACGGCCTCGGAGCTCGGCGCCATCAGCGCATTCAACGAAACCCGGGCGTCACGCATAGCCCAGGCCTGGAAGAACGCATAGTCGCCGGATGAAGCATCGCGACTCACGAGCAGCGGTGTTCCTGGTAACCCACCCCAAGTTGCCCAGTCCTCAAGCCGTCCCTGGAACAGATCCTGAAGTTGGGACATTGTCAGCCCCGGCAGGCCATTCTGAGGATGGACCACGATGGCGAGCCCATCGCGAGACAAAGGTCGGGCCCACAAGTCCTCAGGTAACGCCTGAGTCAGCCAGGTGAGCGCCGCGAGATCGACATCGCCATGCTGCACGGCACGCAGTGCCAACGGGTCAGCCCGTTGGATAACAGTGATCTCGACGCTGCGTTCCTCTCGCTGATAGACTGCGGAGGCAGCTCGCAGCGCGGGCAGGAGGCTTTCGGGAGACGTCATCCTTAGCGGGCTTGGAGCCAACGAAGGTGCCTCCGGCGTGGGTGTCGGCACAGGTGCTACCGGAGCGCTACAGCTCCCCCCTACACACCATGAGAGTCCCAGCAGCACCAGCCAGCCGAACCGCCTCCACAATGATCGAATCAACACGCCCCTAAGCACGCCGTCCTCCACGTTATGAGGTGTCAGCCCAGTGTCCCAGTTAGAACTAACAGACTCAAGAGGGTGCAATAGGCAGCAAACATAAACAGGCTACCGCGTCGCCGTATCACGGCAAGCAAAGCAGCGATAGCCAAGTATCCGGCAACCGCAGCAGCAACCAGCCCAGCCATAGTTGCTCCCAGGGAAGCCTCAGTAGCGCCTGCGGTCGCCAGCCCCAACACCTGATAGAGGCCCGACCCCAGCGTGATGGGCACAGCCAACAGGAAACTAAAACGCGCGGCATCCTCTCGCCGGAAGCCCAACAACATCGCGCCTGTGATGGTCGAACCCGAGCGACTGATGCCCGGCGCGATGGCCAGAGTCTGAGCAAAGCCAATCAGGAGCGCATCAAGCCAAGAAAGTGCAGTGAGCGGTCGCAGGCGAGAACCAACGCGCTCCGCCACAATCAGCAAGAGTGCCGTCACCAGCAGGAATCCGGCGGCGGCGCGGGGAGCGCCGAAGAGACGCTCGAAGAAGTCCTCAAACAGGAATCCAAAAACGGCGCCTGGCACCGTGCCCAACACCAGTCCCCAAGCAATCCGAGCCTCAGGGTCGGCGAGCGAGCCTAGTCTCAGACTCTCTACAGCAGCAACCACCAGCAGCCATAGATCTTCCCAGAAATAAATCACGATCGCCAACAATGTACCAAGATGCAATATCGCCCCCAGTGTCAGCCCTGGATTGGGCCAGTCCAGTATGTATGATACGATCACCAGATGCCCGGAGCTGCTCACCGGAAGAAATTCGGTTATACCCTGCACCACACCCAAGAAAATCGCCTGCCAGACGCTCATCCTTATCTCCTCCTCAGTGGAGACAGCAAGACGTGGCGCTCATTGATTCGTCCGTCACACCGGCGGTGCGAGCGCCCCGTCAGCTTTCCCCAGCCTTCGGGCTTCCAGCGGCTTCCGAAAACCCGGGACAAACACTCGGCCCATCTTACCTCGATCTTAGTTCGCGGCAATCGGATCCGAATGCGGCTGGATGGGGTGTAGAATGGACTATAGGGAAAAGGGCAGCTCGCCAAGAGGACAAGGCAACTCCACATAGTAGCCTGGATAATGGGAGAGCTAAGCTGTTATCGGCCACTTTGTTTGCTTGGAATAGCGACCATGTCGGCCAGATTTGATGGAGAGCCGGCGAATGGCGAGTGACGTATCACAACACCGACCGGCGTCACTCTAGCTTGGGCTACGCTGCGCCCCTGACGTTCATTCAACAGCGGGAGCGGGGCCGTGCGGTCCGAGTCTAGCTACTGCCGAGGACAGTGCCGCCGTGTAGACAGCCGGAGGCTGTCCAACACGGCTTGGACAACGCTAGGGCTCAGAAACCTGGTGTTGCCCAAACTGCCCACGGCGCTACAACGGCGTGCTTTATCAGACTCTCAGAGGACCACAATAAACCCATATTCGAGTAGTATAGCTTTTGGGGACCAAGCACCTGGCGACTGGCTCATCCCTGTGGCTCTTTTTTCCGTTGTGGAAGCGCCAGCTTCGTCACCGCTTGCAAAAAGGCCGAACCTGTGTATAATCCACATTGTTGCGGGGCATAGCGCAGTTTGGTAGCGCGCACGGTTCGGGTCCGTGAGGTCTGCGGTTCAAATCCGCATGCCCCGACTCCTAACAGCCGTAGAACTGACCGTCAGTGGATCAGTCCTGCGGCTGCTTTGCGTTGTCATCATTGCTGAGGATCAAAACTCTGACTTTGTCGGCAAGTCATCTCGATTGAGAGGAGCCCTTAAACTAAACGAAGACGCCTTACGGTCAGCGCTGGCGACGGTAGAGTCCAACCAACGACATTGGCCCTGTGAGACGAGCACCACCATATCGCCGGATCCTTTTCAACCTCTATAATCCTATCACACACGGCACACGGGTGCTGAACTCCAGCTCAGCTGGAGTTGTTGCGCTTCGAGCCACCCCGCCTAGCGCGATTACGTTTTCCATTGCCATGATGCGCGACACCCCGTCCCGAGGACGGTCGGCGGTTGTGGGCAGCCTGAGTCCCGGGTGCAGCCACGGTGTAGTCGAACCCCTCCACATACCTTAGCGGGATGCGATGCCCCAGCAGCTCCTCAACCTGGCGTACCAGATTTTCGTCATCCTTCTCGGTGAAGGTAAAGGCGACACCAGTCTCCTCAGCACGACCAGTACGTCCGATACGATGCGTATAGGCGTCAGCTGTATCGGGCATGTCAAAGTTGATGACGTGGGAGATGTGATCAACGTCGATACCGCGCGCTGCCACATCGGTAGCAACCAGAATATCGTGCTTGCCGTCGCGGAATCCGTCAAGAGCGCGCTGCCGCTGGTTCTGTGACATATTGCCTTGTAGAGCCGCGGCGCGGTGGCCCTGTTTGGACAAGGCGCGCGCCAAATTCTTAGCACGGTGCTTGGTGCGGGTAAAAACCAGTGTTCGTCCGATCGCCATCCGATCCAGCATCGCCAGCAATAGAGCTTTTTTGAGATGCCTCTCAATAGGATAGAGTACGTGGGTAACGGTCTTAGCCGGGGCGATCTCACCAATCTGCACTGTGATTGGCTTCTCGAGGATGCTGTCCGCCAGCTGGCGAATTTCCTGCGGCATCGTCGCCGAGAAAAACAACGTCTGACGCTGCCGGGGCACCAGTTTGAGAATGCGACGGATATCAGGCAGAAAGCCCATATCGCACATTCGATCTGCCTCGTCTAGGACCAACACTTCGACATGGGTTAGATCGACGTAGCCGTCGCCGTGAAGGTCCAGCAAGCGCCCAGGGCAAGCAACGACGATCTCAGCGCCGTCTCGTAGCCGCTGGATCTGAGGCCCTTTACCAACACCACCATAGACTGTGACACTGCGCACTTGCGTGTGTTTACCCAACAGACCAATGGCCTGGTGGGTCTGCTCCGCCAGCTCACGCGTCGGGGAGATAATGAGCGCACGCACGCGCCGACGCGGACCTCGCGTCAGTCGCTGTAGAATCGGCAGTACAAAGGCTGCGGTTTTACCGGTACCGGTCTGAGCAATCCCCAGGACATCGCGATCTTCCATCACGACGGGGATAGCCTGCTCCTGAATAGGCGTGGGATCTTCGTATCCCATACCCTCAACGCCTTTCACGAGGCGCGAATCGAGTGAGAACTGTTCAAAACTCACGAGACATACTCCTTGGCTTCGTCGAGCCAAGTCGCAGGCCTGGCCCTAATGCACCTAGATCACGGTGCAGTCTTCGTCGCAACCCCAGTGGTCACGAGCACAGACAAACAGTATAGGACTTTATTCCTCCAAGGCAATCCCCAAAATTGCACGTTGGATGAAATCGAGTAGGATCTAGCTGAATTCACACTTAGGGAGGCCGCAGTGAGCGGTAAACTCCAGGTCGATTCGGTGAAGCGCAAGCGGCCGTTGCTGCTGGTCGGCGCAGCGTCCCCAGGCCGGACTGCTAAGCCGATGACGCGGGGTGAAGCGCCTTACAGGGGCCGATAGTATGGTGACATCCTCTCCCTCCTGAAAGAGGGAGGTTCCTACAAGGAACCAGAAAGGTTAGAGCTTGATAACACAGACAGCGTGTCACCAGAGGCTCCAGCGGGCCGGAGTACCAGGTCCCCAGTCTGGTCGTTTGACCGGGCCGTGTCAGACGGCCCTTGTGGTAGCGCATCTAGCCCTAGCGCGGCGATGTTGAGAGCAGCGTTTAGATCGGCATTCAGCTCATAGCCGCAGCGCACTCATCGAAGATGAGAGAGATCGGGACGATTGGAACGCGAGCTATGACCACAGCCAGAACAGGCCTTGCACGTACCCCGGGGGTCGACAGAGACCATGGGAAGACCGGCGCGCGCGGCTTTGTACGTCACCAAGTCAATCCAATGCCGGAAGGCCCACGAGCTCATCCTCCGATGAAAACGCTGGCTCCCGCCCACGCGGCTGCGAATCCCGTTCAACGTCTCAAAGACCATCACCGGGCGCTCATACGCAGCGGTAAGATCAACGATCTGGCGACTGATCTGATGGTGGATGTCCCGCATTCAGCCCCGCTCCG
>PWVB01000218.1 GCA_003562365.1 Anaerolineae bacterium
CAGATATCAGACTCTTCGGAGCAATCTGCGTCGAAACGTGAAAATATGGCTGCAGAAAGGCAGCCTTCCAAACCGTGTCAAGTTGGCACAGTTTGGTAAACCAGGTGCTGGTATGGTTGAGGAGCGGGAAACATCACTTGACACGGAAGATCCGCTTGACCGCGACACTATGGTGGATCGCGATCATCAGAGGGTAACCGATCTCAACGCCGAGGCCCGGGCGCACCTCGCCAAGGGTGACTGGGAGCCGGCGGTGGCCTGCTATGAAGCGGTCATCAGCATAGCAGAGGCCGCTGGCGACATAGCGGGCCGGGCTGAGGCGATGAACAACATCGCGTCGGTTCATCTGGCATTGATGAACTGGGAGACCGCGCTCTCTCAGGCGTCCGAGGCGCGGAACCTCTATCAGAGCGTGGGGGATGCCGAAGGCGAGGCGGTGGTCCTGAACAACCTGGCAGCTGCCCACGACGGGATGGGGGACTGGCCGCAGGCTGTGGCGCTCTACGATGAGGCCCTGGCGCTGCGGCAGGCCGCGGGGGACCTGGAGGGCGAGGCCAAGACCCTGCGCAATCTGGCCATTCTCTATGCTCAGCACGGTAATCGCAATCGGGCGAAAACCTACTTGAACCGTGCTCTTATGGCAGCGAAAAAGGCTAAGTCCCGCCAACTGATGGCACAGATCCGCAAGACAGTTTCTCAGCTTCCCCGGCGCTAAGCTGGCGTGAGCCTATATCAGGTGCTTCCGAAAGCCCAGGAGGGCAATGATAACGCCCCCCACATACATACCGGCCAGAATCAGCGTCGGGCGTAGCAATGCCTGGAGGCCCAAGCCTTTGACGAAGATTCCGCGGGCGATGGTCATGTAGTGCGTGGCGGGGAAGAGATCCGATGAGAGGCGGCCCAGTCCCTCATCCAGTATCGGCGTGAGCAGTCCGGAGATGAAAAAGCTCGGTACGAAGAATAGGATCAGGACCACAAAGAAGGCCACCTGTTGGCTTTTCAGGGCCGGGGAGATGGCAGTCACAAGCCCCACCGTGGCCGCCAGGTAGAGGGCACTGAGCAGCAGATAGAGCAGCAAAGAGCCTCGAAAGGGTACGTCAAAAACCAGGATCCCCACAAGCCAGATGAGGCAGACACTTACCAACCCCAGCGTGACGTAGGGCCACGCCTTCCCCAGAAGGTATTCGCTGCCTCGGATCGGGGTTGTGATCAGACCCTCGAACGAGCCCAACTCGCGCTCCCGGGCCAGCGACAATCCAAAGGCGAGGGCCGGCATAGAGAGGACGATGGCTGCCAGCCCCGGCACCATTCCGACAATCGACTGCACCCCGGGATTGTAGAGGTGAACGCTGCGCAGTTCCATAGGTTGTCCCTCGGTCATCCGACCGACGGGCAGAATCTCAGCGCTGAACGCCGCCGATCGGGCCATTAGATAACCCTGAAGCTGTGGGGCGCGAATTGTGTCGGTCCCGTCGAAGATCGCCTGTACCTCGGTCGGTCGATGGCTGATGAGATCGGCGCCAAAGCCATTGGGAATGACGAGCACAAAATCGGCTCTGCCACCGCGCAATACCGCTTGCGCCGCTGTGTAAGAAGAGACCTCGGCCTCCAACGTGAAGTCGCCATCCGCGGTGAGGGCCGCGATGTAGCGGCGTGAGACTGTGGAGCGATCGAGATCCCAAAGTGCGAATCGGGCCTGTTGGGCCTCCAGGGAGAAAATGTTGGCCAAGAGCAGGAGCAGCAGGACGGGCGCCAGTGTGACCAGTACCAGTGTGCGCGGAGCGCGCAGGATGTGGCGGTATTCCTTGATCAGGATGGCCCTCAGCCGCCGACTCGAGAATTTCATCCCTTGCCCTTTTCAGGTGACGGGTACGGACTCCGCTTCGGCATCGCGGATCCTCACCAGCTCTACAATGCCGTCTTCTGCGATGGGGAGCACGTGCCCTTTATTGCAGCGGAAGTGATCGGACTCGCGCGTCACCTTCGCGCCGCACTCCGGACAGCGTAGCAGCGCTGTCACCTGACGTACACCCAGCGGCGTGCAGATCCCTGGTTTGAGGGCCCACACCAGGTCATAGTCTTCCTGCCAGACACGGATCTTGACCATCTCCAACGTGAGCGCCTGGAGTTTCTCCTCCAGCGCCTCCGCAGAGAGGGTGCGTCCTGGCATCAGGCGGGCTTCCTTGCCGATGCGGTTGGTGGTCAGCAGAAGTCCGCCAGGGCGGAGCACCCGTACCATCTCGGCCAGCACCTGGTCTGGGTCAGGCATAAACTCCAGCGCCTCCAGGCACGCGACGGCCTCAAAGGTATCGGCGGGAAAGGGCAGCCGGGAGGCATCGTCCCAGATCAGGGTGATCCTGTCGGCCCACGGGGCGGTCTTCTCCACCGCCTGTTCCAGCATCTTGCGCGACAAGTCCAGCCCGACAATCTGACCGCGGAAGCCCATCTCTGCAAAGAGGGCCCGAGGCAGTCGGGCGGTGCCCGTCGCTACATCGAGCACCAGCGGATTGGGGAAGGAGAAAAGTGCGCTGGTGATCGGGCGGGCGAGGAAGTATTGTTCGTAGCGAGAATCGAAGTGCTTGATTCGATCGTAGACATGAGCCGACCAGTCGTAGAGCAGGGTGACCACCCGGCGGCCCAGATAGGCGCCCTCAGCGATGATCAGCTGCCAGTAGAGCAGGGCGGCGAGCACGCCGACGGCGATAGCTGCTAGAATCCATTCCATTCTACAGCACCCAAGCCATCAGCATGATCATACCCAGCACCCAAGGGCCGATGGCTCTACGGTACCCGTAAAGGGAGGGTTTATGCGACAATACCAGCATCCCGGGGAGTGCAAGCATTAGCAGCCAGCCGGCCGCCATCGTATAGCCATACCCAATGAGAAAGAGAGCCCCGATGGTGGGGCCGAGGATAGCCCACCATGAATGATGCGCGTATAGCCCGACGACCAGAGCCAAGACCAGGCTTGAGAGAGTCGCCTGACCCGACCAGCCGTCGCCCAAGCTGGCACCCAGCAGCCATGGCAACCCGGCGAGGCCGATGCCGCACCACAGCGATCCCACCTCGCCAACCCCCTCATGCCAGAGCGTTGCCAGCTCGACACAGGTGACAAACAGGAGGGTCAGAAGCAGGCCGTCCCGTCCCAGGGCGCTACCGAGCAGCACGCTGACCATCACTGCGACAAACGAGCGTCTCAGCGGGCGCACCAGCGGCACGCGTCCGACGGCATTCCACCAGCTCTTTGCCTGCGCCAGCCGCTGATGGAGCGCCGCGCCGGGAGTTCCGGCCTGTAGATAAGGCCATCCGGGCAATGGCTCCGCTGCCTCCCAGTTGCGCCAGCGTTTAAGTGGGGTGGCCCAGTCCGTTTGGGTTAAGATCTGCCACAAGGGTTGCCATCCTCCCACGACCAGCGCGGCGGCGATCGCCAAGTCCGTCGGGGATCCGGTGAACACTTCGCCTGAGAAAGCCCAGGCGCCTCCGAGCATCGCCAACACAGGTAATGCCAGCCAGCCACCCTTCATGGGCAGAAAGCCAGTGCGGGGACGGTGGTGCATCTCAGCCTCAAGCATAGGATCTAATTATACCCTATTCGATGCCGGGCGCGTTCTTGCAGTCCGGTTCCTCACGGCGTGGTATCACGTCACACGGCTCCACGTGGACGTAGACGCGCTCAATCTCATCCAGCTCAAGCACCCGACCTTGCACCGCATCGGAGATGGCGTGGGCCTCGAAGAGGGGCAGATTGCCGTCCACGTTGATGTGCAAGTCGGCGATCAGGTTCGGCCCAACGTATTCGGTGATCACCTGATGCACCTTTGTCACGCCTTTGACCGACCAAGCCAGATTCACAATCCTAGCCTGCAGCTCTGGCGGGGCACCCCCACCGGTCAGATACTTGAGGTTTTCTCGCCACACTTCGAGGGCGGATCTCAGGATCCACAGCGCGACCAAAACTCCGGCGAGTGCATCGGTGATTGGGTGCACGAATCGCGACCCCAGTGTTCCTACCAGGGCCGCCGAGGAGGTTAGGACGTCGGCGAAATTGTCCTTTGCTGCAGCATCAAGAGTCGAGCTACCGGTCTTGCGCGCGATGCGGTGGACAAGCTGATACATCGTGACCTTGACGCCGGCGCTGAGCAGTAGCGTGATCGTCGGCGCCCCGACCGCGATTGCAGCTCCCCCTTCGATCCAGCGCACGACAGCAGCTCGACCGGCCTCAAAGCCTGCCAGGGTCATCGCTGCCGCGACGATGAGTCCCGACAGTGGCTCAAAGCGGCCGTGGCCCTGCGGATGGGTGATATCTGGTGGGCGCTGCGCGAGTGATAGGCCCAGTACCATCAACAGCGAATAGAAGAGGTCGGAAGCCGAATTAGCGGCATCGGCGTAGAGCGCGACACTGCTCGTCAGCGTCGCGACGAGCCCCTTGCCGAGGGCCAGCAGGAGGTTGCCTCCAACGGTGATCCAGAGCGCGCGGTTGAGGAGCCGCCGGCGCTGCGGGTCGGGGGCTGCCTCACGAATGTGTTGCAGCTGCATCGTTCGGTCGATCTGCAGGGTAGCGAAAGTCGTAGATGCCGTCCGTCTTCTCCCAGATCTTGCCGCAAGGGCAGATGAAGGCTTCCTGGGGCGGGGCCCCCAACGGATGCCGGCATGCCGGACAACGGAAAAAGGCCGCTGGCTCTGCTGCCGGTTTCTGTCTAGAAGCCCGCGCCCGTACGAAGACGCTGGGGCTGAATTGCCCCAGCGGACCGGTCCGCTGGGCCCACGCATCCAAGCGCACAAGAATCGGCGTGGGTATCCAGCGTTTCAGCAGTCCTATCCGGTAGTGGGAGACCGTGCGCACCGACTCACGCTGCAGGCCCGCCTGGGCCAGTTGATCCCAGAGCCACCGGGGGTGAAAGTCAAAGTTTAGATCAACGAACTCCACCGGCTCCCGGTCGAAGGGCGACCAAGCCTGACGCCGAAGCAGGTAGCGCGCGATAGCCTTAAGGTTGCGTTTGTTGGCAAATTCTAGGACGAAGGTGCCCGCTGGGCCCAGCACTCCCGAAATCTCCTGCAGCACCGCTGGTGCATCGGCGGCGTGGTGGAGGGTGCGGACCATCGTGACAGTGTCGAAGCATCCGATGACGAAGGGCAAGTGGTAGAAGTTGGCCTGAACGAAGATATGGTGAGGTGAGATCCGCCCAGATGTGGATCTGAGCCGCTCAACCGCTTGAGCCAGCTGCGTCCGCGCATAGTCCAGCAGTACGACCGTCTCATAACCGCTGTAAAGATCGGCCAGCCGTCCAAAGCCGGCGCCGATCTCCAACAATCTACGGCCCCTAGGCGGGAGCAAGGCCTGCATCGCGATGCGCTCTACGGCATCCTCGTAAGTGCGGGCCTGCGTCCAGAATTCCGTGCTGTAGCGCGAGCCCTCGTAGTCGCAAATCGGTCGTTCACTCATTGCACTTGCGCACTGCTGGCGGACTGTTCCTTTCTTTGACGGTGATTATCGGACGTCATACACTGTTCAGTGCCAGAGACTCTCTGCTCCTGCGGAGAGCCCTGCACGTCTCCTTTCTGGTCCTGTTCTCGCCGGCCTGGCGATGGCTCGGGAAGACCCTCTTTCGGACCGATCGCGCAGGCAAGCCCCGGTCTGCGCCTTCTTCCAGCCTCCACTAGACTGCTATCCTAGCATAATCTGTCCGATTAGCCATAGTCCTGCAGGATGTGTTGGCTTCCGTGGGGCGTCGGGCGGAGGGTGCTGAATCCCCGAACTATGCTATCATAGGGTCAGCCCAGCAAGCTGTGGAGGTGATCTGGAGGATGGAAGACTTAAAGCGCAGGATTCGACAAGAGGGGCGCAATCTGGGGCAGGGGATCTTGAAGATCGACAGCGTGATCAACCATCAGGTGGATGCCACACTGATGTTGGAGGCTGGCGCCGAGTTTGCGCGCCAGTTTGCCGGTGTGCATCCGACGCGGGTCTTGACTGCTGAGGTCTCCGGCATTATCCCGGCGATGGCGACCGCTTACGCGATGGGTCTTCCCCTGGTCTACGCTCGCAAGCACAAGCCGGTAACGATGACCGAGCCGGTCTTTGTGGAGTTTGCGCCGTCGCACACCAAAGGGGGAGAGGTCTCGTTGATGGTCTCGCCGGAGTTTCTGCACCCAGGAGATCGGGTGCTGATCATCGATGACTTCTTAGCGACGGGACAGACGATTGCGGCGATGGCGCGGATCGTCGAGAGCGCCGGGGCAACCTTGGTAGGCGTCGGGACGTTGGTGGAGAAGTCATTCGAGGGCGGGCGCGAGGCACTTGTCGATCTCGATGTGCCGATCGTCTCACTGGTCATCATCGATGAGATGCGCAGCAACGGTAGCATCATCTTCGATGAGTGAGAGGCGGTTCTATGACCCGTGAGACTTTGGTCATTCTGGACTACGGTTCCCAGTACACTCAGTTGATCGCCCGGCGGGCACGGGAGCAGCAAGTCTACGCCGAGATCCTGCCCTGGCACGTTGAGGCGGAGCGGATCGCAGCCTTGGCGCCGATGGGGGTGATCCTCTCCGGTGGCCCAAACAGCGTCTACGAAACCGGTGCGCCCACCTTGTCGGCCTTCCTTCTGGATGCCGACGTGCCGATTCTAGGCATCTGCTACGGGATGCAACTCCTGACCCAGCACCTGGGCGGACAGGTGGCCCGAGGCGCCGAGCGGGAGTATGGACCGGCGGTAGTGACTGTGACGGCGCCGGAGGCCGCGCTCTTCCGCGATCTCCCGGCCTCGTTGTCGGTCTGGATGAGCCACGGCGACCACGTTGCCGTGCTCCCCGAGGGCTTTGAGGCCCTGGCGCTGAGCGAGAACGGAATCATCGCGGCGATGGGGAATGTAGAGCGCCGGATCTACGGCACGCAGTTTCATCCTGAGGTCCATCACACGCCGTTGGGATCCCAGATTCTGCGCCGCTTCCTCTTCGAGATCTGCGATTTCAAAGGTACCTGGACGCCCAGCGCCTTCATCGACCACGCGGTGGCGCAGATTTGCGACCAAGTCGGTGTGGATAAGGTGGTTCTGGGGTTGAGCGGAGGTGTGGATAGCGCCGTCGTCGCTGCGCTGGTCCACCGCGCGGTGGGCGAGCAGCTCATCTGTGTCTTCGTTGATACGGGACTGTTGCGGCAGGATGAAGCTCGTCAAGTGGCGTCGACCTTTCGCGAGGCCCAGGGGATACAGCTGGTGCAGGTAGATGCTTCCGCGCGCTTTTTGGGCGCCCTCAACCGTGTCACCGATCCTGAGGCGAAGCGTCGGATCATTGGAGAACAGTTTATCCGGGTCTTTGAGGCCGAAGCCCGCCGCTTTGAAGGTGTGCGTTTCCTGGCCCAGGGAACGATCTATCCAGACGTCATTGAAAGCGCCGGCAGCGAGACCGCCCAGCGCATCAAATCCCATCACAATGTGGGGGGATTGCCGGAGGATATGGACCTGGCATTGGTAGAGCCTCTGCGGGATCTCTTTAAGGATGAGGTGCGCCAGGTTGGTCTGGCGCTGGGATTGCCCGAGAAGTTGGTCTGGCGTCATCCTTTCCCCGGCCCGGGTCTCGCCGTGCGAATCCTGGGTGCGGTTACCCCGGAGCGGGTCGCTACCCTCCAGGCTGCCGATGCCATCTTTATGGAGATGCTCTGGGAGGCCGATCTCTATCGCGAGACATCACAGGCCTTTGCCGTGTTGCTGCCGGTGCACAGCGTCGGGGTGATGGGCGATGAGCGGACCTATGCGAACGTCGTAGCCCTGCGGGCGGTCACCACCGAGGACTTTATGACCGCTGACTGGGCACGGCTCCCCTACGATTTGCTGGGACGGGTTGCGAACCGCATCGTCAATGAAGTGGCGGGGGTCAACCGCGTTGTCTACGACGTCAGCA
>PWVB01000302.1 GCA_003562365.1 Anaerolineae bacterium
CGGCATCGCTTACCAATATGCACGAGAGATTTTCGCCGACAGATCAATTCTTAAGCTGGGGATGAGCTACCCGCTGCCCATAGACAGAATCCGAGAGTTTGCTCAAGCTGTGGAGCTACTGGTCGTGGTGGAGGAGCTCGATCCCTTTATTGAAGAGCAGCTTCGGGCAGCGGGCCTGAACGTCGCGCACGGCAAGGACGTCTTCCCTGTGTGTGGCGAGTTAACGCTGGCCAAGGTGCGTCAGGGGGCTCAGCAGGCCGGATTGCTGGACGGTACTGCTGTCGAGGAGGCCCCGCCACTGACGGTGAGCGTGCCGCCCAGGCCTCCTGCCCTTTGCCCCGGTTGTCCGCACCGGGCCTTCTTCTTCAACCTGCGGCGTTACAAGCGCAAAGCCGTGATCGCTGGTGACATTGGCTGCTACTCGATGGGTGTGTTGCCCCCCTTTGAGGCCATGGATATGCTGATCTCCATGGGGGCCAGTGTGGGGATGGCTCACGGATTCAAGCAGGCTGGCGGCCGGGAAGCAGCGATCGCAGTGATTGGTGACAGCACTTTCTTCCACTCGGGGATGGCGCCGCTGGCGTCCGCCGTCTACAATCGGGCAACATTTCCCGTCGTCGTCCTGGATAACCGGATCACGGCTATGACCGGTCAGCAACAGCATCCTGGAACCGGGATCACGTTGCTGGGTGAGGAGAGCCGGGAGATTGACATCACCAGTGTGGCCAGGGCGCTGGGCGCCACCTTTGTCGAGGAGGTGGATGCCTGGAATGTTGATGCGGTGAACACGGCATTGCGTGCTGCGATGGCGCACGCTGATGGGCCGGCGGTGCTGGTCGTGCGCGGCGCCTGTGTCTTCACCCCGCACTTTCACCTGCAGCCGAAGCTGCAGGTCGATCTTGATAAGTGTGTTACCTGCGGGCTCTGTTTTCGGGTGGGCTGTCCGGCGATCATCAAGAGTGACGAGATTTACGAGACCAGCGGCAAACAGAAGGCGGCGATTGATCCTCTTCTGTGTACCGGTTGCACGGTTTGCATGCAGGTCTGTCCAGTGCAGGCGATCGGACGCGCCAGCGAATAGGCGGGACGAACCTGTGGGTTTGATAGGGCAGGAGATAGGACGATGACTCAGATAACGCAGCTAAATATGCTGTTTGTCGGTGTCGGAGGACAGGGCATTCTGACGGCCTCGGATATTGCCGCTCAGGTGGGGCTTGATCTGGGTCTGGATGCCAAAAAGTCGGAGGTGCACGGATTCGCCCAGCGTGGCGGCGTCGTCGAAAGTCACATACGCTGGGCGCCCTCCGTAGGATCGCCCACCTGTGAGCAAGGGACGGTGGATCTGCTGATGGCATTTGAGCTTCTGGAGGCCGCACGGTGGGCGGACTGGCTGCGGCCCGGTGGAACGCTGATCGCGAACTGCCAGCGGATCATCCCTATGTCGGTGAGTGTAGGGGCGGCGGTGTATCCCGATCAGGCGGCGATCGTTGAGGCGATTCGTGAGCGGGCTGGGCGCGTGGTTATGGTGGATGCTCTACCCTTAGCGGAGGAGGCCGGTAACCCACGCACGGTGAACACGATTATGCTGGCGGCGCTGGCTTCTTCTTTGGAGACCGACCCGTCAGTATGGGAGAAGGCGATTCTGAATCGCGTGCCAGCCCGGTACCAAGACGTCAATCGGGTGGCGTTTCGTCTGGGGCGTGAGGCCGCAGCGTGAACAGCTTCTATCTCTCGGTGCTGGTCATGATTGCGACAGCATCTGCTGGCGCTTGTCAGCGATCAGCTCGGCGCGTTCGGGCGCAGATAGGAACGCGGCTGTGAGACCGTTACGCTGAACCTGGCGCAGTTGGTCATGCGTAAGGCCGGCTGCCGGTGCCGCCACTTGGTATTCGTGCGGCAGGGTTATGCGACTGACGGCCGGGTCATCGGTGTTGAGTGTCACGCACAAGCCGCGGTCAGCATAGGTCGTGATCGGATGGCTGGCGTAGTCCGGCACGGCGCTGATCTGCAGGTTGCTGGTGAGGCTGATCTCAATACCGATCTGCTGCTCGGCGAGATAGTGCATCAGCGCTGGATCCTCGATGGCGCGTAGTCCGTGCCCGATGCGAGTGGCACCGAGCCGCTGAAGCGCAGCCCAAATACTTGAGGCGCCAGCGGCCTCTCCGGCGTGGGCGGTAATCCGCCACCCCATGTCGCGGGCCTTGCGGAAGTGCGCGGCGAAACGCTCGGCTGGCCAGGCGGCCTCGTCCCCCGCTATGTCCAGAGCACGGATATCTTCCGCATGGGCTGCAAGGGCTGCCACCTCCTCCCAACAGGCGTCCAATCCGTAGGTGCGGCTGAGGATGCCGATCAGGGCAGCGCGAATGGACAAGTCGCGACTGGCAGCCTGCACACCTGCGACAACTGCTGCTACGACATCGGCCGGCTGCAGCCCGTGGGAGGCAGCCATATAGCGCGGGCTGAAGCGTACCTCTACATAGTCGATGCCCTCATGGTTGGCATCTTCCACACACTCGTAGGCAATGCGCTGACAGGCCTCCAGGTCGGCCAGTACCTGCACGCTGAGGTCGAGCTTGCTAATGAAGGCCATCAATCCTGGTTGTGGGGCGGTCGCCTGGACGTGCGGGCGCAGACCCTCCAGATCGTCAGCGGGCAGAGCGATGCCGTGTTCTTGGCCCAGAGCCAGGATGGTCTCCAGGCGCATGCTGCCTTCCAGGTGGCGATGCAGATCCACCAAGGGCAGGCTCGGATCGGGCAGCAGTGTCAGCGTCAAGTTGTCCCCATCTCTTCTTTGGGCTTGCGGGCCACGAAGAGGCCTGAGGCCTTGTGAATACAGACGGCGCCCACCTTCCGGATCTGCGCCGTGATGTTCTGGTGCAGATCCGCCCATTGGGCTGGAGCCAAGTCACAGTCCATCAACGTGACGGAGGATTGCAGATAACCGATGAGGGGCTCGACCTCGGTGACCCTCAGGTCGTCATCGTAGATGTAGCGTGTCGGGTGGTTGAAGTATTTCGCCAGCTGTGCGGCGCCGTTCTCCAGCGTGAATCCTTGCGAGACGCGGCTCGCGCGCTGATGGATGTCGGGGATAAAGGGAGCGACCAACGCCCAGAGTTCGTGCATATGCGCCTGGCCGACGGTTGTGGCGTAGAGGTGCCCACCGGGCTTCAGGAGCCGGCGCATCTCCTTCAGCGCTCGGCGGCGGTCCGGGACGTGGTAGAGCATATGGTTGGCGATGATGATATCGAAGATCCCGCCAAAGGGGAGTGCCTGGGCGTCGGCGGCGACCGGCACGATGGTTGGATCCAACGTTTTCAGGGCCCCGGCGACGGTGCGGACCATGCCGGGGGAGAGATCGGTGAGGGTGATCCGCCAGCCTGCACGGATCCGCTGGTGGTTGGCCGTCCACAGCCCGCCGGGGCCACAGCCGACCTCCAGGAAGTGGGCGCTTTCGGGTGCCTTGATCTGGTCAAAGACCCACCGCTGCCATCCGTAGGGGTTGGTACTGAAACGGGCGTGGAGCGTGATGCGGGCGTTCAGGTTGCCATCGTCGCGGTATTGGGCCGTGAGGTCCTTCGCTTGGATCATCTTGCTCAGTCTCTCCGAGGCATATCTTGGTTGACTATCCACACTGGTCGGTGGGAGCCGCCGGTTCGTAATGGTCCAGATAGCCAAAGACATCCTCTACAGCAGTGGCTATATGGTACAATTCGCGAGAAGGCTTGGCAAACTTCTCACGGTAAAAGTGCTCGAATAGCTCGATGAGCGGGTCGTAGAAGCTGGCGGTGTTGAGGAGCACGATGGGCTTGGTATGGACACCGAGCTGGCGCAGGGTGAGAATCTCCGCCAACTCCTCCAGCGTTCCAAACCCACCGGGAAGGATTACGAAGGCGTCAGCCCGTTCCTCCATGATTGCCTTTCGGGCCCGCATATCGCGAGTGTAGACTAGCTCGTCGGCGCCGTCAAAGGTGATACGTTTATCCTGCAGCAGGTAGGGCATTACGCCAACCACGATCCCCTTCCCGGCCTTGACCTCCCGGGCCAGCGCGCCCATCAAGCCCACGTCGGCACCGCCGTAAATCAGGGCGTCTCGGCGGGCAGCGATTCCCTGCCCCAAGGCGCGAGCGGCCTCGAAATGGACCTTCGCCACCGCATCGCTGGAAGAGCAATAGACGCAGATGTTCATTGGCGCTCTCCTTGGAGCTCAAGACAGGCCTCTACGGCGAGCCAAAAGAGCTTCTCACGGTCTGAAGCTCGCTCATTCCAGTACCGAGTATCCCACGTATCGCCGCTGACGTCATCGCCGCCGTAGAGGATCTGCCCGAAGGTGACGCCGCGAAAGCGCGCGACGGCGAAGAAGGCCGCCGCCTCCATCTCAACGGTCAGACAGCCCTCTTCCCGACGCAACGCGACCTTATCGGGCGTCTCCCGGTAGAAGGCATCGGTTGTCCACGTCTTGCCCACAATGTAGGGCACGTTGTGACGCTCCAAGACCCGCTGAATGGCCTGCACCGCTTCTCCGGAAGCCTGTACTTCCCGCGCCGGGGGCATGTAGTGATAGGAGGTGCCCTCGTCGCGGACCGCGGCCAGGGGCACCACCAAATGTCCGGCAGCGATCTCCCGTTTAAGCACGCCGGCGCCGCCGCAGGCGATAAAAGTCCGGCAGCCCTTGGCGATAGACTCCTCCAGAAGCCCAACCGCCAACGGCGCCCCAATACCTGGGTGGAAGACGGTGACGCGGCGATCCTCCACGCGCAACTCGAAGAAAGGATGTTCGCCAATCTCGGATTTGGAGCTGGTGACTTTTCGCAGCCGACCTTGTTCCACCAACTGTGCCAGGACCTCCTGGAAGAAGCAGATCACGCAGTGCTCCGCGATGTCGGTCCGCTCGATCTGTTCTTCGGGCTCTACCACTGCTCGACGGGTCGGATCAAATTCGAGGATCGGAAATGGCTGTCGCATACGTTCTCCTGATGTCTCTGCTGCGCCGGTATGCAGCTCTTCAACCAATGGTAGACTGATATTCCCGATGCGTCAACCGCCCTTGACGGCATCGTCGGCACGCTTATACTTGCCCGTGTGAGGGAGTATGAGTGATCTTATGCGGTGAAAGAGTAAACGAATGGACAAGCCCAAGGAAACGCCGCGCGGGTCTGAATCCGAGGACAAGCGCGATGCTGACGATCTTTCGAAGGAGCGGCAGACTTCATCTGAAGTCTTGATTGAGCAGTTCCTGGCCGATAGCGGGAGAGGCAGCCCCCGGGAGCCCGCCGGGGAGGCGGCCCCAGACTGGGATGAGGCGCCGCTGCCTGAGGGCCACAAGTCCGGCTTTGTCGCGCTGATCGGTCGACCCAACGTTGGCAAGTCCACCCTGCTGAATCGCCTGGTGGGAGAGAAGGTTGCGATTGTCTCGTCCAAGCCACAGACGACGCGCAATCGTCTGCGAGGCATTTTGACGGAGCCTGATTACCAGATCGTCTTCGTTGATACACCGGGTATTCATCAGAAGCCGCCTCATCGGATTAACGAGATTATGATCAAGGATGCTGTGGCGGCGATCCCAGATGCCGACGTGATCCTTTTCGTCGTGGATGTGGCGGTTTACCCTCGTTCGGAGGATGCCTACATCGCCGATCTGTTGCGTGCGCATGCTGGGGCCAGCCCGGTGATCTTCACGCTCAATAAGGTCGATCGCCTGGACCTGGCGCGGGCCGAAGCGCGAATCAAGGCTTTTTGGGCGTTGCTGCCCGACTATGCCGACTCGATGCCGGTGAGCGCCTTAGAGGGAACGAACGTTGACGCTCTCCTGGATCATATACTGATGCACCTGCCGGAGGGGCCGCGGTACTATCCCGGAGGTCAGATCACCGATCAGGCCGAGCGGCAGATCGCCGCCGAGCTCATCCGCGAGGCCCTCTTTCGCTACACGCACCAAGAGATTCCACACTCGGCGGCGGTGTTGGTCGAGGATTATCATTCACAGGAGAACGGTGTCTTCCGGGTGGGGGCACGGATCTGGGTCGACCGCCCGTCGCAGAAGCCGATCGTTATCGGCCGTCAGGGCCAGAAGCTCAAGCAGATCGGCATCGCAGCTCGCCGGGAGTTGGAGCGCTTCATCGGCGGCCAGGTTTTTCTGGATCTATGGGTCAAGGTCAAGCCTGGTTGGCGCGACGATATGGCCCGCTTGCGCGAGCTGGGACACTGATGAGCCGACACGCTCACTAGCGACCGATGCCGATCGGATCGCTGATTAATGCGGCGGCGGTGATTGCCGGCAGTCTACTGGGAGTTATGGTGAGCCGACGGTTGCCCGAGCGGATCAAGCATATCGTCTTCCAGAGTGTGGGACTGGCGACGTTGGTGTTGGGCATGCAGATGGCGCTTCAGGTGGAGGGCGATTTCCTCATCCTGATCTTCAGCCTGATTCTTGGCGGGATTCTGGGCGAACTGGTGCAGCTTGATAGGCGTATGGAGACCTTCGGTGACGCGCTGAAGTTACGCATACATGTCAGGGATGCGCGATTCACCGAGGGGCTGGTGACCGCCTTTCTCATCTTCTGTGTGGGTTCAATGACCTTTGTGGGAGCGCTAAATGAGGGCCTCACCGGCGATCGCACCCTAATCCTCAGCAAGGCGATCCTTGACGGCTTCACCTCTATTATACTCGCTTCGGTCTACGGGGTTGGGGTTTTGCTTTCAGCGCTGCCTCTCTTCATCGTGCAGGCCAGCCTGACGCTGCTGGCGGCACGGTTCCAAATGCTCTTTCCTGAAATCCTGATCCGTCAGCTCACAGCGGTGGGCGGGGCGCTAATTCTGGGTATCGGCATCAACCTGCTGGAGATCAAGCTGATCAAGACGGTGAACCTGTTGCCGGCGCTGGTGTTAGTGATACTGCTCACGCTGCTCTTCTTAGTTTAGGGGCAGGACCTCGGGCAACAAAGAAAGCCGCGGCAGAGATGCCGCGGCTTCAGCTGTGGACCTGGTGGGATTCGAACCCACGACCCCCACAATGCCATTGTGGTGCGCTCCCAGCTGCGCTACAGGCCCATATTCTGCTGCGGATATGCTGATTCCGCAATGGAGCTGAGGGGACTCGAACCCCTGGCCTCTACAGTGCGATTGTAGCGCTCTCCCAACTGAGCTACAGCCCCTCAGCGCACGGAGCACAGTATACCATACCTGCTCAGGCTGACAAGTGAGACGGCGCCGACGCGCAGGCTGTCGTAGCCAATAAGGGTGGATCTGCCCCGACGCCTTGGTCGCGCGCGAGATCGCTCCCGACTCCGGGAGCGATCTCGTGGTCCCCGACCTGCCCCCGATACTACCAGTGAACTCGGCAACCTGGCGGAATCCCGCAGACAGCCCTTCGCCGTCTATGCCTCAACCGCACTCGTGCGTTTAATCGCGCGCCCTCTGGACCGGCCACGCCGGTGCTCGAGGATGCACGTCGAGCAGTGTGGTTCAAGCCAACGTAGCAGTAATGGGCAGGGTCAGCTGCCCGAGATCGGGCGCGCTAACCGTGAGCTTGATGGTGTGCTCGCCCGGTTCGAGGTTGCCAGGACCGTGGATCCTGAGCGTTGCCCCGTAGCTCACATAGACTGAGGTGGACCAGGTGATGTCAGTGGCCTGACGCACCTTACCGCTCATCTCAACGGCGACCTGATCCAGCGGCTTCTCCTCACCATTTACCTCGAGTGCTTTGATGCCGCTCACTGAGCCCGAATCGATCAAGTTCTTGATCTCAAAGGTGAAACCATCGCCCTCATTCTTCAGGCTGCCCTCCACGTACATCTTCTGCAATGCATCTGACGAAAATCCACCGTACATCGTTGCCTCCTTAACTGATGGTTGAACTACTCTCTCACCTTGGACGGTCTTCCGGATTCGCCGGAA
>PWVB01000453.1 GCA_003562365.1 Anaerolineae bacterium
CGAACTGAGGTGGGATCTGTGCGCTCGCTCAATGAGGACAGCTTGCTGACGTTGGATTTGAGCCGAGCCCTCGGGGACGCTGGCGCGATGGGGGGGTTGTACGTCGTGGCCGATGGCATGGGAGGACACGCGGCTGGCGATGTTGCTAGCCAGCTAACGGTGCGTACGATGGCGCGGTTGGCGACAGAGGAGTTGCTCAGCCCAGGCATTGATGAGGTAACATACTCTGACTCTGCGATGTGGCTTGAACAGGCAGTGAAAGGAGCTAACCAGGCAGTTTATCAGGCGCGAAAGTCCGCAAACTCCGATATGGGTACGACATTGGTTGCGGCACTAGTGTTCGGTGTTCGGGCGACATTGGCTAATGTGGGTGATAGTCGCTGTTATCACCTTAGCCCGGAGGGCATCCGGCGCATCACTGTGGATCATTCGTTGGTGGAGCGGTTGGTGAGCATCGGACAGATCACGCGTGAGGAGGCTGCCACTCATCCTCAGAGAAATGTCATCTATCGCGTCATCGGAGATAAACCTGAGGTTGAGGTCGATATCTACGTTCAGCACCTGCGGCCGGCGGAAGCTTTGCTCCTCTGCTCTGATGGGTTGAGTGGCATGGTCTCAGAGCAGTCTATATGGCAGCTGTGGCTGCACGCGGGGACGCCGCAGGACGCTTGTGATCGGATGGTGGCGGCGGCCGACCAAGCAGGGGGAGAGGATAACATCAGCGCCATCATCGTTGAGGTTATCGGATAAGGACGGTTGCATAGGTGACGGGTGCTAGATGGTGGGGAGGGCAGTCAATGAAGGTATGTCGAGCGCTTGTGGCTTTGGTCTGTTTGGCACTGTTGCTGCGCTTAACTGCAGGCACGGCTCAAGCTCAGGAGCTGCCACCTGACCCGCCGGTGGTCGACATTCTGGGAGAGCCTGACACTCGAACCGATCCGCCTTATGCTCGGGTCACTGTCTCGGTAGTTGACCGACTAACGGGGCGTGCCATCGATGAATTGCATGAGGCAGACTTCGCTGTGCAAGTCGCCGGTGCTGAGTTGGACGCGACGGTTTCTCTGGAAACGACCGGCTTGGCTGTGGTGATCGTCATCGATCGCGGCGGAATCAGCCGTCGAGGCGATCCCCGTATTGCGCGGGCTGTAGGTCTAGCAGAGACCTTGTTGGATCTGCTGTCAGTCGATGGCAGCTCGACGGCGGATATGGTTGGGTTGATCGGTATCCGCGGTAAGGATGACGGCGGTCTTACGCCGATTGTGCCGTTCACCGACTATGACCCGAACGCTATTCGTAATTCGTTTGATGTTCTTCGGACAGAGATCGTGGATGAGACAACGCCGCTCTACGATGGCCTGGATCGAGCTCTGACCTGGATCGCACGGAATCCCGATCCGGAGGTACGCGCCCAGCTGACCCATCGGCGCAAGGTCATCTTCATCTTCTCCGATGGGATAGACCGTGCCTACAGCAACGAGGCACATGAGACGCTGATTGTCAACCAGGCCCGAGCTCACGACGTTCTGATCTATGCGATCCAGATGACTGATCGCGGAAGAAGCGGAGACCCTGGCAGTCTCTCGGTGATGGCAACCCAGAGTAGGGGCGCCTTCTCAATCCATAGTCCTGACACCCACGAGCAGATTCTGGCGTCCTTTGATAATATCGTAACCCAACGTTATGCATATCTCGTGACGTTTCCACTCCTCCGACCTCAAGGACTATACCAACTGGAGGTGACGGTCGCAGACTCGCTTGGCGGCGTGGCCTACGATGCGGTAAGCCTTGCCTCACATCTGCAGCGCCCTACTTTGAGCCTCGATGTTCCTTCGGGCCCGCGGATAAGGGTCCCATACTCGGAAACCACCGAGGCGTTTGTGCCCACTGCTGTATCTTTAGCCGGGCAGCTCATCTTTCGGGACGGGGCGCCGCGTGAGCCGGCGGAGGTCTCCTATTTTGCTAACGAGCAGCGCATTGGGAGCAGCATATCTGCTCCTGGCTTTGTCTTCCAGTGGGACCTGACGAACCTGCGCACGCCGGAGCGCGAGGCTGTGACCCGGACCTATACCTTGGTCGCGCGGGCGACCGATCCATATCTGGATGAGGCGCTGGTGAGCGAACCGGTGGATGTTGAGGTTGTATGGGAGCCGCGCGTTGACACGCTACGGACGCGGACCGAGGAAGTAAGCGCCAGTGTTGCACAGACCTGGTGGGTTCTACCGATCTTAGGTGTCCTTGCGTTGGGTCTGTTGGCGCTAGCAGCGGTGTTGGTGCGCAGTCGCAGAGACACTGTAAAGCCCTCAGCCACGGGTACTGCGGTGGCTCTCAAGGGCGCTACGCAGCGGCTGGATGTCGGTAGTGCAACGGTGGCGCAAGGGAAGCTGGTTGCCGTTCACGGGCCCAGGGCTGGCAGCGAGTTTCGACTGGAGACCCCGACTATCAAAGTTGGGCGGGACGTGCAGTTCAGTGATTTCGCCCTGCACGATCGCTTTGTCTCGAATCCGCATCTCTCGATTGTGGAAGAGCGGGGACAGTTCTATATTCAGGATCTGGGCAGCACCAATCAGACGCGCTTGAACGGCACGGTCATCCCGCCTCATCAGCGGTTTCCTCTTCCGCCGGATTCAATCATTGAAGCCGGGCAGACCCGGTTACAGTTCAAGCGCCTCGGAGGCGCGACGCGCCGTCTCGGTACCGAAGCGGCTGGGCTGGGAAGCGATATTAGCTTCCCGCCTACACAGTATGCACCATCGCCTTCGGACAAAACGGGTGAAACCAAGCCAGACAATCCGTCTCCGAAATCGCAATGAGTTGATAGGCCTAGGCTGCAGTGAGCCACGGCCTTCACATCGATCGCCCTGGAACTTGGCTGAGGCTCTACGTAGGTTGACGGGTGGGGGAACAGAGCGATTTACCTTCGCTGATGGAGGAATATGACCTATGCTGACATGCACGAGCTGCGGTGCGCAACACCCTGATGACGTCGCGTTCTGTGACGAGTGTGGGGCTGCTCTGACGGGCCCGCAGTCTACCACGGCTGATCGCCATCCGGTGAGTCAGGCGCGCACTGTAATCGCTTCTAGCTTCTGTGTAGTCTGTGGTGTACAGGTTTTGCCAGATGATCCCTTCTGTGCTAACTGTGGTGCTTCACAGGGCGGAAGCGCTAAGGTTGCTGATGTATCCGTGTCCCAGGCGCAAGGACAGACGGTTGTTTCGCAGGCAGTGGAGCCGGCGGCGGGGCCATCCCAAGCTGCATTGGATGACCTGGTCTGCAGCCACTGCGGAGCTTCGCTGGCGCCAGACAGTATATTTTGTGATATGTGCGGGGCTAAGGTGACACCGGAAGAAGCTGAGCTCCCTCCAGCTCAAAGGCCTGGCGCCCCGTCTGTGTCAAAGCCTGGTTCGGGCACCGATGGTATAGATTCTATCTTGCCTCCTCCGTTGGCCCATACGCCTGAGCCCCCACCTGCATATAATGTCCCACCGCCACCTCAGCAGCCAAGGTTTGTGGTGCTGTCCAGCCACGCTGTTCTGCCGCTGCCGCCACGCAGAGTCGAGGTAGTGATTGGTCGCGAGGATCCTGTTAGCGGCATTTTTCCCGAGATCGATCTCACCGACCACGGTGGTGATGAGGGTGGTGTTTCGCGCAAGCATGCGCGAGTGCTACCGCAAGGCGATCGTTTCGTGATCCAGGACCTGAATAGCGTGAACTATACTTTTGTTAACGGAGAGCGACTCGCGCCGGGTCAGCAACGGGTCATAGAAGATGGTGATCAGGTCAGCTTCGGGCGGGTTAAGGTGGTCTTCCGCACTCGATAGATACCGACGCTGCGCTTAGGTGCCTAGACGTCTGCGTTGAACTTCGCCGGGCTCACGGTAAACTGGTGCCGTGGATCCGGCTTCTTTGTGGGTTCGGGAAAACCTATCCTAGTTCACGGATCGTTCAGTGCTGGCGATACGATAGGGAGTCTTTTCTTGTATGGGTGTATTTGACTTGCTGAGACCCTGGCACAGCGCCATCAAGCGAGTGTCTAGGGCGATGGATGAAGTTCTTGCCCGGGCTGAGCGGCGTGGTCCCTGCTGTGTCCAGCGACAGCTTGACTTGGACAGTGATCGTTACATCATCCTCTCGGATTTGCACCGCGGAACACGCAATGCCAGCGACGACTTCCGAAACAATGAGCAGGCCTACAGCGCCGCGCTGGCCTATTACTTCAGAATGGGCCATACGCTAGTTCTACTGGGCGATGTCGAGGAGCTTTGGAAGGAGCGGCCCGAATCCGTGCTTTCGAGCTATTCGCACACTATTGAGCTCGAGGCTCGGTTCCATCAACAGGGTCGATACCTGCGCATCTGGGGAAACCATGATGACGACTGGCAGTTTGAGGATCGCGTGGAGGATCTCCTTGCTCCTCGTTATGGCAATCCACCGCTTAGGGTCTACGAGGCACTATTGCTGCCGGTGTCCAATGGCGAGAATGAGCTGGGGCGACTCCTGTGCGTGCACGGCCACCAAGGTGATCGTCGGAGCGACCAGTGGTCGTGGTTTGCGCGCTATCTAATCCGCTACCTCTGGCGGCCGATTCAGCGGATCACCAAGATATCCAAGAACACGCCGGCCAAAGACTGGTATCTGGAGGATCGACTTCACCGTGCGATGTACACGTGGGCGGAGCGACAGCCGGATCTTGTCTTGATCACCGGTCACGTCCACACACCGGTCTTCGAGTCGCGCTCGCGAGAGGCGTTGATCGCGGCAGAGCTGGCCCAGTTGCAGGAAAGGGTTGGCGATCGGCCGACACCGGCCCAGGTTGAAGCGCAGGCACGGACGCTGGCCAGGTTGGAGTGGGTACGAGCAGAGGAGCGGGAGCGACGGCGACGGCACAATGGCGTCGCCTTTGAGAAACCCTACTATTTTGGCACCGGTTGCTGCTGCTACAGTGACGGACACATCACCGGTATCGAGATCGATCGCGGTGAGATCCGGCTGATCCGTTGGCCCAATGAGCGGGGAGAGCCACGCCCCCATATCCTGGCGCGCGACTCACTGAGACGGGTGTTGAGGGCCTGAGACGTGGTGCGCTTCTGGCCTGGGTCGTTGGGTTGCGTGCAATGAAGGCGGTCGACTGGTTGGATAAGCGGGTGTTGCTACGATTCCTTGGCGTAGCAGTGCTCTATGGTCTGCTGGTGGTCATTGTGGCGATGCCCTCCTCACTTGCTCCTGCGCAAACTGTGATCGGCAACAACGTCGACACCTGGATCTTCTACTGGAATAACTGGTGGTTGGGTCGTGCGTTGACGGAGGGGCATCCCCCTCTTGCAACACCCTATCTCTTTCACCCAAGTGGGGCGAGCCTCGTAGCACACTCTAATTCCTTCTCTAACTCGGTGCTTGCGATGCTGCTTCGGCCGTGGATGGGACAGGCGATGGCCTATAATACCGTCTGGCTTCTAGGGCTGTGGCTAGGCGCTGTTGGCTGCTTTATGCTGGTTCGGGAACTGACGCGCAGTAGCGCCGGTGCGCTTATAGCTGGCTTTGTCTTCACCTTTGCGCCCTACCGTCTCACCCAGACGCTGGCTCATGGCCATCTAGGGTCGATCCACTGGTGGCCTTTCTACGTGCTCTTTCTGTATCGGGCTCTGCGTGCGCCAGACCCCCGTCGCTTGGTAATCAACGCCACGGCTGCTGCCGCCTTCCTGGCTTTGACGGTCTGGACCGGGCTGCAGCTGGCGGTGCTGCTAGCTCTGTGGACGGTGCTAGCGTTTGTATGGCACGGTGTCGCCCCTAACTGGCGCCGGCCTGAGATTAACCGAGGACCGACGCTGGTATGGCGACAGGGCCTTGCAGCACTGGCGGTTGTTGTTGGTATCAGTACTGCTCTGACGGCACCGCTGCTTTTGCCAGTTGCTCGAAATTGGGATGATCAGTGGACTGCCGACTTCGACCGCAGCGAGATTGACCAGACTGATCTGTTAGCCTACCTGACACCACCGACGTATCATCCACTCTGGGGGGCAGCGGTGAACCCGATCTACGAGCAGTTCGTCGCCAACCGCGCCTACATGCCATACTTAGGCTATTCGGCGCTAGCCCTGGCATTCTTGGCACTGACCACCTTTCGCAAGAGCGGTCTGTGGGCCGTCTCAATGGTGGTGTGGATGGTGCTCGCAGCCGGCGGCGCGCCTCGAGTCGCCGGGACTGTCTATTCAGAGGTGGTGCTGCCGTATCGCTGGTTGGTCGGCGTCTTCCCACTTTCGACGTTGCGTGCTCCGGATCGCCTCAACCTGCTGGTGGTCCTCTCCTTAGCAGTCTTAGTTGGCTACGGCGCGGCACGGTTGGAACGCCGCGCGTGGCTGTTACTCCCGTTGGGACTGTTATTGTTTACTGAGTACCTCCCGGTGCCGCTACCGAGTTGGGAACCCCTGTCAACTTCGCCCTACTTTGAAACACTTGCCCGGGATTCAGAGGCCTATGCAGTGTTGGATTATCCGATGGGATACACAGAAGCGAAGCTGTGGTTGGCTCATCAAACCGTTCACGGTAAGCCGATGGTTGAGGGCCACGTGTCGCGCTACACTCCGGACCTCTACGCCTTCATTCTGTCCAACCCACTGTTGCGTGCGCTGTATCGGCCGCAAGTGGATGCCCGGCCAAGCCGGTTGCCGGCAGAGCCGTTTCTGAATCAGCCGGTGCCCCTTGATGCCTTAGGACCGGCGCTTCGCGACTTGACCGAGGCGAATGTTCGCTACCTACTGGTGCATCGACCCTATGTCGACGGAAGGCTTGAGGTTGCTCTACGCCAGGTGCTGCCCTTCACGCCGGTCCATCGCGACGCGGGTCTCGAGGTTCACGACCTGCGAAGACCGCTGCGGGTGACCTACGATGGTTTTCCGGTTGAGGTCTCCTCTGCTGTGACGCTGGCCCGATTCGATGTGGAGCCCGATTCATCAGCGGCGCGCTGGCGCGTAAGCATGGTTGCCGAATCTGTCCGATCCACTTCCGGGCCTCAACTGTGCCAGGTCCAACTGCTCGCAGGGGCGACGCCGGTGCGCAGTTGGCCGGTGACCTTTTTCTCAGCCTCTTCGAACGGTCTGAACCTCTGGCGTGATGGCGACGTCGACTTCCGATCTGTGGAGGTGACGGTGGAGGGCGGTTTGGCACCGGGCGATTACCGATGGTCATTGTTATGCCCGGAGGGTCAGCCTGCTTTTGCGAATGAATGGCTTACGGCGCTGCCCTCTGGTGAGCAGAGGCTCTATCGTCGTGCCGCGAACGTGAGATTTGCTGAATCGATCCAGCTGGATGGCTATCATTGGGTTGTCGAGGGCGGGATCCTGCGCATGGCGCTCTGGTGGCGTGCGAGGACATCACCGAGAGCAGACTTGAAGGTCTTTGTACATCTGACCGATGCCGCGGGACACATCGTCTCGCAATACGACGCGGTTCCCTGCGCCTGGACCTGTCCGACCCACACTTGGCGGCGAGGGGACACTATCGTCGACTATGCAAGGCTTGAACTGGTAGGGCTGCCGCCAGGAACTTACAGTTTGCGCGTTGGGCTCTATGATGCACAGACGCTAGATCGCGTGCCACTTTCTATCGGCACCACTGATCAGGAGGACGCCTACACTATTCCGGATGCGCTGATTATCCAGCACCAGTCTGACTGATGGGGAGTTTTCAGGAGGTGCGCTTGGCCAAAATGTGGGTCGCAACGATAAAGAACCCGAACCCAAACGCAGCCATCACCAGTAGGTCAACCGCGGCTGTGGCGACTGCTTCGGAACCTAACGCCACCTGGAGCGCCGTGACGCTGTAAGTCAGAGGCAGCAGACGAGCAACGGCTCG
>PWVB01000536.1 GCA_003562365.1 Anaerolineae bacterium
AAATGCTGCGGTTAATATTCTGCATCTGGCCCGGACGGGGCCTTCGGGACGCAACGTGGGCGGAAGTAACGCCGAGCGTGTCCCGAGAAGCTCCCCGCTTTAGCGGGGAGAGTCGTCACACAAACGTTACTGTCGCTATTCTGAGCAAATACCGTGGCCGATAACAGGAATCGGTTGGGCCTCGCGCGGTAGGAGTTGGCTGGCTGCACTGGGCATTCTTTGCTTCACTTTGGCCGTTTTATGAAGGTGCGACACTGAACATCGACATAGGTCGGTCGGCATCGGTCATTGGTCAAGCACGAACGAGCGACGAGCAGCAACGGTTTCATCTGCCATTATGCGCCAGTCTGATGCAGCAGGCTGCGCAGTCCGTCCATTACTTGCGGCGTGATGTCTTTTCCGATGGAATTGGTTTCCTCGTAGTGCTTGCCAGGCTTGAAAGGAGTCAAAGGAAATCTAAAATCCTCAACCGGCAGTATGTAACCCAGCTCATCATTAGCCAGCCCGATAACACCTGCCACCTGCGCGCCCGCATCTCGCAGCTGTGCCTTGAGCGCTAGCCCGAGTTTGGGTAGCAACTCACCCGGAACTGTAGCGATCCACAAGCCACCGATTTTGATCAGGCTGACCTCGGTCGTTACGCGACCATTCACGCGCACATCGGGGAGCAGTTTGCGCTGGAAGGCAATCTTGTATAGCATATTGGTAAGCTTAGCCTGGATCTCCCGCGTCTGCCGGCTTACCTTTGCCTCTCGCTCACTGCGCACTGCCGCTAGGGCCTTTAGACCCTCCTGCGCTAGTTTTCGGCCAATGAACTCTGCTTCAGCAAAGGAATGGTCTTTCACATCCGGCGTCATCATGCCGCCCAGCGCTCCGCTGAAGAAAATGCCCGGTGCACCAGTCTGGTTTTCAACCTCAGTCCGTAGATAGCCGACATAGTCCGAGGTGATCGTCGGGTTGTGTTCCCAGAGCACTTCGGGGTGGCAGGCAAAGTTGAGTAGCGTCATCAGAGGCGCCTGCGTGTCATCAAGGAACTGCGCCAAGGTCAGCTCATTGTCGACAATTTCCGGATCACGAGCGTTTTTCACCAAACCAAGGACGGGAACAGACGTCGTTTTGAACGCTACCGGCTGCAGAGCCGACAGTGAACTCAAGATCGTCTCTGTGATTGTGGTTTTCAGATCGGCCATATAGGCCGCGTCGACACCGCTTGTTTTGCTGTCGGGACCCCAAAAGCCCAAGGTGTCAGGGCCGTGGTGGGTGTGAGTAGAGGCGATTACAACAGCCGCAGCGGGCGCACGGTGTTGCACCAAGCGTATGACTTCCTGCACGTCCCTGCGAAAGAGACCAATCAGATCGAGCGCACATAGTACAACTGGGACATCCCCGGAATCCAGACTGAGTGAACGCACAAAGAGGTCATCGTGGATGGCCGTAGCAAGACGGTTGTTTCCAAAGCCCGCTAGGTAAACAGGGCGAGTCAGTAAAGGGGTGATGATAGCCTGAGAATAGCCGAGTCTCATCGGTGGTGCGCAAAGCTGAGATTCTTCGTACTTCTCGCCCTTTTTTTCAGTAGAGTCATTATCGGATAGCCCCCCCTCTTGAGTGTTGTTAGGACTGGAATTGTTTCAGATACGTTGCCGCGAGCTCTCCAAATCCGATTTGGCAGTCAAAAGATGGCTCCCCTGTAAAAAGGTAGGCGCGTCAGCGGTACGCCCCACATATTGTGTTTTATAAGACAAAAAACGGCATATGTAGTGGGTAAAGCTGAGATTCTTCGTACTTCTCGCCCTTTTTCAGTAGAGCCAAAGATAAGTCTTGGCTATTCGCATTGACCCCATAGGACCAAGAAACTGACCGAGAGCGGAGCTTGGTGCGCAGACTGTCCGGTAGCTAGGTCCGCACTCGATGTATGTTTGCCGTCCTCAACCATTGACAGCATTGGTATCCTCTTTGCGTCAATCGGGCCATCGGAGACATCAGTGAATGTCGCCACTGCAGGGCTTACGTACGTCCAGGTTGGTGCGTTGGGATCCGGCAATACGGCTTTGTCACAAGGTCGTTGGCCAATGACACGTAGATTAGGAGGACGCTCAATGCTTCCGATGTGTAAGGCATCATCAGTCAATGACTTCAACATATGCTGTCTCTAGCACAGCATCGGCCTATGGCCGATGCTCATACGTGCCACGGAAAGCGATTCCAACTGTGCCGGATTAATCTCGAGCCTGTTTTGGTGAGCACCACGTAACCACTAACCTAACTCTTTGGTGTTACCGATAAGGTCGGCTTTGAATAGCGCTTGACTTATATTGCCGACATACGCGCTAAGCAACCTCTCCAAAGCCGCCTTCTGTTCCGCATAATCGCTGGCATCCGTGTCCAGGTCGTCAAGCTGTTGTTTGATGTCCCTCGCCCGTTGGTGATGGACGAAGTCGTTATAGAGCTGCATTGCGGACTGCAGCGTCTGAACCGCTTGTCCGCCGGCATCTTGAGTACCCAAGAAACGTTCCAGCAGTGCGGCAGACGCGAACCTCGGTGTGAAGTCGTTGAGTTCCTGACGGGGACGACCGTCTAACGAGAGTATCGCATAGGGTGCATCGCCCTCATATTCCAGTCCTGTCTTTCTGTTGACGAGTGCGACGCGTGTCTTCGATGGTTCGGTGGTCTGGACTAAGCGTACCGTGTAGTCGGTTTCGAATTCATTGCGGTCCCGATAGTCGTAGACGACGATATGTCGAGCGACAGCAACAGGAATTCCAGGAGTGCTGAAGGGTAGATGAATGTCGTCGTGGAGGAAGGGTCGACTCTCGAACAGAATCTCTCCAAGTTTGCCGAAGATCCCTGCCGCATACGAACCAACCAACAGGTAGCTCTGTGCTGGCACAAAAAGCGGCACTGCACCTGCTGCCTTGAGCAACTGCTCCAAGCGCTGGAAAGTGACCCTGTCAAAGCTATCAGCAATGACCTGCAAGGTGACTGTCAGATGCTCATTCACCAGGGATGGTGTGTAGTAGACGATGGCGGAACCCTCATTGAGGGCGGAGGTCTGGACGTGACGGTGGCTATCAACCGCCGATACCAGTTGGTTGATTGCTCGCGGCGCAGCATCAAGATGGGTCAGAGTCTTCACGGCTGACGTGACCAACAGATCGGACTTGGCCCATCCAAACCAGCGCCTGGGAACGTCACCTGTATAGACAGCCAGAATCTCAACACTTAAGGGACTCCCGAGACCAACGGGTTGGAAGGGGGGCACATCTATATCGAGAGGACCCAGCAAGTCGACGGCCTTGACCGTTCCTCTTCTGAAGTGGATCTTGGCATCTGTTCTTCTGGGTACCTTCATCTCGTTGAGAAAACGTCCCATCGTACCCAAGGCGACTTTCTCCGAGAACTCCGCCGCTTCCACCATGACGTCACCAATCACAAAGGCGTGAGCCATTGTTGTCTCCTCATCAACTTAATCTACTGCGCTTCCATCCAGCCAGATTGACCGATAGGCTCTGTAGCTCAGCAGTCAGGGCCCGGCCCTTAACTGTTGACGGCGGAGCTCGACCATCACCAGAGGGCAGAACCAGCGTATCAGTGGTTAGGGGGAGGACTGAATCCAAGACTGATGCCCTGATTTTACACCGAAACGACACTACTCGTCAAGGTCACGCAGTACCGCACTGTATCTTACTATCTCCCATCTCTCGCGGCGGTGAATATCATGATTGGGCTCGACTGATTGGGATAGCGCAGCAATTCTGATGCATCTTGCCCCCCTGCATATAGTGTGTGTCGACTGCGCCGCAGCAATATGTAGAGGCACGAAGTCCGTGGGTAACTCAGGCGGAACTCGCTCAACTCATCTGCCATCGAGCTTATGCTAATTGCTGCGCTATCCTCCGATTACCGGTGTCTTGCGAGTCGGCTGATCGTGCGTACAATTCTTTCATGTCGCATACTCAAGGTATCGAGACAGCTTCACTATGCTTTGCGAACCCTTCCCGGTCTCGATCGTGCTCTGACAGCTCTGTTCTCCAATTGACGTCTTCCTCGCTGCGATGGCCGAGTATGCTGGTAAGTGAAGGGCAGACCACGAAGTCGACGATGTTGCGTGCACAATCATCTATCGAATAGGAGATGCTTGATCATGAACCTCAGATCCCTGCGGATAGTTGTGCTTTTTGCCCTTGCTACTGCATCCATCAGTAGTTCGTCGCTACCGTGGTTTGGCACAGGCGCTACTGCCGAGACGGACGGATCAACGAATGCTGTAGCTTATCTACCGTTGATCTTGCATCCGAGGGTGAACGTTGAGTGGGAGCTAACACCGTTTGACGCCAACGTGAGCGACCTCGTGGGCCCTTCGGCTTGGGCCACGCAATACGGTAAGACACCGGAAATCATCGTGGCGTCGGACGGTATTAGCCTTGATGTGCTGGCTCAAGACTATGATCTGGAGACACCGTATAATGCAGTGTTACTGCATATTGCGCCGGACGAGACCGGCTACTTGGTCACCCAGGTGCTTACCGATCTCCCCATGCTGGATCGAGTGATGGGTTTGGCGATCGACGACGCGGGCAATCGCTACTATGCCACCGGGGTGGACGAAGCGGCGGTTGTCAGTCCCGAGTATCCGCCCGTCAACACGTATCGCAGTGATATCGTTCGTGTGGTCAAGGTGAGTCGAACTGGAAAGGTCGTGTACAATGTTGACCTGGACACTGCCAGGCACGAGGCCAACCCCAACGCGGAGATGATCATCAATCCGATGACGTTCGGATCCGCGCGTTTGACGGTGGGAAAAAACGAGATCGCATTGCTGCACAGCATCAACACGGCCCCTGACTGGAACATACAAGGTCGGCGTCACCAGAAAGCGCTATCGACTCGGTTAGATGCAACGAACGGGGCGGTGATGCGCACGTCTTCGGTGTGGGTCAGCCATTCGTTCGATCATCGACTGCTCTATGATGGCCAAAGCATTATAGAGCACCATCTTGGAGACGCCTATCCCCGCACAATCGTCTTTGGTCGCGATCACGTACGCTATCCGCTCTTTTACATTAAGGGTTCGTTGGGCGACAACAGGACGTGGACGAGATTGGGCAATTTGGCAGTCATTGAGAACGATCCGGTGTATCGCTACATTGCGTTGTTCGTCACCGAAAACAGCACGGACACCGATGAGTTCGTTGGAGGGCCTCGGAACCTGGCGATGGTACGCGTTAGCCATGCCGATAACAGCGTAGATCCGAGTTTGCCAGACACCTTGACTGTTGTCTCCAACGAAGTGGAGCAGACAAATCGACTGCGTTGGCTGACCCGCTACACGAGCGACTCAAATCTACACGCGGAGCGACCCAAGCTGGTTGGAATTGGTGCAGATCGGTACGTCGCACTATGGGAGGAATGGCAGCACGACGGCCATTGGTCAGATACTTTCAAAGGTGTCTACGGTATGGTGATCGACGCGTCGGGTAATACAGTGACGGCCGCGAGCTTGATCACAGCGGAGTACCATCTGCATCGCGGCGATGATGCATTCTTCTTGGATGGCCGAGCGGCCTGGATGACAGGGGATGCAGCCGCCGGGACGCTGATGATCCATTTTGTCGATGCGGCGTTGGAGTATGAGATGGTGACAGTCGAGTAGGATCTGTCTGTCACCTGCCCGGCCCGCTCTAGACTGTGTCGGTGTCGGGTGTTGCATTGCTAAGACCGCTTCACCATTGGTTTCTGCGGTGAGTTCGACACCGACGGGGCAGCCATCTTGCTGTTAACGACTAGAGTCGAAAGAGGCGTAGAGGGGGACAGCGGAGCTTAGCCGCGAGACGAGTTCAGGGTCCAAGGTCGGCAAGGCTCGAAGCTGATACTGTCCTAGCGTTGGATAGTGCCCGATAGGAAGCTGTGATGGGCAGACTCGTAGATCTGGTTGCTAGGCCGTACTATCTGTCGGTCGAGCAGATCCGGTGGGTGGATGAGATGCTTGCTGCGATGTCCGACGAGGAGAAGACCGGTCAGCTGTTCATCAATCTGTTCTTCCTTGGTGGAGGCGCCTTCAGCGACAATCCGTGGACAAATCAAGAGGTCTTGGATAGGTTTCACGTTGGTGGAGCTATGTATCACGGCGGTCATTCGACAGAGGTACAGAGATTTCTGAACGAACTGCAGAGCCATACGAAAATTCCCCTAATCATCGCGGCCAACTGTGATGCCGGCGGCAACAGGGCTTGCAGCGATGGCACCTATGTCGCGTCTGGCGCTCAATGTCAGGCCTCGCGTGATACTGAGGTGGCCCACAACGCTGGGGCCGACGTTGTCATTGATTTCACCAGCGCCTACATCCAAGGCCTCAAGGCCGAGGGAGAGACGATTTGCTGTATCAAGCACTACCCAGGGGACGGTACCGAGGAGCGGGTCCAGCACCTGGTATTGGGCGTGAACGAGCTTTCTCCTCAGGAGTGGGATGCGTCATTCGGCCGGGTCTACAGGCACCATATCCGTCATGGTGTCGAGATGATTAAGGCGGGCACATCGCCTTGCCGCACTATCAGAAACTTCTGGACCCTTCGCTGCTGGATCGGGACATAGTGCCGGCAACCCTCGCTAAAGAGTTGATCACAGGGTTGCTAAAGGAGCAGCTTGGCTTTAACGGGATGGTTGTCACCGATACAAGCCATATGTTGGGTATGACATCTGCTATGCGCCGCGAAGACTACGCCCCCGGGTCCATTGCCGCCGGTTGCGATATGTTCCTCTTCTTCAATGATTTCGAAGAAGACTTCAACTATATGATGAGTGGGTACCGGAAGGGACTCATCACTGAAGAACGCCTAGACGATGCTGTCAGGAGAATTTTGGGACTCAAGGCGAAGCTTAACCTGTACAGCAAAAAGAAAGCCGGCGCGCTGCGGAAACCCCAGGAGGACCTAGGGGTCATTGGCTGTGAGGATCACCTGAAGATGCGCGCTGATGCCGCAGATAAGGGGATCACACTGATCAAAAACCCCTTCGATCAGCTCCCCATACGACCAGAAACGCACAGACGGATCCGCCTCTACTACCTTCAGGGTGAGGTTGAGGTCGGTGGGATCGCACCCGCAGAACCAATGGCTCTGGAACGTGTAGTGGCTGAGCTTGAGAGGCGAGGTTTCGAAGTCACGGTGAACGACGGGAACAGTCGCCTGAAGGGGCGCATCCGGGAGTATCGTGAGAACGTTGATGCAGCGCTCATTGTTGCTGATATCGTCGGCTACGGTGCTCAGAACAACTACCGGATCCAGTGGAAGACAGCCATGAGCAACGAGTGCCCGTGGTACGTCCCCGAGGTGCCGACAGTTATGGTGTCCTTGAACTTCACGACCCATCTCCACGATGCCACAATGGTCAAATGCTACATCAATGCATACCACAGCAACGAGGAGATTATCTGTCAAGTGATCGACAAGATTATGGGCGAGTCGCAATTCAAGGGCACACTGAACGATCTGGTCTGGACCGACAAGTGGCAGGCAAAGCTCTAAATGCTTGCAGAAGGTAGAGGAAGGGGCGAGGGGATAAGGACCGGCCGCGTTCTTCGTGGCCTTCTTCTGTCGGAGTCAGCCGACAGCATGCGCCATCTAGACGACGTGGGGCTGGGCTTCCGGCCAGATCAGCCAAGCTGTTTAGCTTCAGGGATTAGAAAACGTAGCTACTTTTGGTTCGCTCACTTCTAGAGCAGTTTAGGGGATTCTGGCGCCATTATTGTTGGTAGATGCTGCATGTGGTGGTAATACTCGCCCATATTTCGTGCATAGCAGACACTTTTTCTGATAACACTGGCCTAACCAGGTGAA
>PWVB01000223.1 GCA_003562365.1 Anaerolineae bacterium
ACCTCTAGCATAAGGCATGAAACGCGACTGTGCCCAGCCAATCTGGCTGGGCACATCTCTTGGGTTGTACGTCTCCCTATCTTGGGTTGTTTTCGAGCTTCATAATTGCTGCGCTATCCGAAACAGGAGCATTGTCCGCATCAAGACAGCAACTGAGACCGGATTTATCTGAAGACTGGCTTTGCACGCCGCGAGGACCCGCGTAAAGGGCATGTGCAACGGCACGAGCTACTCGATGCGATCGTCATAACGATCTGTGCCGTTATCTGTGGGACGAACTACTGGACCGAAGTGGAGACATTCAGGAAGGCAAAACAGTTATGGCTGAGCACGTTTCTGGCGCTACCTGAGAACACACCCGCGCCCGCTACGTTCAGACGGCTCTTTCGGCGGTCGGATCCCGAGCCTTTTGAGGACGCCTTTCGCCATTGGAAGGGAACCCTTCGCGAGCGGATTGAGAGCGAGGTGACCGCCTTCGACAGCAGATGATTGCGCAGATCGCATGATCTGCGCTTCGGTGAAAACGCCATCAATATGGTCGGGCGTGGGTCAGTGACAATGACCTCGTGTTAGGGCAGAGCAAGGTCGACGCCAGGACTCGTAAGATCACGGCAATCCCTGAGCTACTGCGGAAGTTGGATGTAGCGGGCTGCATCGTGAGAATCGATGCGATGGGGCCCAGAAGAAGATCGCGTCCCAGGGGGATGGGGCGATGGCTTACGCGCACTTTACGGGCCGAAACAAGGTCACAAGCGGATTGATAGCTGCAAATGTTGGACCATCTCCGACCCCAGCTGCAGCGCGATGCTGCGGACTGAGAGGACTGCGCGGGCCTGTGCGCCGTGGTGCGGTCCGTAGCAAAAGGCGCGTGGACGAAACGAACACAGTCAAAGTGCACTATAACATAAGCAGCTTACCGGACGGAGCGGCGCGGACAGCTGAACACGCCCCAGCAGCGGTTCGCAGTCACCGGAGGATCGAGAATCGCCTCGATTGGCTGCTGGATGTGGTCTTTCGCGAAGAGAAGCGCCACGTCCGCAGAGACTATGCCAACGACACCCTGCGGTCTTAGGCCACATCGCGCTCAGTCTGTTACGCCAGGATGTTCAAATCCGCCCGGGAATCCACGGCAAGCGCGTCAAAGCTGAGCGGAACGAATACCTTTCCCGGTTCGCCATATTTGAAATGTGATGACCGTGCTTTCTTGACTTGCGTCTCCCCCAGGGTATGTTAGTCTATGCGGTGGTGCGCGAGTAGCTGATCTGCTACAATTCGACCGATCAAGGAGGAGACTTGTGACTCAAAAGAAGGTTCCGTTTATTGTCTGGGGTATGCTCGCGATCCTCATCATGGCGGCGAGCGTCTTCGCAGACGACATCCGCTTGCCCGATATGCGCTTGATTGTGGTGGCGGCGTCGCTGCTCGTGCTGGCCTATGCTGGCTGGTTGATCATTGGTATGAAAAAGATGGACGCGGGCACGGAGCGAATGCAGGAATTGGCCGACCATATCCGCCGAGGCGCGCAGACCTTTCTACGCCGCGAGTATCGGGTCCTTATGATCTTCACTGCAGTGCTGGCCGTACTATTGGCCGTAGCCATCGAGCCGCGTCCCTGGGTAAGCGTAGGGTATATACTGGGCACAGGGATCTCGGCATTGGCGAGTTGGATCGGCATGAGCGTGGCCGTGCGAGCAAACGTGCGTACTGCCAGTGCAGCCAGAAAGACCTGGGGAGAGGCGCTGATAGTGGCCTTCTCCGGTGGCTCAATTATGGGATTCTCCGTTGTGGGCCTCGGCCTACTTACCCTGACACTGCTGACGATGGTTTTCGAAGCGCCTTATGTCTGGCTGGGCTTCGTCTTTGGCGCTACATCGGTGGCCCTCTTCCTGCGCGTGGGTGGTGGAATCTTCACCAAGAGCGCTGATGTGGGCGCCGACCTAGTTGGTAAGGTCGAAATCGGCATCCCTGAGGATGACCCCCGGAATCCAGCTGTCATTGCCGACAACGTTGGCGATAACGTGGGCGACATCGCCGGTATGGGCTCCGATCTCTACGAGAGTTACGTCTCGGCGCTGGTCGCCGCGATGGTGCTGGGCCAGATCGCCTATGGAACGGTAGGCGCCATGATCCCCTTGCTGCTTGGCGCCGTCGGCCTGCTCTCATCGTTGATCGGCAATCTCTTCGTTCGCACGCCGACGCAGGAAGGTCAGACCTTTGAGCAACAGGTCCGCCAGGTGCACCGCACGATGAACCGCGGCGTCTACATCAGTAACATCTTGCTGGTGATTGGCGCCTTCCTGCTACTGACCCACTTCCTGGAACAGGACGCCCTGGCCCTTTTCTGGTGCGTCATTGCCGGTCTGGTAACCGGCTTCATCATCGGACCCATCACCGAGTACTATACTTCGGAACACAAGCCTGTGATGGATATGGCCAAGTCGGCTCAGAGCGGACCCGCGATCTTGATTATGGAGGGGATGGGTATCGCCAAGATGAGCACCGTAGGCCCGATCGTCGTAATCGCTATCGCCACCGTCGTGGCTTTTCACTTCGCCGGGCTACTCGGCATCGCCATCGCCTCTGTAGGAATGATGGCAAACCTAGGTATGCTGCTCTCAATGGACGGCTACGGCCCAATCACGGACAACGCCGCTGGTATTGCAGAGATGGCCGAACTGGAGCATGAGGTGCGCGAACGCTGCGAGTTGCTGGATGCGGTGGGGAACACTACCGCGGCGCTAGCCAAAGGATTCGCCATCGCCTCGGCTGCACTGGCGGCCCTCGCCTGGTTGGCCACCTACTATGAGACGGCGAATATCACGATAGCCAGCATCACCGACCCGCAGGTAGTAGCAGGGCTCTTCGTAGGCGCGATGATGGTCTATCTGTTTTCAGCTCTGACAATGCGGGGGGTCAGCAAGGGTGCTTTCGCCACAGTGGAGGAGGTACGGCGACAGTTCCGCGAGATCGAGGGGCTTCTGGAGGGCACTGGGGTTCCAGACTATGTCCGCTGCGTTGACATCGCCACCGTTCACGCTCTGCACTCGATGCTGCTACCCGGCATCCTCACCATCATCATCCCCCTGGTCGTCGGGTTGATTCTCAATCCCGAGGCCGTGGCCGGACTGCTGATGGGATCCTTGCTGGTGGGCCTGCCAATGGCCATCTTTATGGCCAATGCTGGCGGATCCTGGGACAATGCCAAAAAGCACATCGAGGCCGGCAACTACGGCGGCAAGGGCAGCGAAGCCCACAGGGCCAGCGTCATCGGCGATACCTTGGGCGATCCGCTAAAGGATACGGTCGGGCCCTCTCTTGACATCCTGATTAAGCTGGTGGGCAAGATGGCAGTTATCTTTGCCCCACTCTTCTCCATCTTCATCTGGGTACTCTAGACACGACAGGTAGATCCAAGATAGATTCAGGATCTGGACCGTATCCGGCGCGACACGCTGTGAGCCGTGGTTCAGAATCAGTAGACAAACACGATCTAACAACGACCGCGCGCAGCGTTGGTGAGGCTGCGCGCGGTCTTGTAACCCTCCTCTCCACCAAACCCGAAGAGCGCAGGTTGAGACCCGCCTTTAGTGTACAATAGGGCCACTATGTCTAGATACGCTGTGTCTGCAAACGCCGAATCTGAACGCGCCGCCAACCTACTCCGCCACCTTGAGCATCTGATTCGCGAGGAGGCCCAGATCCAGCATGACCGCTTCAACAGTCAATGGACCAGACCCATAGCTGAGCGTGTCCGTAATGGCAAAGCACTGGAAGGTTTGAGCGTTATAAGCGTCAACCCCGCTACTGGTCGCATCGCACTACAATGCGACCGCAATGATGCCGGATTTCGCGAAGGCGACCACCTCTTTCTCCATCGGGGAGACGCCTGTGCGAAGGGGCGGATTGAGGCGGTACTAGAGTATGATGAGGAGACGACACTGGAAGTCAGCCCTAGGGCTGGGCCAATCCAGCAGCTGTCTGAGATCCGTGACGACTGGATCGCTGACGAAGGCTATTTTGACCTTAGCGGCTTCTTCCTCGACGCCCTCGGCGAGGTGGCTGACCGACAGACTGGGCGCCAGATCATTCTCCCGCTCATCCTCGGCGGCCTAACGCCGCGCTTGGATATGGCTGCCTATGAGCGGGGCTGGCTAGCTTCCGTCGATGCCGGGCTGAATACCAGACAAGCAGAGGCAGCCGCCTCAGCATACGCCACCGACGTCGCGCACCTGATCCAAGGGCCACCGGGCACTGGCAAAACATTCGTGCTGGCCCACATCGCTCGGATGCTGGCCGGGGAGGGCGCACGTGTCCTCATCACGGCCCTAACCCACCGCGCAATCAACAACGCTCTCAATACGATCGTCGGCCAGGCTGACCTAACCACACCGGTCTGCAAGATCGGGCATCCATCCCGCGGAGACGATCTGCGGGTAGACAACTACGAGACCTTTCGCCAATCAAGCCTCGACAGTCAGCACAACGGATACATCGTCGGCGCCACACCTTTTGCCACCCGGACCGCACGGCTCGCTGAGGTGGAATTTGACACCGTCATCTTCGATGAGGCGTCACAGATCACACTACCGCTGGCGATCTTGGGTATGCTGGCTGGCAGAAGCTACATCTTCGTGGGCGATGACTGCCAACTCCCCCCAGTCACCACATTGACCCGCGACTCTGAGCTAGCCCACACCTCGATTTTCGGGTATCTAGGCTCGCGCGGCTACAATACAATGCTCGATGTAACTTATCGGTTGAACGACGCATTGACGGCATGGCCCAGCCGCGTCTTCTACGCAGACGAGCTTCGCCCCGCCGAGGGAATAGGCACGCGCCGTCTGAACCTGGATGCTACCGATCAGCGTTGGGCTAGAGCGCTAGATCCCAACGAGCCTCTCGTCTTCATCGACATCTTCGGGAGCAACACAACGCTACGCAGCCGTCGGGAGGCAGACATCGTCATTGATCTGATCCGGGCCCTGCTTCAGGCCGGCGTGCCTCCCCACGACATTGGAGTGATCACGCCCTACCGCGCTCAAGGACGGGAGATCCGCAATCTGCTGCGGCGGGCGCTGCCGGCGACCGAGCCCAGGCGTCAGATCATCATTGACACCGTTGAGCGCATGCAAGGCCAGGAACGCGAGGTCGTGCTGGTCTCACTTGCAACCGCCAGCGCAGGCTTTGCCGCAAGTCTGGCCCATTTCTTCTTCCAGCCGCAGCGGCTCAACGTCACCATCACACGACCCCGCACTAAGCTCATTATTGTGGGCAGCAGCGGTGTGCTGCGCGCTCGACCAGACGATCCCAAGCTCGTCGCGGACGTCGAACTCTTTCGGGACCTGATCCGCCACTGCACTACAGTGCCACTGGCGCCGGACGATGGTGCGGATGCGTATGATACTAGAGCGAGGGATGCAACCGAGCAAACACAGGCCCGGAACGAGCCTTTTTAACCTTACGAAGGTGGAGCCATGGCCCAGATCATTCCCAAAAGGCCCGTCGGCACCGTCGCGCCCGAGGTGATGCGTGTCTTCCAGAGGCTCAAGGGCTTACCCGACAGCTGGCGGGTCTGGTTCCACGTGGCGGCCTGGGAACCTGAGGCTCCCGAGTTCTTGTTGCTCGGACCACAGGACCACGCGCTCTTGCTCAAGGTGAGCCGCTCAACACGAGAGCATGCACAGCGAGCTCCCCAGCTGTTGTTATTGGCCTTCGACACGGAGACACCGGTCCCCGGGGAAACCGAGGAGCAGTGTTTACGCGCCTTTCTGAAACGTAGCCAGCGCGAAGGAGTACCGGTCAAGGCGCTTGCCGCCGCCGTCATCTTCCCCAACCTGACCGACCGCGATTTCAAGACAATCGAACAGTCAGGTATCGTGCCTGCCTATCGCTGGCTGGATCGGACCTGGGTCACCGAAAAGAGCACCGACGCCTGGGGTGAGATCTTCGCAGCAACGGCCCTCGAAACGGATGCAATACACAGCTTAAGAGGCCAATTCACCCCGGAGGTCGTCGTGCCGACGGCGTTTATCGCACGGACCCTCACCAGCCGCCGGCGGTCCGCGGCGCGCAGCGCGGCGCTGAGTCTGGACACTTACCTCCTAGACTATGATCAAGAGGCGGTCCTGAAGAGTGACTTAGATCTCGCCCCGGAGGGAGAGGCGCTCTCCCGAGATTTCGGCATCCAGCTGATCAACGGCGTTACTGGGAGCGGCAAGACGCTGATTCTGCTTTACCGTCTGCGCCTACTTCAGACGCGATTTCCCCATAAAGCCTATCAAGTTTTCACCCACAACCGCCCCCTCATCCGGGAGATGGAGATGCGCTACAGCATCCTACACGAGCGGGGCTGTGATGCTGTAGGCTGGCACACCTTCATGCAGTGGTGTTACCATCACTGGCCTCCACAGGAACCTTTCGACATCATCCCTGACCACCGCCGAAGTCGGTTGATTCAGGCGGTGTGGGCCGACCAACTGCGTGACCTCAACATCACGCAGCAGATGTTCCAGAGCGAGCTGGGCTGGCTCAAGGACAACGGCATCGCCCTGCTGCAAGCCTATCTGGAGGTGAACCGCCGGGGTCGTGGATTCCGCCTCAACCTGGAGCAGCGCGAGCGGATGTTCGGGGCGATACAAGCCTACCAACATCGGCTCCAGAAATTGGGAAAGATGGACTGGTGGGATGTGCCGCGGCGTTACTGGCACTGGCTGGAGCAGGGCAAGCTCAGACCACCGCAGTACGATGTAATCCTGGTGGATGAAGCTCAGTTCTTCGCCCCGCTTTGGTTCAACATTGTCCGCCGCCTCATCCGGCCTGAGATAGGCTATCTGTTCCTGGCTGCGGATCCCACGCAGGGCTTCCTAGAGCGCGGCGAATCGTGGCGTGCCATCGCTGGGATCGAGGTCCGCGGGCGCGCCCATCTCCTCCGCCGCAGCTACCGAACAACGCGGGCGATTTTGACGCTGGCACTGACCTTCTACCAGCGGCGGTTGCCTGAGGAAGTGCCCGATCTGCTGATGCCGGAGCTAAGCCGGATGCAAAAGGGCCGCATTCCGACGCTGCTGAGTTTTGACGCACCGCAGGACGAGCGAATGCGCATCGTGCGTGAGATTACATCCTGCGTCCAACAGGGTCTGCCGCTCCGAGACCTGCTCGTCCTCCATTCCAGCGGACCGGGTGTCCAGGCGCTGACCGACGCTCTCAATGACGCCTTGGGTGTCGGCAGCGCTCGAGATCCCAAAAATGAACGCCCTGGCGACTTCATACGGGTCACCACCCTCAATGCTGGTGCTGGCTTGGAGAGCCCGGTGGTCTTTATCTCCGGGCTGCACGAGCTCTTCGAGCTGGAAGACAGCCTAAGGCTAAACGATGTCGATCGAGCAGAGCTTGTACAGGCACATACCCGAAAACTGTACATGGCTTTCACACGAGCTGGTCAGCGACTGGTCTTGACAAGTGCTGGCGCCATGGCCCGCCCACTGGGCGACCTCGAGGCCCGCGGGCTACTGCGTCTAGGCTGTTGACACTCTCCCGAATATCCTGGGGCAGGTTCTCGTGTCACAGCAAGGCGCCTGCGGATACTGGTATTGCCTTCGCTCCACGAGCGTCTGGCCTCTTCGTATGCCCAGTGGTGACACTCAAATCCATAGGTATTTACGGCATTCCCCTCCCCGGGTAGGACCACAGGGAACCGTGGTCGCCCCAAAAGTGGTTGGCTACACCCTTTCTGATGCGTTTTTAGACGCGAAAGTGGGGAATCCATACCCACATTCGGATCAAAACC
>PWVB01000417.1 GCA_003562365.1 Anaerolineae bacterium
ATGATCACAACGCCACTATCCCATTCAGCCTGCACAAAGGGACTATGAAAAGCGTAGGGTGGCATATAGTCTACCGGTGCGCCGTCAATCTCCGGCGGTTGACTGTAATCGGCATAGAACTTGAAAGTGTGCCCATCCAATCCAGAATAGAAGAGCACGGATCCGTCATAAGATAGCGCATTGGCCTGCACGGCAGCACAGAAGGCATCATAATCGGCAAAATCCTGCTTTCGGGCAACTTCAAGAATGATCGGTGACCATTCATCATCGCCGCGCAACCACGCACCAGGGACGACATCCTGGCTCGGTCGCCACGAATACCCACCGGCCACCGTCCGCACTGCTGCATACGCACCGTCCGCCTCCACAAAGACCCAGTGATTCTCTTCTCGCGGTCTAGACAGCCCCGCCTTGGAGAACCACACCTCCATCGCGCCGCACTTAACACTACTCTTCAGTTTCTGAGCAATCAGGGTGCCCTGATGCTGAACAGACCACTGCTGCGTGTAGGTGCGATTATCCTCGGCCAGATTCTCTGGATAGGGCACAATCCGCGCATCTTTGTGGCCTGCGAAAATCACGCCGTGCCACCGGTTCTGCGCACTGATCGCCGTCCAGGCTTCACGCGGATGCGCTGCTGACATCGGCGTCCCCATGATGAACTCAGGCGTGCAATATGTGTAGCGATGAATACCTCCGTTGTCGGTCTGTAGGCGATAATCTGGACACTGGTGATAGCCTTTCTTCGCCAATCCCAGAGGGCGTTGATGAATTTCATACACACCGCGTCCCACGGGATCCAAAGCGATATCCATTACCACCAAAGGCAAACGATATTGGGAGGTCAATGTCGAAAGCAGCGCCGAATCATACGATTGTGGTTCGCCTATTCCCAGGTAGAACCAGGTCATTTGTGATCCATAGGATTTGCCGGCATTGCGATATCCACCAGTCGGACTTGGGTAGAGACGCGCCTTCCCACCTCCCAGCACACCGTTGAACTGCTCCTGCGCCCACGTGGCCCAGTAGAGATCCAACAGTGCGCCCACCAGCGCCTTCATTGTTTCATCTGCGGCGAAGTCGTAGAAATTGTACACACCTTTGAGCAGATGACCATTGTACCGGTCATTGTTCATCTCAATGAACAGCCCTTTTTTCGCCCGTTCCAGGCAGTAGGCTTTGATGTAGGCAGTCCACGCATCGTAGTGCTCCTGAACGGTATGACCATCGTCATATTTCCGCGTATTATAGGTCGGATTATTCTTGGCCAACTTGGCAAAGTGCCAGGCCGTTGATAACCCCTGTACGTGATGGTTCTCAGATTCATGTACATGCCATGTCTTCGATTTCACCAACTCGGCATCAACGGCATCGAATATCCCATTTACTCGGGTTCCGGTCGGTGGCCCCAAGTCAGCCCCTCCCAGGCGGCTATGGCGTTTGGCATAGGCCCAGAGCGACTCCATAATCCGCTCTTCTGCCTTGCCCTTCATTCGGCCTGCATAAAGCGACCCGTTTGAACCGTAGAACTCAATCAACCGGCACAGCATTTCCGAGTGCCAGTGGAAACTGTCGCGATCGTGCAGGTCAAGGGGATGATCCAGATAGTGCTGCGCGTTCTCAATCAGCGCGGCATTGGCCGCGTCCAATTGTTCGTTCACGTAGAAACACCGGTGTGCGAATTCCACAATCGACCAGCTATAGGCACGTGCCACGTTCCCCCGTCCTGATTCTAAGGGTGGGCGTATTTCAGCCCGCACAAGCGGCTTCCCCGCATCTGCACGAATCGCTTGATCGACACGCCTCTCAAATCCATAACGAATAGCAATCAGTTCCGCTTCTTTCACGACCCACCTCATCTTTCGGTTCAGTTCATCCTGTTGTCTGACCATTCACGCAGACGATTTTCACTTTGTCCAATTCCCCGCCAGTCCTGTGTAGATGGCGGGCGATAGGTCGAGCAACTCCACAATGCGCGTTTGTAACGACGTTAACGGTGTTACGTGGTACACAACTTGGCCGGAAAGCTGCTCGATGGGTAGCACCACATTTGGCCGCGGTCAGGTAAGCCACTCAGCTTGGAGGGCTAAGAAGGCTTTGGAGGGCCGCCCACGCCGTTTCGGAAGCTGGGGCGGATGTGGGAGTGCGACTCTGTACCATATTAGCTCCTCCATTGACCACTTGTGGTCCGCGAGCCCCGGCGCAACCGCAGGGGTGCGACGCAATCAACGGCGCCGGTGGCCCGGCAGCCGCAAGTTTTTCCTGATACTATGGCGGCAAGCACAAGAAATTATACATCACCCCATAAGTTAAATGCCATCGCTTGCGCCGGGCAACCGAAAGCCGGCAAGGTCACGACGCAGGCAAGCGTCTCGGGTGACTTCTTGCGGCAGGAGTAAACCGCTCCCTTGATCTTCGCCGATGTCTTCTCGCACGCCTTGTAGTAGTATCGCTTCTCCTGCTGACTCTGAATCGTGATGTTACCTTTACCAATCTGACCGCCGTGTCAAGCCTTCAGGATAGGGGCAAAATGTAGCTTGAGGACCCTAGGTTCATGCTCCGTACTGGTTGGTGGCCAAATCGGATTGTGCTCACGGATCCTTTCTTGTCACATAGCCTGACAACCAATGCTGTGCCATATGGCAGGTACCTGTAGAATCGGGGACCAAATAACCCAATGAAAACAGGAGACTGCCCTGATACGACAAACAGAACGCGAACAACTGAATCGCTTGACTGCGAAGACCTTGGACCAGGTCTTCGCCATGCGGGTCAAGGAGGGCATGGGCTGCTCTCAGTTTGAAGCCCATGCCGTGACCGACCTGATCAAGAACGTGTACTTCCCCTGGCTGGCACAGCCCGAAGCGATCCAGGCTGGCCAGCTGGCGATGACGGCCGTCTCGGCCGACGAGCCGGGACACAAGCCGCTCTCGCAGTGCAAGATGGTGCCGGTGGTCTTGACCCTCTATGCGGGGGAAGAAGACCACGAGTACCGCCTCGCTCAGGAGGGAGCCCAAGGCACCGGCGTCCTGCGGCGCCGTCAGATCGTACGTATGGCCCAGGAGGCGCTGGATCAAGGCGCCCTGTTAACCGCCGAGGACTTCGCCTTTCGGATCTTCAACTGCGGTCTGCACACCATCAGCCGGGACCTGAAAGCCTTGGCCGAGGAGGGCGTCGTCGTCCCGCTGCGCTCGCAGCAGAAGGACGCTGGGCGGGCGCTCACTCATCGGGTTCAGGCCGTCGAGCCATATGTAGGCAAAAAGCCCCACAATACTGATCAGGTAGACGGCTCCGAGCAGAAAGAGCACCTCCCGTCGAAGACGCTCTCTGGCTTAGAAGAGAACGATCCCCGCAACCCAGATGAGAACCAGTAGCAGAGCGAACAATCCGGTTCTCGCGCTCAATTTATCCTCATTCAGTAAAGTTCGTTGGTGTGCCCCCTGCGGTCACGCGGGCTGAATCCCGCCCCTCGCCGCGTTTGTGGCGGTAGAAGAACGTCACACCACCGTCCATCCGCTGGCCCTTGCGCTTGACGACCCTGCCACCGCACTCGGGGCAGCGCGCCACGTCTGGCGAGTCGGGGCTGGCGACGACCATTTCGCCCTCTAGCTCGACCTCACACATCCCATTTGCCTTCCTGATTGGTCGAAAAGGTGTGCACCAAAGAAGCACACGATACCCGGAGCGACCAGCCAGCTATTGGCTTTTTCTCTGTTGCAGACACTCTCGCACCCACTCTATCGCGCCCGGCGTTCCTTTCCAGTGTTGGCCCTGATCCTCCCAGTAGTAATACGCCTGGTCCGCCCCACCGTGTGTGACACGATCAGGATGCAACCCGCGCGGCCGTGGATGCCGTTTCTTGGTCAGTTCTCTGCCGACCAACGAGAGCCATTCTATCGCTTGGGTCAGCGCCTCATCTGCCTCGGCCTGCCGCCCCAGTTGATACAACGCCAGTGCGCGGCCGTACGTCACATGCGCCATTCCATCACCGGGGTAGCGATCGCAGACCTCGAGCACCCTTTCGGGATGCCCTTGCAGGAAATGACAATCGATAGCCAGCGCCCGCACCCCCTGATTGTCCCCAGGGTTCATCGCCAACAGGTTCTCGAAAACCTCCAGCGCATCGGCGACCCGGCCTCGCTCCAGGTACTCGAGTCCAAGTGCGTGATAGGCACGCAGGAAGGGGCGGTTCTCCAACATGGACCAGGGCAGCAAGTCCCGGCCCATCTCGAACGCTTCGGGAAGGCAACCAAGCCCCATCGCGACAGTCTGCCCCCACAGCCGATAGGCCTCGTCTGGCCGCTCGGTCTCGCTCAGCAGCAGTGCAAGATGATGGTGAGCATCGATGAACTCGGGCAAGTCGGCGGTCAGCTGGCGGTAAGCTGCCTCAGCGTCGGTCACGTACCCTGTCCGCCAAAGCTCTATCGCCTCGTGGAACTCTTCGAGTACGTCCCAACTCAGCCGGGGATACTCGAATGACCACTGCCCTTCACCGGCCTGTCTGACTAACAGCGCTCCCTCTGGGTAGTTGTTCATCTCGTTTCTTGTCCTCGTCATATCCTGATCTTTTGGATCGCGCCCTGGTTCAGCTTGAGCGCGGGCCGTCTGCGCACGATGCGCACAATGCCGATACCCTTACCACAACCGCAGAACGCCGGTCGAATGCCCAACGGCGCGTCGAAGATCCCCACGCCGTCATCCTGGATCTCGTCCAGGAAGCACTTGATTAGCCGGCCGCTGCAGGCCTTGAAGTACTTGAAAAGAAACTGCCCGCACTGGCACTCGACCTGGACGGTACGGCCTTTTGACATTCTACCACCCCGTTTTCATCTGGATAGTCAGGCGAAAAGACCCTGCATCTCGTCAACGAACCGCTGCCAGACCTCGTCCGGCTGCCAGATCGCCAGCACGTCCTGCAAAGCCGTCTCTACCGGCACGCCCAGGCGCAGCACGCGGTAGAGGAAAACAAAGCACGACACGCGCATGTTGAGCACACAGTGGACGAACACCTTGCGCCCGCGGTGCTGCTCCATCGCGGCGAAAAAGCGCTCCAGGTCGGCCGCGGTGGGCGACTTCCACATGACGGGGATGTGAGCGTACTCCATCCCCTGCGCTGCGACCAGATCGCCTTCGTTCGGCAGGGCGTTGGTCGAAGTGGACAGCGCCAGGTTGATCACGACCTCGTACCCTGCGGCGCGGATCCCGGCGAACTGCTCGGCGGCCGGCTGGCCAGCGGTGCCGAGGGTGTCCGAAATGCGCAGGTAGTTCAGAATGCTATCCATCGAACCGTTCCGTGACGCGTTGGCATCCCATAGATCCACCCTTCACTCACAATCCCGCCTTGTTCAGCTCATCCTGCAGGGCCCGCAGGCGGTGGTGTTCCTGGCGCAAGCCGTCGATATACGCCTGCCAGTCGGCGGCCTCGCCCAACCGGAGGTGCAGGTCGCGCAGGCGGCGCAGGTGGCCCGCGGCGACCTGGTAGCTTGCACGGGCCCGCCCGGCGATGGTCCGCTCGGCCATCCGGCGGTAGAATCCCATAGAGTCGCGAGGAAAGCGGTCCTCGGCGGCCTGGGCCAGCCGGTCCTACCGCTCCACGCCGACGAGAGCACCGGGCTGGCGGGCGATCTCCAGCGCCCGCTCCACGTCCCCTTCCTCCAGCGCGATGTCCACCAGCAGGGAGGCGTAGCGGATAGGGTCGACCGCGGCGATCAGGGCGGGTCGCAGGTCGTGCCAGACCCCAAGCTCTGTCGCCAGTTCCTGGAGCGTCTCGTAGGTGGACAGCGATGGATAGGCCTCGAATTCTTTCCGCCACTGGTCGAGGGCGGCCTGCCGGTTCCCGTGTTCCTGAAAATGGTGGGCCAGCCAGGGGTCATAGCGCCGGCCATAGCGCCCGTTCTCCATCTGGCCGGTTATGTAGGCCACGGCCGCCTCGCCGTGACCGGTCTCGACCAGAGCATCGGCAAACTGGATGACCAGGCCGGGCAGGTCGGCAAAGTGCTCAGCGGCGATGGCGACCGCCTCTTCGAGGCGCCCCAGGTGGAGCAACAGGAAGGCGCGCTGCCGGTGCGTGCCCTGCTCCAGGATCAGAGTGTCTGCTTCGGTCTCTCGCTCGGTCGCCGCGCGCCGCCCGGCCATAAACCGCACCAGTGCTTCACGCCTCCAGTCGTCGGCTCGTTGCAGCTCCGAGCGGAGAAGGACCTCGATCCATGCCCACTCCTCGTCGGTGGCCCGCTCGATGACCACGTCGGCGGCGGGCAGCGCCAGATCCACCCCTCCCAGGCGGATGTCCTCCAGCTTGGCCTTCAACAGCACCTCCAGCCAGGAGCGGCGCCGGGCTTCATCGGCCGCCACCTCCTCCAGGCAGGAGTCCAGCCCATCGGCACACTCGTGGAGAGCGCCAAAGATGTCCCCTTCTTCTTCCCACTCCAGCCACCAGTCCCCCATCCTGCGCAGTGTCTCGTCCATGACGAGGGCGTAGAGGTCGCCGGCGGCCACAGGTTGGCCGGCCTCCAGGTAGCGCTCGGCTGTCTGGCACACCTGCTCCAACTCGCGGGCGACCTCTTCGGCGTCTTCACGGGTGAGCGCGCGGCACACCTGCTTGCGAAACGGTTTGGGGTCGAAGGGGCGCGCATCGACCGGCCCCAGCGGCAGTTCCAGCAGGCGGGCCAGCTCGGGCCGGCGGCCAATCATCTCCTTGACCAGGGCCACCAGTTCCTCGCGGCTGCGCTCGGCCAGCAGTTCATCCAGCGGCGGGATCACGTCGAAAGCGCCTGGCTCGTGGACCCAGGTGAGGAGCATGGCGACGATGTGCTTGCAGAAGCCACCGCGCGGGCACGAGCAGCGATAACTGGCAATGCCGCGCTGATCCAGGCTGACGCTGACGCGATAGGGCTCGTACTGGCTGCCCTCGCACTCGGCGCGCAGCTCGTCGCCCTGGCGCACGGCGTCAAAGATGGCGCCTCGCTGGTAGTAGTCTAACCCGCGTCGGAAGGAGGCGGGATCGGTGTGCGAGCGAATGTCGGATTCGGTCAGAGACATCGTGTTCTCCTTGACGATTTTTCCAACGCCGCCAGAGCCCTCTCATGATACCCCAATTCAACCAGGCGTGGAACTGGCTGGCCAGGGGCTCAAGCACCGCCAGTGAGCGCGGCAAAGCGGCGGCCTGGCTCGGCGGGCAGCGCCTGCACTTGCTTCACCACGCCAGGCGCAGGAAGTAGACGCCGTGCAACCCGACGGCGACCAAGTGCAGGCGTTGAGCTCTCCCCTCACACGAAGTGCAGCAAGGAGTGCTCCCCTCCGTGCATCCCAGACCCTGGCCGCATGTTCATTCGACACAGAGGCGATCAGAGACCCATCCGGGCTCCATGCACAACCGTTCACCCAGTTCGTGTGCCCTTCCAGACGAAGCATCAGGGCTCCCGTTTGGACGTCCCACACGTTCAAATTCGCATCACAGGAAGCAGAACTGACGCGCATCCCGCCAGGGCTGAAAGCACAACCGACCACGTCCGCGATGTGATCCTCCAACACCATCAGCTTGGCGCCCGTTGCCAGATCCCAGATGCAGAGCGTGTCATCCAGCGAGGCCGAGACAACGAGTTGGCCGTCAGGGCTGATGGCATAATCCATCACGTCCTCGCGGTGGACGTTCAGTGTGAGACGTTCCCTCCCCGTTGCCAAATCCCAGACCTTGAGCGTGCAATCATCTGAGGCGGAGACGAGCGGCGTGCCACCCGG
>PWVB01000497.1 GCA_003562365.1 Anaerolineae bacterium
GGGGACAGGTGTCGGTGATTATGCGCGAGCCGCGATCGGGCGATCCACGCGATGAAGTGCTGACGTGCCCGGCGTGCGGTTGGACCATCACCTGGGGAGACTACAACGGATCCTACAAGCGCAAACAGCTCAATCCAGGGGGGGCGGTGACGGCCTTCCGGCACTATCTCGAGACCTATCCGCGCCTGCGCAGACCGCGGGAGAAGATGCTGGCCATCGACCGCCTTATCCACGAGTTTCACTTCAGCCTGCGGGCCCGGCCCGACCTCCCGACCCGGCCTGTCGCCGTCAATCTCATCCAGGGCAAGCTCACCGACGTCGAGGCTTTCCTGGATGCGTTGAGTGCCGGACCGGATCTGCCTGCTGAGGTGCGCGCTACCTATCGCCGGCGGCTCGAGATGCGCGATCGGTGGCTGGATGAACACCGGCGCCGCAAGGCTTGATCCTCCTCCGCCGGCTAGAGTCTGGCCCCCACTGACCGTTGGCAGAGGAGGCCTATGGGCTGACCTCCGCCAGACGACCGTAGACGGGTGCCAGGGCGTCGTAGGTCTCCCGGAAGAGCGGAATGAGCGCCTGGTAGACGGACTGGGCTGTGGGATCGGGCTCGATCACCGCCGCCACCGGATTCATCGCTGTGGCCATGGAGAACTCCGGATAGAGTCCCACGCCGACGCCGCCCGCCAGCGCGGCCCCCATCGACGTCGCTTCTTCCAGGATCGCCAGGCGCTCTACCGGTAGGCCGTAGATATCGGCCATGATTTGGTTCCAGAGTCGGCTGCGGGCTCCTCCGCCGATGAGGCGGATGGCCGCGACATCGGCGCCCTGGGCTCGCAGCGCATCGAGAATCGTGCGCAGGTTCATCGCCACCCCCTCCAGCACGGCACGGATAAGGTCGGCGCGCGTGTGGCGGATGGTCAGGCCGACAAAGGCGCCGCGCGCCTGCGGATTCCAGTGGGGGCTGCGCTCTCCCATCAGGTAGGGTAGGTAGAGGAGCCCGTTGGCGCCGGGCGGTGACTGGTCGGCTTGGGCGTTCATCAGATCGTAGGGGCTGAGGCGCAGGACATCGGCGGCCTGCGTCTCCTGCCGGCAGAGCTGGTCGCGGGTCCACTGATACGAGGCGCCGGCGGCTTGCATCGTCCCGTCGGGCATAAACATCTGCGGCACCAGGTGGGCGAAGGTGAAGGTGCGGTAGTCAGGATCGCGGATCGGCTCCCGCGTTGCCAGCGCGATCCACGACGAAGAGCCGATGTAGTTATAGGCCGTCCCCTCGGCCACGACGCCGGCGCCGACGGCTGCACAGGCGCCGTCCCCACCGCCGATGACGACGGGCGTTCCCGCCGTCAGGCCTACCTCTACCGCCGCCGCGGACCGTACCTGGCCCACGACGGCGCTGGAAGGGACGATCTCCGGTAGTTGTGCCGGACTCAGCTCGGCTGCGTCCAGGATCTGCGGGGACCAGGTGCCGGCCTCCAGATCGTAGAGGTTCATCCCTGAGGCGTCGGAGGGATCGGTGACGAAACGCCCGGTGAGGCGGGCGACAATGGCGTCTTTGGCGTGGACGAATTTGTGGGTCTGCCGGTAGATCCCGGGTTGGTGGTCGCGCACCCACAGGATCTTCGCCAGGCTATAGGACGCGCTCAGGCGGTGTCCGGTCGTGCGGTAGACGTCGGCGAAGGAGATGCGCTCCTCCACCCAGCTTGCCTGCGCTACGGCCCGTTGATCGGCCCAGATGATCGCCTTGCGCAGGGGGCGCGCCTGTGGATCCAGAGGCACACACCCCATCATCTGGCCGCTGAACGTCACGCAGGCGATCTCGGCGCTCTGTCTGTCGGTCTCGGCCAGCAGCCGGCGGGTGGAGCGGCAGACGGCGGTCCACCAGTCCTCAGGATCCTGTTCGGCCCAGTTGGTGTGGGGGTAGTCGGTCTGATAGCCGTGAAAGGCGCTGCCGACCAGCTGTCCGTCAGCGTCGTACAGCGTGGCTTTGTTGCCGGTGGTGCCCAGATCGTGGGCCAGAACGTAGTTAGGGCTCATAGCGTCGATGCCTGCTCCTGCAGCGGACCCTCCAGGGTCAGCTTCAGCGCCCAATCCTCAGTGGAGGGCAGCTGGGGGAGGGCGATCCGGCACCAGGCGTCAGCATCGAGGCTGCCGGCGTCGGCCCATCCCCCGGATCGGGGATTCAGCCAGCGGGCCCGGTAGCGGTGCTCGGCCAGCGCGCCCCGTAGCTGCGGGTTTTGGGTCGCCAGATCGGCATAGCCCGCCTCGAAGTAGGCTAAAAAGAGGTCGCGCTCCGGCGTTCGGGCGCAGTAAGCCCACCCTCGGTTGCCGCTGGTGTCGGCCGTCTTGTTGGGGGTGATGAGGTCCGCCTTGGGCGTCAGGTGCTGATAGCGCTCGCCCTCGGAGAGCACAAAGGCCTTCAGATGCGCCATCTGGGCACCGGATCGCCAGGTGAGCGCCTCCCACATGGTGCGGCGTGCTTCCGGTTCAATATCGCCGCCCCAAATGCCCTCCGCGCCATAGATGTGGCCCGCCAGGCCGCCGGAGAGGACGCTGCCGTACATACCGGACCGACAGGCGGCATCGTCGGCCGGCGTGCCCCCGATGAAGTCCTCCTCTGACCAGCCGGCGTAGTCCGGCCACCCACTATGGTCGGGCCAGCCTGCATAGTAGGGCTCCCCGTTCAGCCCGGGGCGGGGTGGGTCTGTCTCATCATAGATCTCCGTCAGCAACCAGTGATGGTCGTGATCGCGCCAGTTCCCGATCTGGTGGAGGGTCAGCCAAGGCGGCTGGTCGAAGTTGATCAGCGTTGAGCCGTTGCTGTTGGCGGAACAGAGCGTTCCGAAAGGAGGCGGCCCATAGCGGTCCAGGACCAGGTTGGCCGGTGTATTGTAGTCTCGCGAAGGGATCGACATCCGCTGCCAATCATAGTGGATGGGACTCAGGATGCAGTTGTGGGCCTGGTAGCGACTGAAGACGTATTGGATGTAGCGCGCGTAAGAATCGGGCCAGTCGTAGAAGGCGCGCCAGATGGTGCTGACGTCCCGCCGGGCCACCTCGATAAAGGGGATGAACCCTTCTGCGTTGAGGTAGTCCACCTTGCGGTCCAGACAGCGGAAATAGGCCGGGTTGATGTGGTCGAAGTCTGGGACGATCTCCTCGTAGCCGGGCACCTTTCCGGGAAAGAGAAAGGGCCGTCCTCCCTCGTTGTGCATATCCTTGGCCGACTGCGTGCCGGCCTGCTGCCAGGCATCGCGAATGCCGACGCCGGCGGCCTCATCGAGCCAGATCAGCGGGGGCTGGCCGTCGTTGGCCCAGGTCGGCATCGCGGCGATCATCGCGATCAAATTGTAGCCCTGGGCCTTGCGATACCGGACCATATCCTTGAAGCCCATCTGCGGCCCGACGGGGTGTCCTTCCGGTGCCTCCGTCCAGCGGTAACGGAACGTCGGTGCTGCCCACCACGTGTCGCCCACCAGGAAACAAGGGGTGCCGTCGGCATAGGTCAGGGCGTGCCCGTTGGGCGTGCTGCGAAGAAATCCGCGCCGGCAAGGATTCTCAACCAGATCCGCCTCGGGCCAGGGTACGGCGTTCAGACGCCCGCGCTCGCCGCAGAGGCCGGCATCGGAGCAGCTGGCGCCGCTGCGCCAGGACCAGACGCCGGGCTCCGTGGCCAAGATACGCACGCGGAAGACATTGTCACCATCCCAGAAGCCGTAGACGCGCTTCTCGAACCCGGGGCCCTCCAGATGCACCCAGGCGGTGACATCCGTGTAGGGGTTGTCGTAGGCCTCGCGGGCCTCGAGGGTAATCTCGTAGGGCTCCCACAGCCGAACCTCTTCGATAGCCATTGGTTACTCCTTTTCCAGACGCCTCAGATTGCAGCACCTACCAGCAGCGACGGATCTCGCACCGTTCTTCACTCGTACCACTGGAAGCGCCATATCCCCACCACGGTGAACAGGACGCCAAAGCCCAGCAGTACCGCGACGGAAGGAAGCACGTCGGCGACCGTAGCGCCGCGGGCCAGCAGATCGGTATAGGCTCGCATCGCCCACGTGGACGGCAGGACGCTGGCGATCTGGCGGTAGAGGGGTGGCGTGACCTCCAGCGGATACCAGGCGCCCCCCAACGCCGCCAAAGCCATCGCCATACCCACGACGACGCTGCTGGCCTGCCCGCGGGTCCGGACGAACGTCGCCACCAGCATGCCCAGACCCACGGTAGCCAGGGCAAAGGCGACGGAGACCAGGGCCGTGGCCAGCGGCTGCTCCCCCCATCTCACCCCGAATATAAGCGCCCCGCCGCCCAGCAGAAGCGTCATCTGCACCAGCCCCAGCATCAAGCGCGCCAGCAGTTTTCCACTCAAGATAGTGGCCCGCCCGGCCGGGGTGACCAGCAGCCGCTTCATCGTGCCCCGCAGCCGTTCGTCGACCAAGACCTCGGCCGCCCCCAACAGGGTGATCTGGACCCACGTGACAAGCTGTCCCGCCGAGGCCTGTTCGGTACCACTGGCCATCGCGGCGGGTGCGTCGGCCGCCTTCACGGCATCTGGCCAGCGCACCTCCACCACCGCAGGCGGATCCTGGGAGGCTTCCAGAGTTCGCGCGAAGACCTCCTCGTAGAACGCGCGCTGCTCCTCTGGGGTGGTCACCACCCGCAGCCCTTCTGCGTGAGCGCTGCCCAGGTCTGCGATCTGTGCGATGCCACCCAACCGTCCGGCGGCGGCCCGGACGTACTGCTCGACGGCCTGGCTTGCGCTCTCGACCGGCAGCGTGTGCAGGGTCACCGTGACAGGTTCGCCGCTCTGCAGTCGGGTAGAGAACCCCGCGGGAATCTCCAGGCCGAAGGTGTCCTCCGGCAGCGTCGGCGCCACGTGGACCGTCAGATTTACCTCTCGGAGTGCCTGCAGAAAGGCGTCTGCCAACGCGCCTTCGTCACCGGTCTTGACGTAGAGTTGGGCGCGGTACTCCTCGGGGCTTTCATCACCGGAGACGTCGCCAAGTCCGGCGCCCACCGCCGCGGTAAAGAGCAGCGGCAGGAGCAAGAAGAAGACGACGGAGATGGGGTGGGCAAATTCTCGTCGAAACTCGTTGCGGATCATAGCAAGCAGCACGGTAATCATCGGGCACCTCATCTACCTAAACTGGCGGCGAAAGCCGGCCGCCGCTGCGACGTAGTAGATAATGGTGAGTCCGAGGGCGCCGCCCAAAAACGGCAGAATCTCTGCGAGTCCCTGGCCCGATTGCAGGGCGCTGAACATCTCGATTCCCCAGGCGTTGGGCGTGACCAGGCTGACCGTCTGCACCCACTCGGGGAGGTTCATGCGCGGGAAGAAAGTCCCGGAGACCGCCGAAGCGATCAGGGTTACGGCAGTACCGATGGCGCTGGCCTGGCCAGCGTTCTGCGCCCATGCCGAGATCAAGGCTCCCACCCCGGTGGCGCAGAGCACCAGTGCGACGATGGCCGCCATCACGCCCGGTGGCGGTCCCCAATAGGCGCCGAGAAGCGCGGTCGCCCCCCACAGGACGAAGACCTGCATCAGCCCGGTGACAAAGACGCCGCCCATCTTGCCCGTGAGAATCGTCAACGCCGGGGTGGGTGAGACCAGAAGGCGGGGCAGGGTACCGGCTTGGCGCTCGGCCAGCAGCGTCCGCCCTCCCGAGGTGACGGCAAACATCAGGAAGAGCACGGCCATGCTGGTGGCGGAATAGTCCAGCCACCTAAAGCTCCGTCCGCTGGGTGAGACGATGTCCACGCGCACCGGCAGCTGGGTCGCGGTGGTGTCATCCAATCCCATCTCCGCGGCCAGCAGAAAGGGATCAGCATCGATATCCTGGTTCTCGCCATCCCGGGATCCTCGCGTTAAGAGCGCCTCTATGATCGTCGCTGTCCCTTGCGTCGTCGTGTTTATCTGCGCCAGTACCTGAGTGAGGATGCCCCGGATGACCCCTGCGCTGATCCGCCAGTTAGGGCTGGCATAGACCTCGACGACCAGGGGATCCTCGTCCATCTCAACGGTCTCGAGAAACAGTCGGCTGATCTCCGGCCAGAGCTCCTCAGGAAAGGGCGCTGTTTGCGCTGGTCCGAGGTCCAGAAGATCGATCCCCAACGTCTCCTCTATCCGGGCTAACTCCGGCGCGATGCGTTGGCTGAACCCCGGCGGCACGATGACCAGGGCCGCCACCTCGTCCCTTTCGACTCGGGAACGCGCTGCGGCTTCGTCGGAGACGATCTCAGGTGCTAGAAGGTCCGCCAGCTCTGCAGAGGTAAACACCTCTACCACGATCTGGGACATCGGTCCGGCATCCTGGATGAGAAGCAGCACCGGGACATCGGATAGGCCGCCGCCGCCCGTCCCAAACGCTGCCCCAATGGCCAGTGTCAACACCAGCGGCGTCACGAGCATCGTCACCAGGGCCCCGACATCCCGAAAAGCGAGCTTGACCTCTTTGAGGGCCAGGGTTGCAAGTTTGCGCATGCAGCGCTCCTAGTCCCGCAGTGCGCGGCCGGTCAGATGGAGGAAAACAGTCTCCAGGTTCGGTTCGCGGATCTCGATGTTTCGAATGCTCAGCCCCAACTCCGAGGCCTTGCTCAGCACCTCCGGTAACGCCTCCTCCGCTGCATCCACGTTGAGCGTGACCTCACCGTCGTTGGCACTAGCCCGGTGAAGGCCTTTGATCTCACCCACGGCCTCCGTCAAAGTCTGTCCCCCCTCAGATTGGTAGAGCTGCAGCTTCAGCATCTCGTGCTCCCCGACCAGCTGCTTCAGTTCCTGTAGTGTGCCCAGGGTGATCAGTTTGCCGTGATCGATGATCCCGATGCGGTGGCTCAGCTCCTGAGCCTCCTCCATATAGTGCGTCGTGTACAGGATGCTCGTGCCTTTCTGGTTGAGCGCCTTGACGTAGTCGAGGATGTAGCGCCGGCTCTGAGGGTCGATGGCGACGGTCGGCTCATCCAGCATGATGAGCGGAGGGTTGCCCAGCAGTCCAATGGCCAGATTGAGCCGGCGTTTCATTCCGCCGGAGAACGTCTCCACGCGGTCCCGGGCTCGCTCAGTGAGGTCCATCAACGCCAGCTTCTCTTTGATCTCTCCTCCAAGGGCTGCGCCGCCTAAGCCGCGCATCTCGCCCCAGAAACGGAGGTTCTCCGCCGCCGACAGTTCAGCATAGAGGGCCAGTTCCTGAGGAACCACACCGATACTTCGGCGTACGGCCATGGCTTGGGTTCGGATGTCGTGTCCGTTGACCGTCGCGGTTCCCCCCGTCGGTTTGAGCAACGTACTGAGCATCGAGATGATGGTCGTTTTGCCCGCACCGTTGGGCCCCAGCAGGCTGAAGATCTCCCCGTCATAGATCTCAAACGACACATCGTCGACGGCATTGGGGCCGTCGGCTGTGTAACGTTTGATCAGATTGCGAGCCTGTACCAGACACATAGATTCCCCTTTGCTGTCTCCTTTCACTGTGCAGGACGCTCGCCGGCTGCCCGGGATCCATAGATTTCTCCGCAGGGGACTCCCCGTTTTAACGGGGAGGGGAATGCGGTTCCCCTGTGCATTCCGTAAGGTTGACCATAGTTCATTTCGCGGTACAATACGAGTATGAACAAGACACAGACCAGCGTCCGATTGACACAAGAAGCGATTAGATTGCGCGAACTACTGGCAGCGAAGTTAGGCGTTAGCCTGACCGCCGTGA
>PWVB01000368.1 GCA_003562365.1 Anaerolineae bacterium
CATCTGGAATGAGATTCAAAAGCAGAATTTATGCGGGTTACTTATGATCAAAGAGGCTGCACTTCAATTCTTCATGATTTTTTGTTGTTTTATTTTGAAGCTATGGCTTATTTTCTCAAATATTAAATTCATATGCACCTGTTTTAAGGTGCGGAAAGTGGGCTTGAAGTGTGCCGCGCCCAGGAGGCCAATGACGGCGTTGCGCAGCGCAGCCATAACGTGGGGAAGATGGCCCTGACGTACTTGCGAAGGATCTTCATCAAACGTGACATCCTGCACCCAATGAGACTTGCTCTCGATGTGCCAGTGCTGGCGGATGTAGGTCAGCAGCGGTTCGGCGGAGACTGCCGCGGGGCTGGGGCTGATGATGCCATAGACGACTTCCGTAGTAGTCTGCCCACGCCGGGTCACCGTGCGTTCCAGACGGAACACCTGCTGTACGCCTGGCCAGGTCAAGTAGTCATTGAGTTCGGTGGAGGTCGTTAGTTGATGGACTTCGATGCGCCCGTGGCCTTTATCGCAGGTCTTGGCCTCAGGCAGAGTGTGTCCTTTGGGACGCGGCGGCGGTTCCTCGAAGTGTAGTTGGATATCTCCATCTGACTCCAGAGAATGATGAAGCCCTAATCACGAGTCGAACGAAATTGACACCATCACTATTCAAGTGTACAATGAAACCAAACGAAAGTAAACGCAAATCAATGTTTCTCGAAGAACGACGACAGGCGATACTGGATCTGGTTCAGGTTCAGGGACGGGTCTCAGTGAGTGATCTCAGCGCACGTTTTGGTGTCTCAGACGTCACCATTCGAGCCGATCTACAGGCGTTGGCCGACCAGGGTGCGCTGTTACGGACCCATGGTGGGGCTATTCCCATCGGTGCCGGACTCCATGAACTGTCTCTGACGAAGCGCCGGCAGCAGCAGGTGATGGAGAAGGCTCGGATCGCGGCGGCGGCGGCGGAGCTAGTGGGTCACGGTGAGGCCATCTTCCTTGATAGCAGCAGCACCACACTGGCGATGGTAGAGCACATCAAAGATCGTCGAGACCTGACCGTTGTTACCAACAGCCTTGTTGTGGCTCAGGATTTGTTGGGTTTGCCCAATCTCTCGGTGGTGATGCCTGGTGGCACTTTACATCACGATACTGCTTCGTTGATCGACGCCAGCGGCCTGGCGCTGCTGTCGCGTTACCGTATCGTGCGAGGCTTCTTTGGTGCCCATGGTCTGACGCTGGAGGATGGGCTGACCGATGTGAGCGAACCTGAGGCGGCCCTGAAGCGTCCATTGGTGAAGATGTGCCGCCAGGTCGTGATTCTTCTGGACGGTACCAAGTGGGGGCGTGCTGGGATCGCTTCATTCGCAGAGGTGCGCGAGATCGATGTCGTTGTGACCGATCAGGGTGCGCCCAGTTCGATGGTCGAGGCCGTGTGCGCCCTGGATTTGCAGGTTCGGGTGGTCTAGTGCAGGCTAGTAAAGCAGCCATGAACGAAACTCGACACCCCTCCGCTGTCGTATTCGGCGCAGGTAGTGTCGGGCGGGGCTTCTTGGGACAGCTCTTGAGTGAGTCGGGCTATGAAGTGGTCTTCGTGGACGTGGACGAGGTGCTTGTGCGCGCCCTGGCTGCCCGGGGCGCTTATACGCTGCGTCTGGCGGGGGTGGTTCGCGTAGAAGAGTTGGTGGTCGGTCCGGTGCGGGCTGTGGGTGGAAGAGATGCCGCAGGGGTCGCTCGAGAGTTAGCCCAGGCTCGGTTGGTGGCAACGGCGGTAGGTGCGCGGGCTTTGAGCGCCATCGGTACCTCGATTGCTGCCGGGCTTGACCAGCGCTGGAAACTGGATGAGCGTGATGCGCTCAACATCATCATCTGTGAAAACCTCCCCGACGCGCCGGAGCGCTTGGGGGCGCACATCCGCGCCGCGCTGTCGGAGGAATTCCGGTCCCATCTTTCGTCACGGCTAGGCCTCGTGCCGGCCGTTATCGCCCGGATGTCGCCCGTCCCGACCGCAGCGCAGCGGGCGGGGGATCCAACCCTCGTCGTCGCTGAGCCCTACAAGGTGCTTCCGGCGGACCGGGATGGCTTCGTCGGCGCGATCCCAGAGATCGTCGGCCTGCGGGCTGTAGCGCCTTTTGGGGCCTATACTGCTCGGAAGCTCTATATTCATAACGCTGCGCACGCCGTTCTGGTGTATCTTGGGTATCGACGGGGTCATATCTACGGCTATGAGGCGCTCGACGATCCCTGGATCCGCGCGCGATTGGATGAGGGCTTAGAAGCGGTGTCTCGGTCGCTTACGGCCGCCTATGACTTCGAGCCCGTGGGCCTCTTGGAGCACATTGATTATCTTCTAATCCGCTTGGCAAACCGTGCCCTGGCTGATCCCTGCACACGTCTGGCACGGGATCCTCTGCGGAAACTGGCGCCTGACGACCGCCTGGTCGGTGCGGCGCGACTGGTAGAGGCCCACGGTATCTCTCCCCGGGGCCTGGCGTGGGGGATCGCCGCGGCCCTGACCTATGATCATCCGGATGATGGCCACGCTGTGGCACTGCAGAAGCAAATCCGCAAGGCTGGCGTTGTGCGGGTCTTGAACGATGTCTGCCGGATTCAGGCCGAAGAGGCGTTAGGCGAACTGGTGTTGGCATCATATGCTGAACTCAAGCGGTAGGTTTGACTTTCTTTTATAATATATCAGAATCTATCAGAAAAGGAGACGAAATGGACAGGGAGCAGGCGTTGCAGGCGATGAGCAAGGAGGAAGCGCTCGAACTACTGAAACAGATGTGGGCCATCCGCATGTTCGAGAACCAGGTCTACGACCTGTTAGGGCAGGATCTGATCAAAGGCGCATCGCACCTTTACGCTGGGCAGGAGGCCGTGGCGGTCGGCGCGATCTCCGTGCTGGAGGACGATGATCTCATCACGAGCACACACCGGGGCCACGGGCACTGCTATGCGCGTGGCGCGGTTCTGGCCGAGACCGAGGAGGCACATCAGGAGCACTACAATAAGATGCTAGCTGAGTTGTGTGGGCGGTCCACTGGTTATTCGCGGGGCCGTGGTGGGTCGATGCACATCGCTGATGTCGAGAATGGGAATCTGGGCGCGACAGGCATCGTGGGCGGCAACATCCCGGTTGCCACGGGCGCAGCTCTGGCGAAGAAGATCAAGAAGACCGATGACGTAGTGCTCTGCTTCTTCGGTGATGGGGCTGCTAACACTGGTAATTTCCACGAATCGCTAAACATGGCTGCGCTTTGGGACCTTCCCGTCGTCTACATTGTGGAGAACAACCTCTATGCGATGTCGGTGCCGCTGGAAAACGCGACGGCCAAGCTGACCATCGCTGATCGGGGCTGCGCTTACGGTATTCCTGGCGAGGTCGTTGATGGTATGGATGTGCTGGCGGTTCGCGAGGCAGTGGGTCGCGCCGTTGATCACGCTCGGAGCGGTGAGGGTCCGTATTTGCTGGAGTGCCAGACTTACCGTTGGTATGGACACTCGCGATCGGATCCGCGAGCTTACCGCACACGGGATGAGGAGGCAGAATGGAAAGCCCGCGATCCCATCCCGAACTTCGCGGCACAGCTGGTTAACCTGGACATCGCAACCGAGGCCGAAGTCGATGCGGTTGAGATGCAGATGGAGCAAGCTATTGAGACAGCGACGGAGTTCTCGCTGAATTCACCGATGCCGCCGGCGGAGGAACTGGAGAGGTACGTCTACGCGCCGTTCAAATGGACCGCGGCGGAGATCGCTCGGGAGCAGGAGCTTCGTGACCTGGTGCGCCAGGGCGGCTCCGGCACCTATGAGGTGGAGTACCGTCAGGCGATCCAAGAGGCGTTGCGGGAGGAGATGCTGCGCGACGAGGACGTCTTCCTGATGGGGGAGGATATCGGCCTCTATGGAGGCGCTTACGGCGCTACCCGCGGCCTTCACGAGGAGTTTGGCGATGAGCGCGTACGGGACACCCCGATCTCCGAGGCCGGCATCGCTGGTGCGGCAGTAGGGGCCGCTATGGCCGGCATGCGACCTATGGTCGAGATTATGTATGTCGATTTTACCCCGCTGGCGATGGATCAGTTGGCGAATCAGGGTGCCAAGAACCGCTTCATGTTCGGAGGCAAGACCACGGTGCCGGTGGTCGTCAGGACCGAGGGAGGCGCCGGGCGAAGCATCGCAGCGCACCACTCCCAGTCGCTGGAAGCGCTCTGGACCCACTTCCCTGGCATCTATGTCGTGATGCCGAGCACCCCTTACGATGCCAAGGGGCTGCTAAAGGCGGCGATCCGGGACGATAATCCGGTGATGTTCATTGAGCACAAGATGCTCTATGGCGTGAAAGGATCAGTGCCCGATGAGGACTACATCATTCCCTATGGCGTGGCCGATGTGAAGCGCGAGGGCAGCGACGTGACGGTGGTGACCTACTCCCGAATGGTCCACCGCGCGCTACAGGCAGCCGAGACGTTGGCCGCTGAGGGCATCAGTGTCGAGGTCATTGACCTGCGCACGCTGAAACCCTTGGATATGGAGACGATTGCTGCCTCCGTTCGCAAGACCGGGCGCGTGGTGGGTGTCACCGAGGCCTACCCCACTAATTCCTTCATCAGCGAGATCGCTGCACGGGTTCAGGAGGAGCTCTTTGACTGGTTGGACGCGCCGGTGATCCGCGTGTCAGCCGCTGATGTGCCGGTGCCGATGAGCGAGTCGTTGGAGGATGCAGACATCCCGGGCGTAGATACCATCATCAACGCGATCCGGAAGATCGTATAGGGGGAACGCGATGGCTTATGAAGTGATTATGCCTAAGCTGGGGCAGACTGTAGAAGAGGGAAGGATCGTCGAATGGCTCAAGGCCGAGGGAGACGCTGTCGATCGCGGTGATGTGCTCTTTACTGTCGAGACCGATAAGGCCGTGCTGGATGTAGAGGCGACACGCAAAGGATTCTTGCGGAAAATCTTGGCTCAGGAGGGCGAGACACTGTCGGTGCTGAGCGTGGTCGGGATCATCACACGCACGGAGGACGAGCCGTTGGATGAAGTGCCCCCATCAGAGGCGGAGGCACCTTTGCCAACCGCCAAGGCCGACGCTGGGCCAGAGGCTGAGACGCCCGTTGCCCCTGAAGTTGAGACGGCACCGCGCGTCCAGGAAGGGCGCATCTTTGCCTCGCCGCGAGCACGAAAATACGCGCGTGAGCACGGGGTGGATATCGCCGCAGTGACGGGCAGTGGGCCGAACGGGCGCATCATCGAGCGCGACGTGATGGATTTCTTGGCTTCGCAGCCCAAGGCGACCCCGGTGGCACAACACCTGGCCCAGCAGCTTGATGTGGATCTGGCAGCTGTGACGGGCAGTGGCCCACGCGGGCGGATTACCAAGGCGGACGTGCTCGCCTCGGTGCCAGCCGAGGCTGCGGCGCCTACCGAAGTAGAGACACCGATGCCGTCCAAGGCAGGTACTCTGGAGGTTGTTCCGCTGGAGGGCGTGCGCGCGGTGATCGCACGGCATATGCACGAGAGCCACAGCGCCACGGCTCCGGTCACGTTGACGATGGAGGTCGATGCTACCGACTTCGTTGCGTTGCGTGAGCGTCTCAAAACCCGGTTGTCGGCTGAGCTGGGTTTCAACCCGAGCTACAACGACCTGCTGATCAAGGTAGCGGCGCGCGCCCTTCGAGCGTTTCCCTATATGAACGCTCGGTTGGATGGCGAAGTGATCCGCCAGCTGGATGCCGTGCACATCGGGCTTGCCGTTGATACCGATCGTGGACTGCTGGTGCCCCACGTCGCCAACGCCGATCAGAAAGGTCTGGTTGAGATCGCCCGGGACGTGCGGGCGATGGCCGAGCGGGCGCGTGACGCTCGGTCTCACCCCGACGAGCTCTCGGGTGGGACGTTCACGATCACGAATCTGGGAGCCTATGGTGTAGATGGCTTCACGCCGATCATCAACTACCCTGAGACGGCGATTCTGGGGGTAGGGCGCATCACGCCCAGGCCTGTGGTGGTGGATGGTGAGATCGTTGTGCGGCAGATGGTTTGGCTGAGCCTGACCTTCGACCACCGCCTGGTGGACGGTGCACCGGCGGCCCGGTTTATGCAGATGATCAAACAGACGATTGAGGAACCCTATCTGCTTCTAGCCTGAGCAAAGCACGCTCCAGCCAGTTGCAGCCGTACATCGTTCTCAAAGACGCCCCACCGACTGCAGACCGACAGTCTACAGCCGGTGGGGCAGTGGTTCATCAGTGCCCGCGGCGACCGTGGCAGTGTTTGTACTTCCTGCCACTGCCACAGGGACATGGATCGTTGCGTCCCGCTGCAGCGAAAGCTGCTTGTGTCGCCAGCGCTTCCTCATTCAGTTGACGCATCACGTTCGCGGGCGCCCGTCTTCCCCGCAGTTCCTCCACCATCATCCGCATCGGTCGATCGATGTGCATAAAGAATGATTTGTAGCCGCTGCACAGGTAATTGAGCCGCGGCTCACCCTCATCCGTCACTAGGATACGATTCTTAGGGCAGGCACCGTTACAGATGAAGCGGACCTCGCAATCCAGGCACTGCTGGGGCAGCGTCTCAAGCTTTGCCTGACCAAACCGCCGCTGCTGCTCAGAAGCGACTAGATCAATCATCGGTGTCTCCATGATGTTGCCCAGCCGATAGCGCGGCTCCACGTAGTGATCGCAAGCGTAGAGGTCGCCGTTGTGTTCCATCGCCAACCCAAGTCCACAGGTGGGCTCGAAGACACAGAGGCCCGACCGCTGTCCGGTCCAGGAAGCCAGTGCTACGTCGAAGAGCTGGACGAAAACGCGGCCCACGTCGTGGCGGACCCACTCGTCAAAGACGCCGATGAGAAAATCCCCGTACTGCTGGCCGCTGACCGAATGATGGGTGACCTCCAGGCCCTCCTGGTGTCCCGTCTCATTGTCGCGCCGTACGATTGGGATGAACTGGATGAACTCCGCTCCCACCTCATCGCGGAAGAAGCGGTAGACCTCGGTAGGGTGAGACGCATTGGCCGTGTGGACTGTGCACAGAATGTTGACCTCGACGTCGTGGTTCTGAAGCACCCTCAAGCCTCGCATAACCTTCTCCCACGTCGGCGCGCCGCCCTGATCGACGCGATAGGCGTCGTGCACAGTTTGAGGTCCATCCAAGCTTAACCCTACCAGGAAATCATGCTCCTTGAAGAAGGTAGCCCAGGCGTCATCGATCAAGGTGCCGTTGGTCTGCAGGGTGTTGATAACCTGCATACCGGGCCGGCGATATTGCTCTTGGATGTCGACGGCCTGTTCAAAGAAGTCCAGGCCTGTCAGCAGCGGTTCACCGCCCTGCCAGCCGAAGGTCACCTCGGGCACCTGCTGGGCCTCGATGTACTGACGGGTGAAACTCTCAAGCACCGCATCAGACATCCGGAATTCGCTGTCCGGATAGAGCTGGGCCTTGGGGATATAGTAGCAATATTCGCAGTTTAGATTGCAGATGGGCCCTCGGGGTTTGGTCATCACGTGAAAAGCCCGGGGTACGGTCGTATGTTCGATCATCCTTCACTCCCCACGTTAATCAATGGTCCACGACTCAGTAGCTTTCTGGGTTAATAGATGCTCTGCTTTGATAATGCGTTGGGTGCGCGTCTCGCTGCGCATGACCAGCGAATTCGAGGTAGCGCGGCTGCCACGATAGTGCAC
>PWVB01000176.1 GCA_003562365.1 Anaerolineae bacterium
CAGATCACGATCGCCGCGCGATCTGCTGCAACCGTCTCCACGGCAATCCGCTGGCACCAGACGGCGTGTCCCGTCTCATCCTGTGCCAACTCATAGCGCCGCAATTGCAGCGCGAGGGTCCCTGTGTCGATGTCATTGTCTTGCATAGGCGTCTATCCTTGACCAATCCCGCTTATCATAGTTCAGTCCATCATAGCGGCAACCGGTGACCACGCAACCGGCACGAACTTGGTGGCGTTGTATCGTCAACGTTTGCTCGACCTCTATCTGAGTCATACAGCTGTGCCCCCCTCTTCGCAAATAAACTCTATATATTCCACTTCCTTCACAATCTTTTCACTTGAGATTGCCCCAAACCCCGCTAAAATGAGAGTATGGGAACCTTAGATATGAAGGAAGTACACAAATAGGAGGGTTACAATGAGCATCAAGAAGCAGTTTCTCAAATCGCGACCGGAGTGTAAGGTAAAGTTCCGGGTGACCAAAGACCGCGCCGCTGGCGCTGAGGCCGTGCATCTCGTCGGCGACTTCAACGATTGGGACACCTCAGCCACCCCGATGAGGGCGCTCAAGAGTGGTGACTTCACAGCCTCCCTCGACCTCGACCTTGACCAGGCCTATGCCTTCCGCTATCTCGTCGATGGCGAGACCTGGCTTAACGATGAGGACGCAGACAGGTCCGAGGAGACGCCCTTTCCGGGCGTCACAAACTCCGTGGTTGTAACCTAGCGCCCACAGCTGGCCTAGACACCTCCGCCCCACAGCGCCATACGCGCTGCGGGGCGGTTCTTTGTTTGTGCCTTAAGGCAGAGCCTGGACGCAGCGCCGCACAATATCCTTCCGAAACGCATTCGTAACTCATCCAAGCCTTGTGTCCACAGCAGCGACGTGTATCATAAATGTAGGCCCACCATCACCCGACGCCACGGATTTTTACGTTATTATAACGAATTAACGACGAATAATAAACTTTTCTCGGCTTTTGCGTATGGTTTTGGTAAGGAAATCCGTCATGAATATTAGGAGCGTCCGATAGATGAACTCGCTGTCGGCAAGCGAGGAGAAGCTGCTGGCGCGGGCGCGTTCCAATGACAGGGGGGCGATCGCGGAGCTCTATGATGGTTACGCCCCGAGCATCTATCGGTACCTTTACCGGCGCGTGGGCAATGCGCAAGTGGCCGAGGACCTTACCGGCGATGTCTTCGTTAAGGTGTTGGAGGCCATCCGGAGAGAGCAGGTCTGGCGGATCTCGTTCCGGGCCTGGCTCTATCGTATCGCCCACAACGTAGCAGTGGACTGGTTTCGCAGCCACAGCTCGGACGATCGGGAGGCGCTGGATGGCCTGCGGCTGGAGGCCGACACCCCCGGTCCCAGCGCCATCGTCGCCGGGGCGTGGTCGCAGGCCGAGCTGCGGTCAGCGCTCCGGAAGCTGACCGAGAACCAGCAGCAGGTCCTTGTCCTGCGCTTTGGCGAGGGACTGAAGGCCCGCGAGGTCGCCGAGATTCTGGGAAAGAGCGTCGGCGCCGTTGAGGCGCTTCAGCACCGGGGCTTGGCCGCCCTGAGAGACTTATTGGAGGGGTGACAGGAACGATGGGTCACGAGCGGAGTTTGTCAAGAGCATTGGCTGCGTGTCTGGAGCGTCGGGGAGCGCTTGACCGATCGGTAGCAGAGCCACAACACCCGGACTGCGCGCCACAACTAGGCCCGCTGCTGACGACGGCCGCCTACCTAACCCGGGCACTGGAGCCAGCGCCGGATCCGCCCCGGAAGCTACAGATGAGCCGCGCACGACTTCTGGCCGCAGCAGCGAACCCGCCACGCCGCAGGACCCCTCGCTGGCGCCAGTGGCCGGCCGCACGCCTCCGACTGGCCGACAAGCTGCTGGCAGCGGTGATCACCGTGCTAATACTGTTTGCCCCGCTGAGCCGCCAGATGGTCTCGGCGGCCCGCGATAGCGGACCGGGCCACCTGCTCTATCCGCTAAAGCTCCACGTCGAACGGGTGCAGTTTTCGGGCGCGGAGCAGCCGGACATCCGCATTGCCCTGGGGTTGGCGTTCCTGGGAGAGCGCGTTGCTGAAGTCCAGCCCTTGATTGAGGCGGAGGCCACCATTGACCACGCCCTTCTGGTGGAGGTTCAGCAGCTCATCGACCAGCTGCTCTACGCCGTTGCGGACACCTCAGAGCCAATGATGGAGGAAAGTCTGCGCTACGTGGCACTGCAGTTGCAGGCTTACCTCGCGACCCTAGAAACGCTCAAGGAGGCCACCACCCCCAGCAACGCCGGCGACCTGCAGCGGATCATCCGAGCTTGCCGCCGTGGCCATCGGGTCACCTACTACGCACTCTTGGACTTGTCTGCGTTCCGCCAAGCCTATCGGGCTGGGCGTCCGGAGCGCTTCCTGTTGCCCGGAGAAAGCCCCCTAGGAAGCATCTACGGGGCACCAGCTGACTTTTATGCCCTTATTAAACCGTGGGAGAACCGACTATGAGAAAGCGTTTAAAGCCGTGGCGCGGCCAGGGACTGGTGGAGTTCGCGCTCATCCTCCCCTTACTGCTGATGATCATCATCGGCATCTTCGAGTTTGGTCGCATCTTGCTGATCTACAGCAACCTGTTCAACGCCGCTCGCGAGGGCGCCCGTTATGGGATCACCAATCCGCGCGACTATAGCGGCATTCATCATCGATCCGCCGATCAGGTAATATTGGTTGCCCAAGACGATCCCGACTTCCATCTCTGGGTGCAATATGACAATGGCCCGGGTGGCGATCCCCACACCAACCACCAAGCCGTTACGGTTGGTGATCGGGTGCTCGTGCGTATCCAGTATCCGGTGCGGCCTATGACGCCGCTCTTCGAACCCTTGATCGGCGAAATTCCATTGGACACGCAGGCAGCCCGCACAATTCAGAGTTTGGGCACCCTGATCAGTCTCCCCCCACCTGAGGGGCCGCAGCCTCCGGGAGACCCGGGAGACCCCGGGGAACCAGGCGATCCGGGTGACCCGAGTGACCCGGCAGACCCCCAGATTACGATCGACCCAATCTGTGGACCGGCGGGGAGCCAGGGCATCACGGTCTCAGGTAGTGGTTGGACAGAGTATAGCCGCATAGACATCTATTTTGACAGCCAAAAACTGATCAACAACAGACAGATTAGCCAAGGAAGCTTCACGGTCCTGATTGACGTGACGGTAGATGCCGGCACCTACGTGGTGGAAGTTCTAGGCCGAGGCACAGGCCAGCAAGATGACCTCCGCCTGGAGGCCCTCTACACCGTTCCCTGCCCAGAAGCACCGCCGCCCCCAACGCTGGCCCCCATTGAGATCGACCGGCCGGTTATAGCCGGAGAGACTCAGGTGACGGGTTCAGCTGAACCGGGCGAGGAAGTGCAACTCTATATCAACGGAACCTACCAGGCCACTGCACAGGTCAGCACCGCTGGACGCTTTGTCTTTGATAATCTGGCGGCCCTGCAGGCCGGGGCAACGCTGCTCGTCCAGGGCTACGATGAGTACGATAGCCTTGTGGTCGAGGATGCTCCCCCTGTGGATCCTATCATCATCGACAGACCGGTGATGGCAGGACAGACCCAGGTAACGGGCTCTGCCGAACCAGAAGAAGAGGTCGAGCTCCTCATCAACGGAACCTACCTTGCGACCACAACGGTCGACCCCGAGGGGCGCTTCGCCTTTGGCGGCCTGTCTGCGCTTCAGGCAGGAGCAACAGTGATCGTTCAGGGCTACGGCGAGGAGGACCTTGCCGTCGTCGAGGGCGTCACCGCAAGGGAGCCCATCACCATCACGAAGCCGGTGATGGCCGATGCCACAGCCGTCGTCGGGGACGCAGAACCGCACTATGCTGTTACCCTGCGCATCATCCAGACGGGCCTGCAGCGCACCGTCACCGTAGACGCTGAAGGCGCATTCGAGTTTCCTGAACTACCCCCGCTGGTGGAAGGGCATACCATCGTCGTCGAAGGGTATGGACATCAGGACCTCGCCGTGGTTCAGTCCAACGCCGAGGACGAGGATCCTTACGTCTACATTGATGAGGCATGTTTAGATCCAGGCAATCAGACGTTCACTGTCTACGTGAGGAACATCCCCGAAGACATGGCACACCAACAGCACCGCCTGCGGTTCTTCTGGAACGGCCAGCAAATAACCGAGCAGCAGTTCACCTCACCGGACTTCGAAGGCACGCTTCAGTTGAACAACGTCACGTCTCCGGGCCCTCATAGCCTGCGCGTGGACATCGTAGATCTCCGTGGCCAAGGAAGCACACTCCTGCAGATCCCGGCGATCATACCGGTTTGTGCATCAACTCTGCCGGATCTCATTGTCTCGGGTATCAGCATCACCGACGATCCGCTGCCCGGTACTCACGAACGCGTACACCTGAGCGTCTCCATCACGAACATCGGCGACGCTCACGTGACCTCGCTATTTTGGGTCGACCTGTATGCCAATTTCGATCCCGACATCCCGTTGAACGAGCAGTCCAGCGTGGACTATGTCGCTGTGAACGCGCTCTCAGCGGGCTCCACCATCACCTTCACGATGTACGTCCCCGACGGCTTCGCCGAGACCGGCACCCACACTATGGCAGCAATGGTCGACACGTGGGACCAGATCCAGGAGGAAGATGAAGACAACAACGTCAGTGAGACGCTGAGCATCACCATCACCGAGGAGAACCCACCACCCGATCCGGAACCAATCTATGAGGGACCCACAGGCAACCTCACCGGTGAGACCTTTCTAGATAACCAGCCAACAGCAGGTATCAGCATTTACCTCTACGCGCCGGATGGACGGCTGGTCGCCTCAGGACGGTCCGGGGCAGACGGCATCTTCAGCTTGAGCGATATCCCGGTCGGTGACTACAACCTTGTCGGTGAATATCGCGAGGCCGATGCTTACGCAGCGGCGACCGTCGCCATCGAAATCACCGAAGGACTCACGCAAGCTCAACTGTATCTGGAGACACTGGAAGGGACCTCTCCATGAGAATCCACCGCTCGATGTTCCAACTTCTCAGCGCATTTCTGATCGCGACACTTCTCACGGCTGGCGGGGTACGGACGGCGCGCTCGGACGCCTGGCAAGATGATCCACCGGCCACTATGGTCTCTGAGGATGACGACATCCAGAGCAAGGACCGGGTCAGCCTGACGATCAACGCGGGTGTGCCGTCCGTCGCCTGGGCCGGCAACGTGTCTCCGTATGGGGTCTATGTAGCCCAACAATCAGGTGAGGTTTGGGCAGTAACTCAGATCCCAACGGAACTCAGTGCCTGGGCACCGGATCTGGCCTCCGGAAATGGGCAGACGGTGGCGGCCTGGATGCAGGGCACGAACCATCTGAACCTCTCTATCGAGCGTTCCTTGCTGGTCCAGGAGATCGGCGGGAGCAGGCAGGCCATCGCGGAGGATGTTTTTGGAGAAGGTCTGCCGAATCTGGCCGCGGATGCCAACGGGTTCCACCTGGTATATGCAGCGACGCCGACCAAGGTCGGGACCACCATCAGCCCCGATCTCCTCCACACTTACCGAGCTTTCGAAGCTTCAACGTGGCCGTCTGCGACGACGGTCGTGACCCATGGCACCGTCATCGCCGACGATGCGCTGCGAGGCGGCGTCGAAAACGCCCGGATCGCGGCTGCCGATAACGCGATCCACATCGTATGGGAGCAGACACAGATGCGACAGATCCAGTCTCCGCCATACGTCCAAATAGATCATAGCGTCTGGCACATTCAGGGCAGCCAGAATGGCGCGCAGATCGCTTGGGCTCAGCCGAACCGCGTCTCTCCTCCTGAGCAGAGGCTGGCCGTGCGTCCGGGCGTTGCCGTGGGAGAGGACGGGCGAGCTCACGTGGTATGGACCGAGCTGATTGGCTCTCGCGATACGCCAGACGAACAGCATATTTTCTACCGTGCCGTCGGCGAAGACAACACGGTGCGCCTCAACGCCCTGCCCATCAAGGTGAACGGACGCTTTCCGAGCAAAGCTACATCCGCCATCACAATTCACGGCGAACTGGCCTGCATTGCGTGTCACGGCTATGAGGAGGCACCGGGGGCAACAACGATGGAGAACATCACCCTACGCTGCTCACACAACGCAGGTAGCGCCTGGGATACTCCAATTGACGTCTCCCAAAGCGACGATCTGATCTCGATCTTCCCAGCCATTGAACTCGACAATGAAGGCCGGGTTCACGTGACCTGGGCGGAGTACGAGCTTGCTGTCACAACCTTTGTACCCCACGGCATCTTCTATCGCAGCGGCACAGTCGAAGAGCCAGCCGTTGTCTTTCTGCCGTTAGTGACGAAGAACGGGTGAGACGCACAATGGGCAACACCTTGGTCCGCACCGGGCTGATCCTTCTGATCCTGAGCCTTACAGTGGTGATCGCCGTCCTCGTCTTCAACCTCGCCCCACTACTGGGCCAGCGCAACCACGCAGTCGCCACGCCCCCTCCCCCTCGGCAAGGGCTGGTCACATCCAGGACAACGCTCGCGGATGCCGCCCTACTGGCTGAGGAGCGAGCCAGGGACTGGGCTGAGGATGCCACCCTGGTCCGAGCAGAAGGGAACTGGATTGCGAGCCCAGGATGGCAGCGGGTAGACGTTCCACCGATCGTCTGGGCCTTCTCATATTACTCACCGTCGCGTGGGGAACTTGCCGCGGTCACCATCAGGGACGGTGAGATCCTCTGGGTGCCTCCCAGAGCGATCCCCATCATACCCCAACCGCTGGTGGATTTTCCACCAGCCTCCGGGGCAGATGCGGTCTGGCTGTCTTTCCGCGCCGCCAATGGTGAAGCCTTCTTGAGAGACCATCCGAACACCCAGGTGCGCTTCGTACTGCAGTCCAGGGAGGGCGCTCCCACCTGGACCGTGTCAGCCCGGCAGGACAGCGGCCAGGTGCAGGTAAATATGGACGCTCGGTCGGGCGTCGTCAGCGTGCCCTGACCGGGATCAGGATACACCGCAACAGCGGGTGCAGATACGCTATTACAGTGAGGCTAGAAAATGACAGAGAAGACCACCAAACCGGAGGAAGGCCAGAGCCTCGTCGAGCTGGCACTGATGCTGCCCCTCCTGCTGCTGATCTTGCTGGGGTTGCTGGATTTCGGGCGAGTCTATTACGTAATGGTCTCGCTCTACGATGCCGCTGAGGAAGGCGCGATTTACGCCAGTGCCTGGCCCGGCGATGAGCCCGGTATCAAAGAACGCGCAGCCCACGCATCGACGGCTCTGGTCACGGTCCGCGAGGATGAGGTCTATCCGACCTTCGCGGTCAACCCACCACAGGCCGGCACCACGGTAACGGTCACCGTTCTCTATGATTTCGAGTTCTACACGCCCGTTGCCAACATGTTCTTTACCGACAATAGCGTCACGCTGCGCGGTCAAGCCGTTAAAGCCGTGATCGGAGCGCCGTAGAGCGCAGTCCGATCAGGGCGCAACCATCACACCAACGAGACGAGTTAGAGGAGAATGCTATGAAAGATCAACACGGACAAGCGATGGTCCTGGCAGCCTTCGCGCTGATCGCCCTTATTGCTATCACCGGTCTGGCCATCGATGGCGGGCGCCTCTACCAGGCCCGCCGTCAGAGCCAGAATGCTGCCGATGCTGCCGCCCTGGCCGGCACCCGGATCATCGCCAACCAGCGATGCAATCCGGGCACCGACCTAGATACGCAGGTACGGGCCGAGATCGTCGACTATGCCCGGCAGAACAGCGTGGTGCATGATGGCATCAACGGGCAGATATGGGCCTGGTATGTGAATTTGGACAGCACCCGCCTGCAGGTCGTCGGCACCGGATCGGTGCCCAACGGCACCACCGGGGTCGAGGTCTCAACGATGATCACCGAATCCACCTCATTTATGCGCATTCTGGGACAGAACGCTATGGCAGCCGCCGGCAGAGGCACAGCGATGTTTGGGCCCTTGCAGGCCGGGGGAGGCTTTCTGCCAATGGCATTTCCAGTGCAACGAGTGGATGAGATCATCGATAGCGGCACCACGGAATTCACCATATTCGACGCAGACGGCGGCATCTGTGACAGAGCCGGCGTCAACTGCCCCAGCAACCCGCCGGAGCAGTCGCAACGCGGTTGGCTCAACTTCGCCTACATCTACAACCACGACTATAACCACGCGGCCTACCACACTGGCCCAGACTATGGCAACTGGACCAAGTATCCACTGGATCGAGTCAGAGAACGCAACTTCAGCAACGCTAACCTCAAAGGATGGGCCGAGCACGGTTCCCCCTATCCGCTCTTCGCTGGGACACGCGGTGCGCCACCTTATAATCTGGATGGAGACTTCATCGCCGGTAGCCCAGGCGTGCGCAATGTCACCAGCAGCATAATATGCGATACGTATCAAAGTGAGACCGTCTACATACCTGTCTTCGACTATATCTACAAGCGGGCAGAGATGCAGAGCTCTTTCCCTGGGGATGAAGAACCACCCAATCCACGGCAGTTCCCGGGGGGACAAACGCATTACTACCATATCGTGGGCTTCCTGGCAGCACGGCTGGATTACTGTGAGGGCGGTGGGGCCAACAGGAAGATCAACGGCACTTTCCAGTACGCTACCGTCGGTCAGGGACAGATTGAACCCGGTGACGGCATCCAATCGGGCAGCGGCGCCCACTGTGATCCCCGGTTGACCGCAGTTGTCCTTTGGGAGTGATATTGGCCGGCTAAAACACTGAATCGCGAAACCGATTGAAGACAAGGGCCGGGCGAAATTCATCGCCCGGCCCTTATCATACTGGCGTCAGCGGTCTCCGCGCCTTTACCGTCACTTTGGCCATCCAATGGTGTTCTAATATATAGAAAAGACGCGCAAACCTGGTAGAGTAAGTGAGATGGACGCTTGACGCCTGAAATTGCGCGGAACATCATAGGATCGGAGAAACGGGACGTGCCTAACAACCTAATGTATCGGCTGTCCAAGCCCGTGATTCGCCTCTACGGGCGGCTGCTGAAGCTGGACGTGCAGCGCCATGCGCCACTGGCCGAGGGGGCCAAGATCATCGTTGCAAACCACCCCAGCACCTCCGATCCGTTCCTCATCGCGCTGGTCACGGGCGAGCCCGCGCGAATCCTGATCATCGACCACGCCTTTCGGGTACCGGTCTTCGGTGCCTACTTGCGGGGGATGCACCACATCCCGGTGACCCCCGGGGCTGGACACGCGGCCTTTGAGACAGCGACGTGCCACCTACAAGACGGTGGCACGCTGATCATCTTCCCTGAAGGTGGGTTGAGTCCACTGGGAGGAGGCTTCCGGGACCCACACACCGGCGCTGCCCGGCTGGCGCTGATCACCGGGACTCCCATTATACCTATGGGCATCAGCCTCTCACCAGAGAGCCTTTGGCACACCGAACGGAAGTACGGTGGCAAACTGGCGGCTAGCCGCTGGGCGTTACACGGCCCCTACGGGGTTACGGTTGGCCAACCAGTGTACCTAGACGGGGATGTAGAGGATCGCGCCTATGTCTCCCAAGCATCCCGACGCGTCATGCAACACATCATCGAGCTTGCGGAAGAAAGCCAGCAGCGTCTTGAGGCCCCCGTTCTCTGGCCCTCCATCCTCGAGCCGTCACTGCCGGCCTAGAAAGCCCCTGGAGGCACGGTCGCGGTTGACTCCAGACTAGTGTCGGCGGCGCGCCAACTCACACCGCACGTCGTCCAACGTCAGATCCCGCGAGGCCAGCAGCACCAACAAATGGTAGATCAGATCCGCTGCCTCCTCCACCAGACGCTGATCGCTCTGTCCCTTGCCGGCCAGCAGCACCTCCATCGCCTCCTCGCCCACCTTCTTCAGCACCTCATCGCCACCGTCCAAGAGTCGAGCGGTGTAGGAGCCCGGCGGCGGATGGACCTTGCGGTCCTCGATCACTGCGAACAGCTCGTCAAGCACATCGGTCATGGCTTTTGCCCTCCGGTGCTGTCCCAGAGACGGCGGTAAAAGCAGCTCTGCGCTCCAGTGTGGCATGCGGGGCCAGCCGGGTCAACCATCAAGAGCAGCGTGTCGCCATCGCAGTCGGCCCAGATCTCACGCACGCGCTGCACATTGCCGGAGGTCGCCCCTTTGTGCCACAATGTCTGACGGCTGCGGCTCCAGAAGTGGGCCTCGCCGGTCTCCTGCGTCAGTCTCAGTGCCGTCTCGTCCATCCACGCTACCATGAGGATCTGGCCATTTTCAACGTCCTGCAGAACCGCCGGAATCAAACCCCGCGCATCAAACTTAAGGCTCTTGGGCTCAATCATCAGCTCTCTGTCTCCTGCCGGCGCACCACCACCCGCTGCGCTTCCAGATAGTCCTTGACTTCACCGATGCTCAGGACGCGGTCGTGGAATAGCGAGGCTGCCAGCGCCGCGTCGGCCTTCCCCACGGTGAGCACCTCGGCAAAGTGCGCAAGCGTGCCGGCACCGCCACTGGCGATCACCGGCACCGAAACTGCCTCCGCCACGGCGCGTGTCAGCGCGACATCATAGCCTGCCAGCGTCCCGTCGCTATCCATGCTGGTCAAGAGGATCTCGCCGGCTCCCAGCGCCACGCCCCGGACACACCAGTCGACGGCGTCCAGTCCGGTGGCCATCCGCCCACCGCTGATGTAGACCTCCCACCGCGGCGGGTCGTCCGCGATCCGCTTGGCGTCCACCGCCAGCACGATGCATTGGCTGCCAAACCGCTCAGCGCCCGCCGTCAGAATCTCAGGCGTGCGCACGGCCGCCGAGTTGATGCTGACCTTGTCGGCACCCGCCAGTAGCAGATTGCGCACATCCTCAATAGCCCGCACGCCGCCGCCGACGGTGAAGGGCATAAAGACTTCCACCGCGACTTGGCGAACCATTTCAACCATCGTCTGGCGGCCCTCATGAGTCGCCGAGATGTCCAAAAAGACCAGTTCATCAGCGCCTTGCGCATCGTAGATCCGCGCCTGTTCTACCGGATCGCCAGCATCGCGCAGGTTAACGAAATTGACACCCTTCACCACTCGCCCTTCCTTGACATCCAGGCAGGGGATAATCCGTTTAGCCAACATAGCGCCTCCTCAGGCTTCTTCTACAACATCCAATGCGTCGCGCAGCACGATCTGGCCCTCGTACAGTGCACGCCCGATAATGACACCGGCCAGCCCCGCCTCGCGGACCCGCTGTACATCCGCTAATGTCCGCACGCCGCCCGATGCGATCACGCGCAGCGCTGTCGCCTTCGCCAAGGCCTCTGTGGCAGCAATGTTGACCCCTCTACCCATACCGTCACGGGAGATATCGGTGAAGATCAACCAGCGCCCCCCCATAGCCGCCCAACGCTGGGCCAGATCCGTCGCCTGCCATGATGCCGCAGCCTGCCAGCCGCGGATCTGCACAATCCCCTCCCGAGCGTCAATGCCAACGGCCACACGGTCCGGGCCGAACCGCATCAGAGCGGAGGCGACCATATCGGGATCCTCTACAAAAGCCGTTCCCAGCACCACTCGCGAGGCGCCTAGCTCGAGAGCGCGGCTGATGGCCGACAGGTCTCGCAGGCCGCCTCCCACCTGCAGTGAGAGGCCGGACCCCATCAGTTTCGCCAACGCCCGTGCTGTCTCCTGCGCCGCGTCGCCAAAAGCACCATCGAGATTCACCACGTGGATCCATTGGGCCCCGGCCTGTTCCCACTGGCGGGCCACCTGCAGCGGATCCTGGCTGTAGGTCGTTTCGCGCCCGGGGTCACCCTGCGCCAAGCGCACAACCCGCCCCTGACGCAGATCGATGGCCGGATAGACGGTGAAGTCAGCCATTCGACACCTCCCCGCCGCCCGTTCCGTCGCGCCAGACACCCTCGACGAAATTCCGCAGCACCTGCAATCCCACGCTCTGACTTTTCTCGGGATGAAACTGCACCCCATACAGGTGACCGCGCCCCACCACGGCGGCAAAGGGACCACCATAGTCGGCGGTAGCTAGGGTATCGACCTGGGACGCCCGGCAAACATAGCCGTGGTTGAAGTAGGCCCAGGCTCCCACGGGCAAACCCGCCAGCAGCGGCGTTGCCCGTGTCGCGACAACCTGGTTCCAGCCGGTATGGGGCACTTTCAACGGGGCCTCGATGTCGAAGCGCACCACCCGCCCATCCAGCAAGCCAAGTCCGACATGTCCCCCCAGCTCCTCTCCGTACTCAAAGAGCACCTGCATGCCCACACAGATGCCCAGAAAGGGCACGCCCCTGGCCACCACCTCGCGGATCGGCTCCACCAGGCCCAGCCGCGCCAGGCTGTCCATACAGTCAGCGAAGGCCCCCACGCCAGGCAGCACCACTTTCTCTGCTCGGCGCACCACCTGAGGCGACCGGGTCAGCGCGACCTCGGCCCCCACTGCGCGCAGCGCTTTGTGGACGGAGCGCACATTGCCGGCTCCGTAGTCGATCAGCGCCACCATCAGAGCACCCCTTTGGTCGAGGGAATGGCACCGCGACGACGTGCATCTACCGCCGTCGCGCCATCCAGCGCTCGTCCCAGCGCCTTGAAGAGCGCCTCGGCCTTATGGTGATCGTCTCGACCGTAGAGCACCTTGGCGTGGACGTTGGCCCGGGCCGTCACGGCGAAGGAAGCCAGGAAGTGCTCCCACAAGGTCACCGACACCCCGCCTACCGCCGGTCCATACCAATCCACGTCAACCACAGCGTAGGGACGACCGGAGAGGTCCACGGCCACAAAGCCCAGCGTCTCATCCATCGGCACGTAGGACGCCCCGACACGGACAATGCCTTTGCGATCAACCAGCGCCTGGTCGAAGGCCGCGCCCAACGCCAGCGCCACATCCTCCACCGTATGGTGAGCATCGATCTGCAGGTCTCCCTTTGCCGTGAGGGCCAGATCGAAGAGTCCGTGCACCGCCACGTGGCTCAGCATATGGTCCAGGAAGCCCAGCCCCGTGGAAATCTCGTGGCTTCCTTGCCCGTCCAGTTCAAGGGAGACCGTAATCTGCGTCTCACGGGTCTCACGACGGATCTCAGCTCTGCGCATCAGCGCCTCCTTGCTTGTCATCGGTCACCCGCCGCAGTGCGGCGATCACAGCGTCGGTCTGCTCCGGCGTCCCGACGGTAAAGCGCACGTGGTCCTGCAGCCGCTGCGTGCGATAGTAGCGGATCAAAATACCCTCGCGCTCCAGTGCCAGCTTGAGATCCTCCGCTGCGCGGCCTATCACCCGACAGAGGATAAAGTTCGATTGTGACGGATAGGGGTGCAGGTAGGGCAGTGTCGCCAGAAGCGCCGCGAAGCGCTGACGCTCGCGCACGATCCGCTCGACCTTGTCGACCAGCCAGTCCAAATCTTCCAGGGCCGCCAACGCCGCCGCCGAGGCCGCCACCGAGACATTGTAAGGCTGTTTGATCTTCCACAGCTGCGGCATCAGCAGCGCCGGAAAGGCACCGTAGCCCACCCGCAAGCCCGCCAGCCCGGCCAGCTTGCTGAACGTCCGCAGGACGATCAGGTTGTCGCGCGTCGCCACCATGCCAATGCGGCTGCGCGCCATCCCCGCAAACTCCACATAAGCCTCATCGAGCACCACCACCACCGGGAGATCCAGAAGCCGCGCCAGGGCCCCATCGGGGAGCCAGCTGCCGTCGGGGTTGTTAGGCGAGGTGACGAAGAGCAGCTTCGGACGCCGCGCCAGCACCGCCTCCTCAACCGCCTGCAGGTCCAACGCGAAATCCTCCCGTCGCGGCACCGAGATGACCTCGGCACCGCTGATGGCCGCGTCGAAGGGGTACATCCCAAAGGTGGGTGGGCAGTTGAGAATGGCATCGCCCGACTGCAGGAAGAGCCGCATGATCAGATCCAGCAGTTCATCGGCTCCGGCGCCGGCCAACAGGTGCTCAGCCGGTACGCCGGTGAAGGCCGCCAGCGCCGCCCGTAAGTCACGGCTCTCAGGATCAGGGTAGATGTGCACGTAGGCGAGGTCCGCCAGCGCCGCCCGGACGCGGGGCGAGGGTCCGTAGGGATTCTCGTTGGCGTCGAGTTTGACGATCGCCTCAGGCGTGCACCCTAAGCGCGCCGCCAGGACCTCAAAGGGATAGATCGGCGTGTAGGGCTCCAGGGTCGCGATATCCGGACGGACAAGCGCGAGCGGGTTCATAGGCTCTCTCCTAGGCATAGGCAATACCCCTAACGCTGCCCATCCGGCGTGCGGTAGCGCGCCGCCGCCGCATGGGCATCTAGGGATTCGGCAGCGGCAATCCGCTCGGCATCCACCGCCAACCGGCGACCGGTCTCCACATCTACCCCAATCACGTTAATCACCTTGACAAAGTCCAGCACGTTCACCGGGCCTTTGAAGCGTGCCGTGCCGCCGGTGGGCATAATATGGCTCGGGCCCGCAACATAGTCCCCCAGCACCTCAAAGGCGTATTCGCCGAGAAATAGCCCGCCGGCATTACGGATCTGCTTCACCCAGCGTTGCGGATCAGCCACCGAGAGGCACAGGTGTTCTGGCGCAAACCTGTCCGCCAGCGTTACCGCCGTCTTCAGGTCGGGTGTGAGAATGATCCCCCCCTGGCCGTCCAAGGAGATGGCAATCGTCTCTTGGCGGCTCAGCGTCGCGGACTGGCGCGCAACCTCGGCCTGAACCGCCTCGGCCAAGACGCGGGAGGGCGTCAGCAGGATCGCTGTCGCCAGCACATCATGTTCGGCCTGGGCCATAAGGTCCGCGGCAACCCACGCGGGATTCGCCGTGTCATCGGCGACCACCACCGTCTCGGTCGGGCCATAGAGGCCATCGAGCCCCACGATACCGTAGACCTGGCGCTTGGCAATGGTCGTAAACAGTCCTCCGGCGCCGACGACCTTGTCGACCGTCGGCACGCTCTCTGTTCCAAAAGCCAGCGCCGCCACCGCCAGTGCACCGCCCAGGGCAAACACCCGATCGACCTCGGCGACGTAGGCGGCAGCCAGGATAAGCGGTGCGGGTGCACCGGTCACCCGGTCGGCCGGCGTGCAGACAACGACTTCATCAACGCCGGCGACCCTGGCAGGGACGGCGGCCATCAGCAGCGAGGACGGAAGCGGCGCCGTGCCGCCGGGAACGTAGACGCCAACCCGCTCCAGCGGCACCAGGCGCTGGCCCAGCGTGCCGCCCATCTCGTCGGTGGTCCAACTGGGGATGGGCTGCCGGGCATGGAAGTCGCGGATGCGCTCCGTCGCGCGCTCCAGACTGGTCCGCAGGTCAGGCGACAACGCCCGATAGGCCGCCGCCCACTCCGACCGCGGCACCTCAAGCGCCTGTGGCGTGATCCCATCGATGCGCTCGGTCCACCGGCGCAGCGCCGGATCCCCCTGGGAGCGCACATCAGCGAGCAGCCGCGCCACCGCGTCTTCCGGCGTCAAGGGCTCGCCGAAGACGCGCTCAATGCCGTTCAGCACCACCGACGGCACGTCCTCCACCGTCAACATCGTGCGGCGGGTCAGGATTCCTGCCGCGTCCTCCGGGGTTTCATATAGTTTGATCATCGTTCCCCTCTTACCTCAAACGTCCGCGACTGCCCGCATCAGGGCTCTATAGCGATCCGGTTCCTCTTCGAAAATGTAGGTCACCGGCGTCACCACCACACCGCTGCCGCCAATGGCCCGCAGTTCTGCGATCGCGGCGATCAGATCGTCGCGCCGCACCACAATCTGCACCGCGTGCCAGTTCGGGTTGCCGTCCGTCACCAGCACCGGCGAGATCGTCGGTCCCTGCAAGCCGCCCAACACATCCTGCCCCACCATGCGCTGCGCAATCGCCTCCGGCGAAGCTCCACGCATGTTTGCGACGACCATTACGTGGTCCTCAGCCCGCAGATGTGCCTCGGTGAGCTCCAGTAGCGTACCCGCCACCTCTAACACGGCGGGTCGCGCCCGCAGCGCGGCGCGGTTGGCGACAAGAGCCGCCTCCGAGCGCAGAATCACGCCCCCTTCCAGGGGGCGCAGACGGTTATCCCGCAGCGTCTGACCTGAAGAGACCAGATCAACGATGCAGTCAGCATAGCCGATCGACGGCGCCACCTCCAATGTGCCCTCAGCATGAACCAAGCTCAGCGGCTCGATCCCATGCTCGGCCAGGAAGGCACCGGCCAGGTTCGTGAACTTGGTGGCGACGCGCAGCGGACGTTCCCAATCGGCCACATAGGCGGCCAGGTCCTCCAGAGTGTTCACGCCCTCCCAGGCCTCCGGTACCGCCAGGGCCAGACGACAGGCACCGAATCCCAGCGCCTCGTGCAGGACCAGGATCGCATCCTGCTCCCCGCCGTACTCCTGCGTCACGTCCAGTCCCGTGATCCCCAGGTCCACACTACCATCCCGCACGCTGACGACGATGTCAGTGGGCCGCTGAAAGAGCACCGTCACACCCGGCAGCTCTGGAATCGACGCGGCATACTGGCGTGGGTTGGGCTTGTAAATCCGCAGCCCGCAGGCGGCCAGAAAGGCCACTGCGTCTTCGGACAGACGTCCCTTGCTGGGCAACGAGAGCCGAATATCCTCTCTTGTCTTGCTCATACCACCTCCTAACATAATGACAACCCCCCGGCTTGTCCGGGGGGTTGTAGTCTCTAAAAGCTGTTCAATCTGGCTGGGCTTGGCTAAGCACGCAAAGCCGCGCCTCCCGAACGGGACGGCATCCGCTGCGCATGATGCATCCGCTGCGCATGATGGTGCAAGCCATAGACTAGATCCTGTGCATTCATCAACCCTAGCGTACCACGCTTCTGACCGCTGTCAAGTTCTCGTCTCGGTCAAAGGGAGCTCAGTCCCAGACGGGAGCATCAGCACCTTAACGACATCCTCCTGACCTTCCTCGATCAGGGCGACGCCCTCCTGGAAACGTTCGAGAGGCAGACGATGGGAGACCAAGTCGTCAACCCTTACGGCTCCGGAGCGAATAAGCGCCAGCGCCTGAAAGGTGTTGCGGCGCGAAGTAAAGGAGCTGCGCACGGTCAGCCCCTTCTCAAAGATGGTGAAGGCGTCCAGCGACAGCTTTGCGCCGCGGGGCGGCACGCCGAAGAGCAGCACACTGCCCCCCTTTCGCGCCAATGCCGGGGTGCGCGCCATCACCGGAAGGGCCCCGGTGGCATCGATGACTACATCGTAGGCATCCTCCGGCAACGCCGTCAGCGTCGGCACCCATCGCGCTCCGTAGGCCTCAGCCAGCGCCCCACGGGCCGGCTGGCGCTCCAGCACCGTTACCTCCACCGGGCCGCGGGTCAGCGCCACCTGCAACAGCAGCAGGCCGATGGGCCCGGCGCCCAGGATCGCGACCCGGTCGCCAAGGGCAATCTCGGCTCGTTCAATCCCGTGGATGACACAGGAAAGCGGCTCGATAAACGCGCCCTGGGCATAGGAGAGGTCGCCGATCTCAACGACTACCTTCTCCGGCGCCGTCACGTATTCGGCCATAGCGCCTTGGCGCGTCACGCCGATGGCCTGCCAGTTCTGACAGAAGTTCTGGCGGTTGTTGAGGCAAGGATTGCAGTTGTCACAGGCAATGTTGGGCTCCACCGCCACTCGATCGCCCGACCCTATCCGGCTGACGCCTCGGCCCACCGCCACCACCTGTCCGGCGAACTCATGACCGGGCACGATGGGATAGTCGCCCAGGTACTCACCGCGGAGGATATGGACATCGGTGCCACAGATACCACACGCTGCCACTCGGATCAGGACCTCGCTGGGGGCCGGATCGGGAACCGGCATCTCCCGCACGTCTACCCGATTGGCTTGCGCAATCGTCAGAGCCCGCATAGCCACCTCAGTAGCTGTCCACCAGGCTGCGCACGCGGAGGGCTGCCTCCAGCCGCCCGACGTCCCAACCCTCTATGGCTGGCAGGATCACCCGAGCGCTGCGTCCCGCCGGCAGGTCAAAGAAGTTGTCGCTGAAGACCACGGAATGGTGGCTCGATCGGGCGGACGCTCCATCAGCAGTCTCCAGTGCCAGCCAGACAAACCGAGCCAGCTTCTCGGCGGTGATCTCTATCTCAAAGCCATCCGTCGTCTCACGCACGCCCGAAGCCAGGCACGGATCGGAAAGCGCCAGGTGTTTGGACGGCACGAAGCTCAGGACATCGAGGCTCAGGCGCGCGTCGCCCTCAAGGCATTCGTAGACAAAGACCACCGAACGCTCGTTAGAGGGATCAATCTGTGTCTCGAAGTTAAGCGCTGACACCTGAGCCGAGCCGAGGCCGTCGAGGTCCACCGGCTCGGTCCCAGAGGCCAGGACTTCGCCATCGATCGTCTCCAGCGACCAACGTACAGTGCCCTGCCATGGCTCAACAGTGTCGTTGACGGCGAAGAGATCCACAAAGGGTCCGGGCTGCGGCTGAAACAGATAGCCGGTGGCGTGCGTCGTCGCGGGGCTGTCAGGCGCATGGGTCCGAGCTTCGGCGGTGAGCAGCACCGGCGCATAGAATCGACGCGCCGCATAGTGCAGCGCCTTCCACCGTCCGTAGTAGTCGAGGCTCGCCCAGGAAGCCACGGGCCAGCAGTCATTGAGCTGCCAGTAAAGCGCCCCGGCGGTGGCGGGATGGCGGCGCCAATACTCGACGCCAGTCCGCACCGCCTCAGCCTGCAACAGTTGCGTCAGGTAGACCAAGGAAGCAAAGTCCTTGGGCAATCGAAAGTGCGCGGTCATATAAGTGATGATCTTGCCGTTGCCCGCCGCATTGCGCTGGTGGTGCTCCATGATGTACGAGGTCATGTTCCAGTCCGCTTCATCGGCATAGGTGCCGATTGTCTCCAGAGGCGGCAGGGATTGGAAACCGAACTCGCTTACGAAGCGCGAAGAATGGTTGCGGTAGTGCTCAAAAGGATGCCCCCCGTGCCAGACCTCCCAATTGTGGGTATCGCCGGCGCGCAGGCTCTCTGGGTCGTCAAAAGGAACACCCGAGGAGGGCGAGCTCGGCCAATAGGGACGATCGGGGTCGTGGGCTGCGCAAAGATCCGGCAGCAGTTGGTGAAAGAGCTCATCGTAATGCGCCTTGTGGATCGGGTCCATCCGCTCAGACCAGCCCCAGTTGACCCAGCCCCACTCCATCTCGTTGTTGCCACACCAGAGTGCCAGGCTAGGGTGATGGCGCAGACGCCGGATGCTCTGCACCGCCTCAACGCGCACGTTGTCGAAGAAGGCCTCGTCGCCCGGGTAGATGCTGCACGAGAAGATGAAGTCCTGCCAGACGAGCAGTCCGTAAGCATCACACAGATCGTAGAAGCGATCATCCTCGTAGAGGCCGCCGCCCCACACCCGCAGCATATTCATATTGACGGCAGCAGCGCTGCCCAGGAGCTCTGCCAGATGCGACTCGGTGAGCCGCGTCGGGAACGAATCGGCGGGAATCCAGTTGGCGCCTTTAGCAAAGATCGGCACGCCGTTGATCACAAAAGTGAAGGAGGTCCCGAAGTCATCCGCCTGGCGACGCAGCACTAGGGTGCGGAGGCCGATTCGCGACCGCTCGGCGTCCCGTAGCATTCCGCCCTCATAGAGTAACACCTCGACCTCGTACAGCGGCTGGTCGCCATATCCGTTGGGCCACCAAAGCTGCGGCTCGGGGATCGCGAGCGCCATCTCGCCCTCGACCTCCTCGCCTTCCAGCTGAATCGAGCGCTCCCAGCGCTCCCCGGTGGGGGATGTCACGCGCAGAAGCACCCTGAGGTCGGCAGCCTGCCAGCGCTCCGCCGCTACCTGAACGCTTAGGGTGACGCCGTCGGCCCCGTGGTCTTGACGGATATGGACATCGGCGAGGCGCGCCGTGGTGTAGCCCTCCAAGCGCATCGGGCGCCAGACACCGATGGGCGGAAGCTGTGGTCCCCAGTCCCAGCCGAACTGGCAGGGCGCCTTGCGCACGTGAGGACCGCCTGGGATGGACTGAGAGGGTCCGATCAGCGGCTCTTCAGCCTGGCGGGCCAGCATATACGCGACGGTTGAGGGGAACCGCAGCCGCACCGTATTCGACCCTTGAACCAGATCACCTGTGACTTCCCAGCGGTACTGCCGAAACTGATTGGCGGTCTGCTCGAGAAATCGGTCGCCGAAGGAGACCTCAGCTAGGGTGTCGAGCCCGTCACAGACGAGGAAGACCCGCTCGCTGTCGAGCAGCGCTGCCTCAACCTCAAACTCGACCCGATACTCCCAATCGCGCTCGGCAACCCACTGCACGTCCAGCTCGTTGTCTGCCACGAAAGGGTCAGGAATATGCCCGGCTGCCAGCAGATCCGTATGGACCGATCCGGGGATCTGCGCAGGGATCCAGGGATCCTGCGTATCGGCAGCACGTAACGCCGCGGTTGATGGTTCCAAAAAGGTGATCACGACTTCTCCTTGTCTGCGTTGTCGCTTCTACACAACCAACCGATCATAGAGGAGTTCAAGGGTGAGCTCAGGGCAGACCGTATCGCGACAGCTAATGGTCTGCGCGGCGGCTGCCATCCCGAGACGCACAGCCTCCTCAGGCGAGACGTCTTCCATCAAGCCATAGGCAACCGCTGCGGTCAGGGCGTCGCCCACCCCGGTCAGATCGACCACATCCACCGGGAGGGCTGGGATCCGTCCGCTCTCCTCCGAGGTGGCATAGATGCATCCCTGAGCACCGAGGGTGACAATGGCGAGCTCTACTCCGGTTTGCACCAGACGCCGGGCTGCGGCGGTGATCGTCTCTTGATTGTCTAACTCGGATCCCACCAGCGCTTCTGCCTCATCGCGATCAGGGGTGATCGCCGTGATCTGGGGCAGGTAGGGGTGCAGGCGACGAGCCAGCAGCGCCGTGGTGGGGTCCGCACAGACCGGCACGTGATATGCCTCCGCCAGACGGAACAGCGTCTTGAGCGCCGGCGCCGATAGGTTAGCGTCGATACAGATCATATCAGCCTCCCGGACCTGACGCCGCAGGCGATTCAGATGTCCTGGGGTAATCTGCTGGATGACCGCCATGTCATCAAAGGCCACCCAGAGGCGCTTGTCCTTGTGGTAGAGGGCCACATAGGAAGCCGTTGGGTGCTCATCGGAGATGACACAGCTCTCCACGTCGATCCTGAGGTCGCGCAACTGGCGCAGTAGAGCCCGGCCCCACCAGTCATCGCCTACGGCGCTGATCAGGTGCACGTCCGCTCCCAGGCGGACTAGATTCTCGGCGATGTTGCGCGCCACGCCTCCCCAGCCCCAACGGATCACGCCAGGATTGGAGCGCGCCGGTTCTACCACCGAGGTGCTGGGCCGGACCTTGAGGTCCAGGCCCGCAGCGCCAACGACGAGCACGCGATGTTCTCCGTACCTCATACCTTATCTCCCTCTCTGATCAACATCCGGGGTATCCCGACGAGGTTTCGGTCAGAGAAGCTAACGCCAGACTCAGCACGCTGCAGCGAAGACCGGAACTCGACGCGCCCATCACTCCGGCGCGAAAAAGGCTGATCTGAAGTCAAGACAAACTCTCTCCTGGCATTGCTTTGTGCCGCCACGCTCGATTTAGTGACCTCCACCACCAGCAGATCCCCTGCCCGCCCCCATCCCAGCCCAGTTGCATCCTCCGGGATACGAACCGCGATGTACTGTCCCCCAGGCCGCAAACACAGGACCGGCAAAGTGTCCAACTGCAGCAGGAGATGGTCTGGGGTAAGGTATCGAGCCGCAACCTCAGCCGGTATCATACCCTGATGCGGAGAAAGCACAACGGCGCCAGTACGAATCACGGTACGCGCTGCAACCTCATAGACCGGCAGAAGACCAATGCCGTTGTCCTCCTGTTCAACGGTCGTTGCCTCCAGAATCTGTGTCATCCAACGGGTGAGATTCCGGCAATCGCCAACGCGGGCCGCCTGCTGCTCAAAGCCCCAGTATCGCTCGCTCTTCGCCAGTGTATCTTGGGCATGGGAGAAGGTCTGCAGAGCTTTTTCTTCCGCACGCAGTGTCCAATGCAGCACCCCCTCCAAGTAGACGGCCACGGCTTCATTGTAACGGGCAATCGGTGAAACACGCAGCTCCAACCAATAGAGCGCCCGCCGAATTGCGTCCAGAGCATCCTCCCAACGTTGCTGACGCCGGCAGATCTCGGCACGGTAGATCAGCGCGAGGGCACCACCGTATCGATCGTGCCGGCCCTCTGCCGCCGCGTAGATCTGATCCGCGACACGCAGACCATCGTCCGGTGCCCCAGCGGTCAGCGCCGTCAGGAGATGCTCAAGACGGTCCTGCAGGCGGGGCGAGACATCGCCGAGGTCCAGAAGATAGGCAGGAGTCAGCTCGTCAGGCAGCGATATCCAACGCATAAGGGGTGAAGGACTTCACTCGGTCTCAGGGGGCAGCATGAATCCCAGATCGCGGGGCAGTTGCGCGGGTGAGTCGTCCTGGTGTGGCAAACTGCCGAGCGAGTTCAGCAGCTCGTGGACCTGGCGGAGCTGCATGTAGCGTGTGTTTGGCTCCTGATCGGGCATCGACTGCAGCACCTTGAGGAAGCCAGACAAGATCAGTTGGGGCGGGATCACAACACCTTTAGCCTGCAACCGCTGCACTTCCTCTAATACCCGCCCGATGAACCTCGCTTGGGCCTCTGCATAGGCCTCCTCGGCCCGCTCCGTCTGGGTGGTCTCCTGCGCAATGCTGCGGCGGTCCACCTCCCTCTGAAGCCTAGCCTGCCAAAACTCCAGCCACTCGCGAGGAATAGCGGATTCCGTCGGGCGGATCATGCCCAGCTCGACCGACTTGACGACCCCCCCCCGCTTCTCGCCGTCAGCACGAACCTTCTCTTCAACTTCCCGCTCCAGCTCGGGAATCCGCCGCAGCGTCGATGTCGTCTTGCCTTCATCACCCGCGTTCGTCCCACGGGGATCCAGAAACGCGTCCAGCGGATACTGCTCCAGGACATCTCGAACCGCCCCGTCCAAAGCGCCCTCAGCCATCCCAGTGATCCAATCGGAGACACGGTCATCCCCCTCCAGTTTGCGAACAAACTTCTCCGTTGTCACCTTAAGCACAGCTTCCTCGGCATATCCAAAGGGGCTGACCGAAACCCCTTCGGCGGTAGCGGTGATATCGGGGAGCCCCGCGATCCGGCAGACAATCCGGGCCTGACAGGTGGCAGGAATCCCATCCCGCGTCATAAAGTCCACCGTCACGCTTCGCCGCTGCGGACGCAAGTCTACGATATCCCAGACTCGCTCGTACGGCTGCAGGTTGTGGAATCCCGGACCCAGCACCCGGCTCAGCGTGCCCAGACGGCTGGTCACCACAGCGCTGTTGTGATCAACGCTGAGCTTGGCCGGACCACCGACTCTATAGGCCACGGGCGGGCCATCCAAGGCAAGCTGACCCGCCTTCACCCGCAAAACCGGATTGGTGGCGGGGATCGGCTGCATGCCGAAGATCAGCCGGCTGACCAGCCCGTCAGCATCCTCCTGGCTGAGCTCGTACAGGCTCTCAAGGTACTGGCGAAAGATCCGCAGCGTATGCGTGAAAGCAAAGGTAAGTGCTAACCCGAATCCCATCGTCAAAAGAAGCGCGTTAGCGACACCGCCAATTAGCGCCTCCTGACCCTCCATCGTCCAGAAAGCAACAACGGCCAGGGCTAGATAGGCCAGAAGCAGCATCAAAAGCCCCAAGAAGGCCACAAGCCTCTGAACGCTCATCGGCCCAACTCCCGAGACTGGCTGCCGCGCATCTGATCCAACAAACGCTGAAGCGTCGGCACGGCCGATCTAGGCAGCATCCGCTGCACATCGGGTTTCCGGGCAATGCTCAAGAGGCTGCCCAGCATCTGATAGGCGACGAAATTTCGGCGGGTCACATCATCTGCGGTCTCCAGTTCACCGCAGACAGCCTCGATCCATGTCTCCAGCAATCTCTCACGGGTCGCCTGTTCAACCTTGTCCAAGTCCAGCGCACGCTGCAGCTCCAAGTCTGCGCGCCAAGCCTGCACCTGGAGATCCAGGCGGGACTTCCAGACGTCGACACGCTGCTCTGTGACACCTGGGTTCAACGGCTCGATCACGTTGCCCACGCCGCCCCCCAGAATCTCATAACCACTACGTGCTAGAGCCCGGTGAACCTTCCGCCTGACCATCCTACCGATGGTCACTCGGGTCAACGGGTCGTCCAGCGCGACCTCCTGAGACAGCTCCAGCGCTGATGCAACCTCTCGATGGATCGCCCCCAGCTCCGCCGCACGGGTTGCTTCCACCTGACTCGTCTGGGGGTCCCAGGGACCCTGGTATATCTGATCCAGCGTGTAGAACGAGATCGCCCGCTCCACTGCATGGGTCGCAACCTTGATCGGCAGATCCTCCCAAGGACGGGCAGATGGAGCATCCAAGGGACTGCGACCGCTCGGATCCACCTCCTCGCCCAGCACAGCTTCAAGGACATCCCGCTGCGTCCGATAGGGCCAGGAACCCAGCCGCGGCACTTTCTCCGGGCCACGTCGAATCCGGAACAATGTTGAGATCGGAACGCTTACCTCTATCCCATCGCGCGTGATGGCGTTGACCCGCGTCGAACGAAACTGATTGCGGAGATCAACCACCTTGAGCGGCGACTCCCAAGGCTCAGTCAGAACAGCGCCAGGCCCAGCCACGCGGCTGATGCTTGGGCCGCGCTTAAGCACCACGACGTTCTCAGGTTCGGTGATCAGCAGCCCCCGACCCAATCCCATCCCTGCACTGCCCTTGATCCGCGTCTCAACCTTGCCGTCTTCGACGACCCAGTGCGTTTTGGGAGAGG
>PWVB01000492.1 GCA_003562365.1 Anaerolineae bacterium
TAAAATGCACGTGGAGCAGATATCAGACTCTTCGGAGCAATCTGCGTCGAAACGTGAAAATATGGCTGAAGAAAGGCAGCCTTCCAAACCGTGTCAAGTTGGCACAGTTTGGTAAACCAGGCACCGTGTCCCAGACTAAGCTGATCCTGGTCGATGGGCACTCGCTGGCCTATCGTGCCTATCATGCCCTGCCGTCGGATCTCCAGAGTCCATCCGGCGAGCTCACCAATGCCACCTATGGCTTCACCCTAATGCTGCTCTCGGTCTTAGAAGAAGAGAAACCCGACGCCACCATTGTGACGTTTGACAAAGGTCCGTCTTTTCGCGTTGAGGTCTATGATGACTACAAAGCGCATCGAGAGAAGATGCCTGAGGAGATGCGCGGGCAGATGACGCGGATCCGTGAGATCGTGGAAGCCTTCGGAATTCCCATCGTCGAGTTGGAGGATTACGAGGCTGATGATCTTCTAGGCACATTGGCGCGCAAAGGCAAGGAGCGTGGTATAGATGTGGTGATTGTCACCGGCGACCGGGATGCACTGCAGCTGGTTGACGATAACATCACGGTGCTGACGTCTGGACGGCGCTTTTCGGATACGATCCGCTATACGCCGGAGCAGGTACTGCAGACCTATGGGCTGACGCCAGCGCAGCTGATCGAGTTCAAGGCGTTGATCGGCGACCGGTCGGACAACATCCCGGGTGTGAAAGGTGTCGGCGAAAAGGGCGGCACCCAGATGCTGCAGGAGTACGGGACGTTGGAGGGCATCTATGAGCACCTCGACGAGGTGCAGGGCCGCTATCAGAAGGCGCTGCGCGAGGGTCGGGAACAGGCCTTTCTGAGTCGGACCCTCGGACGCATCGTCCAGGATGTGCCGATTGAGCTTAACCTTGAGGCGGCACAAGTGGGGAACGGATTTGACCGGGAGCGCATCCTCGAGCTGATGCAGACGCTAGGCTTTCGGACGCTGCTGGATCGCATTCCTGTGGCCGCTGACGCGGAGGAGGCGGAAGAGGGCGAGCAGTTGCTGCTCTTTGACGAGCAGGAAGTCGCGGCGGCGAACAAAGAGGCGCTGGGTGACTATCATCTCGTGGCAAGCGCGGAGGCCTTGACGCGGTTGTGCCGACGTCTGGCAGAAGCTTCCAGGATCGCCGTTGACACCGAGACGACGGCGATTGATGCGTTGTCCGCCGATCTCGTAGGCATCTCGGTCACTGACCACGGCGGTGAGGCATGGTATCTGCCGGTGCGGGCTCCAAATGGAGAGACTCGACTGGCGCTTGAGGAGTTGCGAGCGCAGTTTGGTCCCATCCTCCGGGATCCGATGATCGTTAAGGAGGGCCACAACCTGAAGTACGATCTCAAAATCCTTGCGCGGGCCGGATTCTCGGTCGCCGGACTGCTCTTTGACACGATGGTGGCGGAGTGGGTATTGAACCCTGATGCATCGTTGGGTCTCAAGGGACAAGCCTGGACGCGCTTGGGTGTGCAGATGACGGAGATCACCGAGCTCATCGGGTCGGGACGCGCGCAGATCACGATGGCTGAGGTGCCGCTGGAGCAGGTCGTGCCCTATGCTGGTGCCGACGCTGACATCACCTTCCGGCTGGCCCGGATCTTAGAAGAAGAGCTGCATGCCCGAGAGCAGTATGAGCTTTTCCAGGATCTAGAGATGCCCCTGCTGCCGGTACTCGAGGCGATGGAATTGACCGGCATCAAGCTGGACACGGTGTGGCTGCAGCAGCTGTCTCAGGAGCTGACGGGCCGGTTGGAGGCGTTGGAGGCGCGCATCTACGAGCACGCTGGAGTGTCTTTCAACGTGAATTCCACCCAGCAGCTCTCAGAGGTGCTCTTCGAGCGGCTGGCACTCTCTACACAGGGAACCCGGAAGACGAAGACCGGGTACTATTCCACCCGCGCCAGCGTGCTGGAAGGATTGCAGGGGGAACACCCAATCATTGATGCAATCCTGGAGTACCGTGAGCTCTCCAAGCTACAGTCGACATACGTGGATGCGCTGCCGGCGCTGGTGAACCCAGAGACCGGACGGGTGCACACCTCCTACAATCCTACAGGCACCGTGACGGGGCGGATCTCCTCGACCAATCCGAATCTACAGAACATCCCGATCCGTACCGAGGAGGGACGGCGGGTGAGGCGGGCCTTTGTCGCTGAGGAAGGGTGGCAGCTTTTGGGTGCCGATTACTCGCAAGTGGAGCTCAGGGTGATGGCGCACGTTTCTCAGGATGCTGGCTTGTTGGAGGCCTTTGATCGTGGCGAGGATATCCATGCCACAACGGCGGCCGCGGTCTATGGCGTCGCCCTCGACGAGGTCAGCTATGAGATGCGCAGTGTCGCCAAGGCCGTCAACTTTGGGCTAATCTACGGTCAGGGGCCCTACGGCCTCTCGCGACAGCTCGGCATTGCGCTCAGCGAAGCGGAGACCTTCATTGCCCGCTATTTTGATCGCTTCCCTGGCGTTCGCGCCTATATGGATCAGGTTCAGCGGGATGCTGTGGAGAAAGGTTATGTCGAGACGCTGTTGAAGCGCAGGCGCTATTTTCCGGAATTGGCAAGCGACAGCAAAGCCTCATCTAACCAACGGCAAGCGGCACTGCGGATGGCGATTAACACGCCGATTCAGGGCACAGCCGCCGACATTATCAAGCTGGCGATGATCCGCTTGCACAGCCGGCTGGTGGCGGGGCAGCTGCGTGCGCGGATGCTGCTGCAGGTGCACGACGAGGTTGTGTTGGAGGTGCCAGAGGTTGAGGTCACTGAGGTGACCGCCCTCGTGCGGGAGACGATGGAGCACGCCATAGATCTGACCGTCGCGCTGCGGGTTGACGTGGAGACGGGGCCCAATTGGCTGGATATGGCGTAGGCGTCTCCGCCGCGATCTAGCGGCTCTCTAGCCAGACCTGCAGCGTCCGCCCAACGGCCTCCAGGCTCTGCGGAGCAACCTTGTCCGGGGTATCCTGGGTCGTATGCCAGTAGGGATAGTCAAAGTCAATCATTACGACTGCCGGGATACCGCGGCGCAAAAACGGTATGTGGTCGTCGAGAATGGCGTATTTGTAGGTCGGGATGATGCTGTCCCCATAGCCCAAATCGTCGGCAACCCGCCAGATGGACTCCTGGAGTTCCACATCAGAATGGTATTCATAGTGGATCTGCAGGTCCCGATCCCCGATCATATCGACGACGACCACGGCCTTCAGGGGAGGCTCGCCACCCTCACCCCACCGCTCTGCCATATGGCTGGACCCGACAATCCAATCCCAGCCATCCAGCCCTCCGCTGTCCTCGGCATCGAAGAACGCCAGGTAGACCCGTTGGCCTGTGGACGGTGCGTCGAGGACGCGGGCTAGCTCCAGGAGCACGGCGACCCCGCTGGCGCCATCGTTTGCACCCATCACCGGGACATCAGGGTCTTCTTCATCAGCAGAGGGGCGCGTATCGTAATGGGCGCCGAGCAGCACCGCGGGTCCCTCGCCCTGCCACGCCAGCAGGTTGCGGATGGGTGTGTCGCGATAGGTGAAGCGCTGCTCGCGCGTCTGCCAACCCAGGGTTCTCAGCTGTTCCACGATCAGATCACCGACTTGGCGGTGGGCCTCGCTGCCGGGCGTGCGGTAACCCAGCTCGCACTGCGCGATGATCCAGTGGTAGGCTTCCTCCCCGGAGAAGGTCTCCTGGGGTGTGATGCTGTCGTGGTGGGTGCAGCCGGCGACCATAAGGAGCAGGAGGAGGATGCCCACCGCGATGCGCCGGATGCTCGGCGCTACACCATCGACCACAGCGAACCTCAGGGTCCCCTGAGACTTGGTGTTTGCCCTCATCAACCTATCCTAGACGGGCTGCGCAACCCGCTGAGGATGACGCGCCAATAGGCAGCGATCCGGGCTGCGCGCAGCGGGCGTCGATGACCCAGCACCCATTTCAGGGTCTCGAGTCCACACTGCCAGAGGTACTGGGCGAGCAGCGAGCCCCGCAGCAGCTCGGCAACCAGTGCCCCGTGATACTTCTGAGTGTAGCGCACTTTACTGGATTGGAAGTAGATGTGCCGGGAGGAGGCGACCTGATCACTGCTCTTGCCGCCATAATGAATGATCTCTGCCGCCGGGGTATAGGCGATCTGCCATCCAGCAGATCGGATGCGGTGGCACCAATCGAGCTCTTCAGAGTACATGAAGAATCCCTCGTCAAGGAGGCCTACTTGCTCGATTACAGTGCGCCGGACCAGCATCGCAGCGCCAGTGATCCAGTCGACATTCTGGTCCACCGCAGCGGATCTGTCGCGGACGGTGTAGTGGTCGAGAAGCGCCCTGGGCGCCAGGCCCTCCAGCCAGGTGCTTTCCAGGAAGAGGATAGGCACCGACGGAAATCTCCGCCGCGACGATTGCTGGGTTCCATCGGGGTTGAGCAATCTCGGCCCCACCAGGCCGACGTCTTGATGGGTGTCCAGGTAGCGTATCAATGCATCCAGGGCATCGCCCACAATCTCAGTGTCAGGATTAAGCAACAGAATGTGATCGCCGCGGGCTAGGGTCATGCCCAGGTTGTTGCCCTTGGTAAATCCGAGGTTGGTGTCATTATTGATAAGGCGCACCTGTGGGAAGAGGTTCCGGACCATTTGGACGGAGCCGTCGCTCGAGGCGTTGTCGACGACCAGCACTTCATGGGTTGTGTTCACTGGCGCGCTCTGGAAGATAGAGGCAAGCGCTTTCTTCAGAAGCGTACAGACGTTCCAGCTGAGGATAACGATCGAGAGCTTTGGCGGCACGGACATATGCTTAGTACTGGCGTTCAAAGGCGAATTGAACGATTTCTTCCAGGGCGCGCCGTGGAGGCGTGTCCGGTAGCTCACGGATCAGCAGTGAAGCCTCGGTCGCCCGGGTCTTAGCGACCTTTAACGCCGCTTCCGGCGCATTGGATTGGCGCAGATCGGTGAGCATCTGCTGGAAGGCCGCCGGGTCCAGGGTTCTCTGCAGCACTGCCTCAAGACGTTTGTCATCGGGATGGGCATCGGCATAGAGCAGCACCGGTAGGGTCGCCATGCCCTGACGCAGATCAGTGCCCACCGGTTTGCCCAGACGTGTCGCATCGCCGATTACGTCCAGGACATCATCGGTGATCTGGAAGGCCTCACCCAGCGCCGTACCGATGCGGCGGCTTCTGTCGATGCAGTCGGCGGGGCGGTTGGCTAGCTGCGCGCCAGACTCAAGGCAGAGCGCGAAGAGCGATCCGGTTTTTGCGTAGATACGCCCATAGTAGTCGTCGATCGACGGCACAGAACCGTTATGACCGAAGAGTTGTCGGACCTCCCCTACGCAGATGGCCTCCAGCGTCTCCGAGAACCTCTCGACTAGGCAGGGACTTCCGCTGCGTGCGATGAGTTTGGCTGCCAGGGCGAAGATGATGTCGCCGGCAAGCACCACGGCGTTCGATGACCAGCGAGCGTTCAGCGTTGCCAGGCCGCGCCGCACCTGGGCGCCGTCGATCAGGTCATCGTGGATCAATGTTGCCGTGTGCAGCATCTCGACGGCGGCAGCAGCCAGAATCGCAGATGTTTCGGTAGCCTCCCAAATGCGCGATGAGAGCAGGACGAGGGCGGGGCGGAGCTGTTTACCTCTGCTCGCGATAAGACTCACGATCGAGGTCTTCAGGGGCTCTGGGATGGTGTCACACTCTGCAAGCATGAGGGTGTGAACTGCCGTGAGTTCCTCCGCCAGCACGGTCCGATACTGCGGTGATCGGGTCTTCATACCTCTGCGTCTTTCGATGCCATAGTTTACTTCATTATACCACGCTGATTGGTAGCACCACAGTTAAACGTGGTGAGTCAAAACTCCCCCACTGCGGGGTGGTTTTGATCCGAATGTGGGTATAGATTCCCCACTTTCGCGCCAAAAAACGCCTTCTAAAGAGTGTAGCCAACCACTCTTGGGGCGACCACGGTTCCCTGTGGTCCTACCCGCCGGTTCAACTGTCATCGGAAAATCAAGGATAGCCCTTCGGATGCCCCGCTGCGCCCTCGTGTCTGCTGTGAGCATCCGAATCGCGAACATTGCGCGGTTGGGATTCACACAGTAGAATCGAATCTGCTCGTTGCTGCGGTTTCAATGGACAGGAGGCTCAATGTGAAGCTGCATCCTTTGCTGGACGATCCACTCGCAGTCCTTGTCTTCCAAATGCCACCCCCAGCCGCGGTGGCATGGGAGGACTACCAACTTGCTGCGCGACAGGTGTTGGCGGCGATGCAGATCGAACTCGAGGGTGAGAACGCTGTGATCAAACCTAACGTGACCGTGGGAGAGCGCTTCGCCGATCCCGACACGGGCATCACGACTCATCCGGGCTTCGTAAACGGCATGATCGACTATCTACTGGCGCACGGTTCGCGGCGAGGCAGCGTCTATGTCTTGGAGGATCCCCGCAACAGCGATGATAATGCGCCACGACACTGGCATGCCACGGGATTTCCGGAGCTACAAGCCAAGACGGGGGCTAAGCTTCGATCTCCAACGACCTATACTTGTGTTAAGAAGCCGGTGCCGCAGCCCCAAAGCTGCACTCGTATCAACGTGAGCCGGCTTGCCGTGGCATCCAACACCGTGCTCTTCAATGTGCCCAAGCTAAAGACCCACAATCTAAGCATCACGACCCTGTGTATGAAGAACCTGATGGGGGTTGTCAACGTCTTCGATCGTCATTTCTGCGAGCAGGCGTGGCGGGAGCTGCCGCAAGCTGTGCGGGACAACGATCAACCCAGGGCGATGTGGATGGATCGGACTGTGCACGAGCAGTGGCAGAGAGGACTGGCCCGTCGACTGATCGATCTCGCCCAAGTGGTCCAACCGCGGGTGAATATCGTGGAGGGCGTAGTCGCCCGCGAGGGTACAGGTTTCAATCGCGGTCGCAATCACACGCTGGGCTTGAGCGTTGCGGGCATCAACATGGTGGCGGTGGACAGTGTCGCCAGCTATCTTGTGGGGTTTGACCCCCAGAGCCTGATCTACTTAAAAATGGCTTCGGCGGCGGGTCTGGGGACAAACGAGCTGAAAAAGTTGCGAGTATACCAGGTTGCGGATGGGGAACTAGTTCCTTGCCGTGACCTGGCAGCTATCCGCGCCCAGCCTCCGCTGCGCGTGATCTCTGACATCAAGGAAGAGAATGATGACATGTACTATGCCTGATCGCTACCGTCAGTAGGCCGAGGGGAGGGTCAGGCACAGGTGCACGTTGCTGTAATCTGGGGTCGGACTTAGGCTGACAGGGGAGGTGACAACTGCTAACGAAAACCTTGCCAAATAGTTGCAGACCTTGTCAAAGCATTTTACAAAACTCTAATTCTGTGTTATCCTTGGAGATGAAAAATCGAGGTTTTGGAAGTGACCAAAGACTATGCAAGCGTAGACGGCGAGAAAATCTATTTCGATGAGTCATTTCGAGGAGGAGTCTGACAAGGCCAACTTCGAGGAGTGGTTGCAGCGGATAGAAGGCTTGCTGGAAACACTACTTCGCTCTAAGGCTGCTGATGAAGCTGTACACGCA
>PWVB01000437.1 GCA_003562365.1 Anaerolineae bacterium
GGCTCCATTGTCACTCGACGGCGGAGAGGGTGTAGGTGTAAGTCGCCGGTTCGGTCGTCGCCGGGGCCGTCGCTGAGATGGCCAACACGGCCCGCGAGGACGCGGCCGTCAGCGGAATCGTCCACGTCCCAGAGATCGCTTCACCGGACAGCAGGCGCTGGACGGTGACGTGGTCACCGTCACCGAAGGTGACGAGCTGAACGATCCAGCGCTGGGGCAGCAGGTTGGCGTGCCGCACGAATCCCTCGGCGATCCAGTCGCCTTCGCCCGACTCGACATCGTCCCCGAGGATCGTGACGCCGTCAGCGGTCAGAATGATATCATCGATGGCCAGGCCGGGCTGGTTGACTGCCGCATCGGTCACGTACTCGAAGGCCAGGGCAATCTCCTGCCCCGCGAAGGGCGTCAGATCGGCTTCCAGCTGCTCCCAGCCCTGACTCCGACCGGTCAATCCACAGCCGAGGTTACCATTGTTAGGATTGCTTGTGGTGCAACCCAAACCCTCATCCTCCAAGATCTGCCACCGGATCTGAGGGTCTTCAAGGTCCTCAGGCAGGCTACCGGCGTCGGTGGTGCCCACGACCACGTAGGCGTAATCCCAATCCTTCTCGATATGGTACCAGCCCTGAAACGCCAGCGTTGCCGACGCGACATCGCCGAGATCGACGCGGCGGGTGAGTCGGGTGTGCGACTCGTCGGCGCGGTTGGACCACCAAAGATAGCGCCCACTGTAGGCATCGGTGTTGAGCAAACGCACCAAGTTGCTGCCGGTGAAGTCAAGGGTCAGCGGGTTGCGCCCACTGATCTCAATATAGTCCACGGCATACTGGTTCACCGTCGTCTGCCGAGTCTGCGGATAGCGGGTAAGCCGTCCGTAGGCCTGATCCAGCGCCGGAGCGCCGATGTCGAGTTCGGTGTAACCGTACTGTCCCGCGTCCAGCGTCGGATCGTCCAGCAGGTTGGCGATGACCCAGTCGGCGAAGAGGTCCTCGTGGGTCATCGTCAGACCCAGTTCGTCCTGCAGGACCTTGTCGACGCTGCGCATGCCGTTCTCTGGGTGCGCGACCAGCGCCTGAGTTGCCTGGGACCCGAACCGCTCTAGGAAGTAGCTCATAAACAGGTAGGCAGCGCCGTAGTGCGGTGCCGCAGAGCCGGTCTGGCTGACCTCGGGCCAGGTGTTGAGCTGCGTGTCGGGATTGTCCAGGTAAGCGTACTCGCTACCGCCGACATCGTACATACCTGGGCCGCCAGGATAAGTGCGGTCGTTGATGTCCACGGCGAGCTCGGAACAGCCCTCGTTGAGCCAGGTCGTTTCATTGCGGTCGTTGGCCCAGTGAATCATGTGCTGGAACTCGTGGGCTAGAACGCCGTTGTAGAAGGGATCGCCGACATCGCTGGGGCGCGTCACGTGAATGTAGAACATCTCCATCTCGTTGGAGTCAGAGCGCACCGCGCGCACATAGGAGTCTTTGCTGGCGTAATAGCCGGCGACGGTGCGTCCGAGATTACTGGCATGCAGGATGCCCAAACGCGGATCGCCATCGACCCCCGGGGTCCACTCGGAGCCGAAGAAGGCCCGGGTCGTGGGATAGGTGTGCGCCTCGAAAAGGTCTGCAGCTTGGCGGATGTCCTCCTCGTAGACGTTCAACCCTTCCTCGACCCACATATAGACGTGTTCTGTCTTATAGACCATCCGCGCGTCGATCTCAAAAGTCTCGTCGGTGTCGAGGTTGGATACATTGAAGCTGCGAATCGTCCCCACAGGGTAGTCGGCGGGTTCGGTAGCCGCCACCCGGGGAGTATCGGCGGGGACGCCTAGGTACCGAATCGCCAGATCGTGAAGATCGGAGACCGGGATCACCGCCGCCTCCAAGGCGCCGAGCGTCTCGTATGCCTCGTCCGGCACCACTGCAGCAGACGGCGCCGTGGGAAGCGGCAGGGTGGCGTCCGGGCCAGGTACAGTACCCTCAGCCGCCGACCCCGGCCACTCGCGCCACAGCGAGAGGGTCGCCTCCGGCGCCAACGGTCGAACGTCGACGTCGCTCAGCCGGAGAAAAGCCCTGCTACCGAAGAGGCAGCACGCACAGAGAGCGGTCGCGACTAGGATCAGGGCGACGGCACCGATCAGATAGGGTCCGGAACGGGTTCTCATAGGCTCTCTTCCACCTTATGCACTCACCTGCCCCACGCAACGCACCGTGATTATAGCCGCCGCTGACGCCTCGGCAACTCAGAATAGGGTCGAAGCGACTGCCAGGTTGGGGTCAAAACGCCAATCAGATCCCTGATGAGCCGCGTGCTCGGCCTTTTTCCCAAGGAGCAAGATCGCCCAAGTCAGATATGATACCAGAACCAGGACGTGATACGCGGCGAGGCTTCCCAGGAGACAGGCTAGACGGTCGTCCTTCGACGGTGGAGCACGACTTTTAGGAAAAATCGCGAAATCCCCTTGACAACGAAGCTTTGGCATGGTATTATAATGACACCTTGAGGAGGAAGGCGTAAGCAGGTCTCCTCGGGGTAAGGGAGTCCCAAGTAATTGGAGAGACCCTGATCGATATCCTGATCAATGCTGACGTTCCGGAAGTTTAGATCGGGCGTAAAAAACCCGAAAAGGAAGGTCGGAAACAGCAGAGATCAAGATGATCCCGAACGGCGTAGACGTTTCGGCGTCAAACCCAAAAGGGTGTTAAGAACACCCTCAGGGTAAGACAAAGAAAAAGAGCCACGGGAATCTGAAAAGCGACCCTTAGTTGAAAGCCGCGAGAGCAGTACAAGACAAAGGGAAGCCAACAGAACGATGAGGTAATCAGAAGGTTACTTGGGACCCCTTCTTTTTTTTGCCTCTCCACAAAGGGCCCCATCTCCTGGCGCCCTTTGGTCGTTACCACCCTCGATGGATCCAGCCCTCCTGTAAAGTATCCCGGAAGCGTTGCACCCAGGTCTCGGCCACCTCATCGGCGATCTTGCGGAATGCCGGCGCAGGCATCTTGGCAGGGAGCGCGACCCCCAAATAGTCCAGCACCCGCCGCAGCGTGCCGACGTAGTCGCGGGCGAAGTCCTCGTAGACCAGCGTCAGTGGAACGATCCCACCCTCGGCGAAGAAGGCCTCGATTCCCGCTTCGCGCAGCATTGCCTCGTCCAAGAGCTGTCGCAGCGCCGCAAAATCGTAGTCCTTGTCCCCCACCCTGCCGGCAGCCGTCTCACCTTCGCCCACCGGAGCATGCCACGTCTCGGAGCGAATCGCCCGCCACCAGGAGATCGCCTGGCGTACCTTGTTACGCCGCGTCATATAGATGTGGCGTCCGTTGGGAAAGACCCGCGCCCAGACCTCGGAACGGGTCGCGTCCGCCGGCACATTGGGCAGCTGTCGCCAGAGTGCCAGCACCCTGGTCATATGCGGCTCATAAAAGGAGACCTTGGCCCCAAAGACTCCGTTGGACGTCGTCCCCCGCGCCCATAGCGTCTGGCGCAGCGCCTCGGGCGTCGCTGCCCCATAGTGCGCCAGAAGCCCCTCACCTTCGGGCGTTTCCAACCACTCCTCTGGCTGTCCTGCGACGCCCGTCGCTGCCAGCGCCGTCGTCAGCAGCGTGCTGCCCGTCCGTTGGCTGAACCAGATGGTGTATGATAGCTGCGGTGTCATCTGCTACCCTCCAATCCAAGACCAGATGAATAGTAATTGTATATATTATAACGGAAAGTACTTGACAAAACTTCAATTATCCCCTATAATTGAGACAGTTTGACGAACTAAAATACAAGACAATCCGGTCAAAACTAAAACAAATAAGGAGTTTGAAGATGAACCGCAAAGTGGTTTCGAGTCTATTGCTGTTGGCCTTCCTTCTGGTGGGTTCCTTTGGATTGCGGGCTGATCCAGCGCTAGCGGCGCCTCCCGGACCCTCTCTAGTTGACGTGGCTATCGACGTTAATGAGGAAACCGGCGAATTCAGCACGCTGATCGCGGCCGTCCTGGCTGCCGATCCTGCCGTGTTGAGCACCCTTAGCGGCAACGGACAGTTCACCGTCTTCGCACCTACCGACGCGGCTTTCGACGAACTGGGCCTGAACGCTGAAAACATAGGCGATCTTGACCAGGGCGCACTGACCCAGATCCTGCTCTACCACGTAGTCCGCGGGCGCCGTGGCAGCCAGGCTATCCTAGGCTCGCGCCGCATCCGCACGCTGCAGGGTGGCTTCCTGAGCCAGAATGGCGGTAGCCTGACGGACAATCTCGGTCGTGAGGCAGAGATTATCCTGACGGATGTGGGTGCAGCCAATGGGATCATCCACGCTATTGACGCTGTTGTCCTCCCCTTTGCCCCCTGGGGCGGGCTGCGGGGCTAGGGGATCGCGCCTGTACAGAAGATTGTAAGAACAGTTGCGTTTCACCTCCTTTGCGCAGGGCCCGTACAGGCGCAGAGATGCAGGCGGCTGATGGCTAAGCCATCAGCCGCCTGCTCATCTTTCACGCGGCACAAAGGCCACCACCGGCAGCATGCCGATCAGTTGACGCCCGGTCGCTTGATCGCCTGGGACCAGCGGCGCCGCCAGCAGTAGCTGGGTCAGCATCCGGTAAGCCACTGGGTGACGCCGCGCATAACTACGCACCTCCCGTAGCGCCACCGACGGCGGCAGCACCACCGCCCGTGCGTAGAGATGGCGCCCAGCAACCCGCAGCGTCACCTGCGGCGTCCACCGGACATTGCGGTACCAATCCGCTTGCTCCCCCCACGCTGACACCACGACGTAGGTGCCGGCCCGGGCATCATAGCGCACCACCTCCAGGACGGTCCGATAGGTGCGACCCGTGCGCCGCCCGGTGTGCGCCAGCATCAGGAACCGACGGCCCAGCAACCAACCTAGCCGTAGCCGGTAGAGCCACAGCGGGAGTCGCAGCGCGGCGCGCAGGCAACCCTGCGGCCTAGCTCGCCGCAGCCTCGACCTGCTGTCCATGGCTGTCACTTGCCCATAGCCCCCAGTGACCAGCATACGTGTATGTCTGACACATGCATCTCACTGCGGTTCCCGTTCATCGTCCTTCTCCTGCCTCCGCACTCATTCCGCTACTGATAGCCCAGCGCGCCGTCAGAACGCCACAGAAAGCGCCGGTGCCAGGCTTTGTGCGGGCGGTCGCGCAGCGCCGCCAGGTTCAGATCCAACCCCAGCCCGGGGGTCGTGGGCGGGAGCAGGTAGCCATCCTGGAGCCTCATCGGCACGTCGACGATGGCCGCACGGTCGGGATCGTCATCCGGATGGTACTCCAGGATCAGGAAATTGTGGGTACTCAACGCGAAGTGCACGTTAACCGCCGTGGCCACCGGACCACAGGGGTTGTGCGGCGCCACCGTGACGTAGTGGGCCTCCGCCAACGCGGCGACCTTCTTCATCTCCCACAGGCCGCCCATCAGGCAGACATCCGGTTGGATGATATCGGCGGCCTGATGAGCCAGCAGATCGCGGAATTCGTACTTGGTCACCAGACATTCTCCGGTAGCGATGGGAATGGGCGCCTTGGCCCGCAGCACTCCCAGCGCCTCGCGGTTTTCAGGCCGCAGCGGCTCCTCAAGAAAGAGCGGATGGAACGGCTGCAGGCTCTGGCAAAGGCCTAACGCCCGGGACGGCTCAAAAATCTGTGCGTGGGCATCGAGGCCGATATCAACCCCGTCGCCCACCGCATCGCGTACCGCCCGAATCCGCGCCTCGGCCCCTCGCAGCGCCTGAGCGACGCCCATATCGTGCCACAGCGGCTGCTCGCCGCGGTCAAAAGGGAACATCTTGAGCGCCGTGTAGCCGTAGCGCTCGATCAGGGACATAGCATGGGTCGCTAATGCCTCAGGCGTCGCGCCGCGCACCGACTGGTAAACACGCACCTTCTCCCGACACCGCCCGCCCACCAGCTGGTAGACGGGCACCCCCAGCGCCTTGCCCTTAATATCCCACAGCGCGTGCTCGATGCCGCTAATAGCGGCGTTAACCACCGAGCCACCAGGAAAGCGCGACCCGGCATAGAGGAGCTGCCACAGCCCCTCAACGTCCAGCGGATCTCGACCGATCAGCCAATCGGCGAAATCCTCGATGACCGCAGCGGTCGCTCGATCCGGCCCAACGCTGTAGGCTTCCCCCACCCCGTGAAGCCCTGCATCGGTCAGGACCCGCACAAAGGGCACGCTGCGACGGCCCAACTCGGTCAGATAGACCTCCACCGCCTGGATCTTCACGTCAGACCTCCGGGGACGGTCCCTCGCTCGGGCCCGTCAGGGGACAGATCTGGTCCAGCGTCAGCCGCTCGGTACCGTAACCATACCACTGGAAAAAGACGGCTTCGTCAGGCTCAGCTGCCACCGCATCCTCCATCACCGCACAGGCCGCCACTGCATCGCCGGTCTCCCGGTAGGTCGCCAGCAGCGTCTCAGCGGCCTCGCTATAGACATTGGGCGTCACCAGCGGATGATCCTGTACCTGCGCTAGCACGGCAGCCATCGCCACCGCATCATCGCGCAGAGCGTGGACCAGCATCGCCTCGATACCAGCGTAACTAACGATCCGCGCGCCGTCTACAGGCGACACCGGTGCCATCAGCTCGGGGATCTCCTCGGCGGCGACAGCTTGCGAGGCGAGGATCAGCGCCCGTTCCAGGTCACCCGCCGCCAGCGCGGCATTGGCATCCAACATCTGGTAGTAGGGATGGTCAGAGGGCTCCGGGACCTCCTCCACCAACCGGTAGAGGCCGTCATCCCAAGCAAAGACCAGCGTCCGCGGGCGCTGCAACCCGGCACCTACCGATCCGATAATACCACCTTGCAGCTGGAAGGTCATCGCCCCATCGCGCTCCCCGAAGCTCACGTCAGAGGAGGCCTGTTGGATTGGCTGTTCGGTAAGATTATGCCACTGCGTGCCATCCCAACGCCCGATGGTAAAACCCACAAAGCAGGTATGCGCGCCACACCATGTCTGCTCGATCACCACCTCCGTAGCACCATCGCCGGTTATGTCCTCGACGAAGCGCAAGCTGGGGCCTAACAAGGCCACCTCCGTCAACGGTCGTTCACGCACCAGGTGGCGCGGCTGAAAGAGTCCGTCATCCAGTTCGAAGACTACCACGTACGCGGGACAGTAGCCCATCCCGCAAACCTGCCCCCCCATAGGGAAGCTGATCAGCCACTCCTCGGTGCCGTCGCCATCTAGGTCGGCAGCCTCAGCCCAAGTCACGTCGGCTGCGCCGGCAAACGGTTCACCAGGTGGCGTCCCCCACGCCATCAGCACGCTAAGCGCCTCCTGCAGGTCCAGTGGACTATTCAACACCGCCGTCACGAGCGCAACATAGTCGCGGGCCCAGGCAACCTCGTCATCGGTGGACGGATCAAAGGGTGGCGGCGTGGGATCGAAGTCGGGCGGTGGGGGCGTCGCTGGCTCCACCGGTACTAGAGGATCCACCATCATCGCAGGGGTCGGCTCCGCCGTCGGGGAC
>PWVB01000489.1 GCA_003562365.1 Anaerolineae bacterium
ACGATTTTCTTCCGCCGCAAGAAGTCGCCCGAGACGCTTGCCCGCGTCGTAACCTTGCTGGCTTTCGGTTGCCCGGTGCAAGCGATTGTCCACGCTTTCGAATGGGATGAGCGCGCGGTGCGCAGTCTGCAGGAGCACGCCGGCCAGCAGTGTCACGAAATCCATGGACACTTGGTGGAGCAACCGCGGGACTTGGGACACGTGCAATCCGATGAGAGCTGTTTTCGATGTCTGTTACCAGCCCGGCGAGATCGTGGCTGTGGGTTATACGGAAGATCAGGAATCCGGTCGGGCCCGACTGGTGACCGCCGCTGAGCCGGCGGGTCTGCGCCTCACGCCCGATCGGGCGATCTTACATTCGAGCTTTGGTGACTTGGCCTACGTGACGGTGGAGGTGGTGGATCAGGCCGGCGTCGTGGTGCGGCACGCGGCACACGAGGTGACCCTGGACATTGCCGGTGCGGTTGAGTTGATTGCCGTGGGGACGGCCAACCCGGTCTCTGAGGAGCTTTATGTGGGCAACACCCGCAAGGCCTATGAAGGGCGGTTGGCAGCGGTGGTTCGCACCAACGGCGAGGCAGGAGATGTTGTGCTCCGAGCTCAAGCTGCTGGCTTGGCTACCGGGAGATAAACTTGCAGGCGGTAGAGTAGACGGCGACGCCCATCTCAATGTCCGCAATCCGTCGCCTGCCACTTGGCTCTGCAAGGTCGCTGCAAACCGGTGCGTTCATCATCCTCAAAGATATGGGTCGTGCAGGATTCGAACCTGCGGCCCTGGGCTTAAAAGGCCCCTGCTCTGCCGGACTGAGCTAACGACCCGTATGCTCCCGAGTATAGCACGCGGAGGTCCAAAGTCAAACGTGCGCGCCTCTGGGCGACCACGCGCGCATGTCAACAAACTGCGGAGCACCCGAGAGGTTTAGCCTCGTCAGGGCTACGGCTTCAAGGTGGAAGAGGTGCGCTCGGCAGCTGCAATCGGACGCACCGAAGCGAGGCACGACGATGCCTGCGCTGGGATGCTGGATGAGGTCGTCGGCCCAAACGCACTCCAAGTGGGCGTCCGGCGCCAGGAAGAGGGCCATTGGGGCTGCCGTTGCCCGCAGGTAGTCGATGTGCCAGCGCAGCCTTGTCCCACAGCGAAGGTGCCGTCCGACCCGCGCCCTCAGCCCGCCTGGCCCCCAGGCGCTGCCGACGTACAGATACATGCCAGCAGGAAAAGCGTGGGCCCCCAAGGCGCCTACGGAGATGCGCTGTGGTGCAACGAGCCGCAGCGCCAAAGCGTAGGTACCACCGGTAGCAGAGAGGACCGGCGGCTCATATTGTATAGAAGTCAGGGAAGCAGCTGGCGGTTCCAGATCCTGCTGCTCAGCCACGTCAGCGCCAGACCAAGGCCAAGGAGTAGAAGCCCGATCACGTCCATGAGATGAACAGCGCGCTGACTGCTTAACTCCCAGAGCAGCGTGCCTTCGGTGCTGATCGGCAGCGCCAACGCCAGTAGCCCCAGAAGCAGGAACATCAAGCCGATCGCGCTGACCACTACGACCAGCGGATTGTAGCGACCGGCAAGCATCAGGGCTCCTCAGGCGGCGGGACCGGCAGGTCCCCCACCGGCGTGTCCATCCAAGCCTCACCGGTTTCGATAAGCATTACGGGGATGTCGTCGCGAATGGGGTATTTGCGTCCGCAGTCTTGGCAGACGAGCCAACTCTCCTCGCGGACGAGGTCGAGGACACCCGGATCCTCTTTGTCCTTGAGGCGCGTCTCACCGCTCACGCAATGCGGGCAACGCAAGATCTCCAGCAACTCGGCGTCAACCATAGATCCCTCCTGTGGCCAATTTGGTCGCGTCACGCTCAAGCTTGGAGTATACCACGGGGCTCGGGCGCCGCAAATCCAGGTGTCGTGAAGGCAGCGTTGGATGACAGACAGCTGGTGGGCCACCCTCAGCGGGGCAGTTCGCTCGGCACTGGTCGGTCCTCGATGCCCAGGTAGCGCTCAATCTCCTGTTCCAGGTAGAGAGCTTGCTCCGGTTCATCCAATCCACTAATGAGCTTCTGCTGTCGACCGTTCCTAAGAATCGCGTGCACTTCGTAGCTCGTACTTGATCCGTTCTGGTTCTGCTTGACAACCTGCTTAGCATAGAGCTGCTCCAGATCGCCCACCAGCAGGTCGAGATTGCCAAACCAAGGCATTGGGCCGTGGCGCACATGGAGCACGTCCCGTTCCACGGCGATCTTAGTATGGTTGAGGAAGCCGGCGATGGTGTAGTAGCCGATCCCGATACCTACCGCGGTGTGGATCAGGCCGAAGGCGGACATGAAGAGCGCGCCACTCGCCAATGAGATACCGTGCCAGACCAGCATAAAACCGTTCCAGAAGACAGAGAAGACAGCAAGGAACACAAAGGAGAGGCGGAACCAGCGGTAGGAGATACTCAGGCCATTCGATGGATGAGTGATCTCGAATTTCGCGGGGATCGGCACGGGCGGCCTCTGCCACGTGGCCGGCGAACGGAGGGCGGCACCGGGCCGACCCTCGATGCTGAAGACCGTGTTGCAGTGAGCACACGTCGCTAGGCCAAGCTCCCAGTTGAAGTCGTTGGTCGCGAGTGGCGCCTGACACCGACGGCACATCAGCTCGTTCAGTTCCATAGTCCCATTGTAGCTAGATCCGGACCACTGGTCAAGACTATCTGCCAGGAGCATAGGTTTTAGGAGATGAGGGAACTGCGGTAACCCGTAAGCTGACGTGAAAGAATACTATGTGGCACAACAAGCGCAGATCGTTACGGTTGCTGAAGAGCGTGAGGAAGCGTGGTTTGTCTCTGTGGAGCATCGCTAGGCGGTGTTTGAATCGTTGGAAGAAGGGCGTTGCGCTGGGATTCTGCCTGCAGCGCGGGGCTTCCTGGAAGGGTTCGCCGAGTTCTGTCTGCGGGCGGGTGTCGTGAGCGCCTGCAAGGGTTCAGTACCCGGCAGATTGATGCCGGCTTCTGCCGAACGCAGAAGGTGCGAAGCCGTTCACCGTAGGGGCGACTGCGGGTGCGTTTGCCCCGTCGCCGCCCGAGGACTACCTGACCAGCCAGCAAGCCGTACTGGCGGCCTGGTGGTACTATTGCCCGGGGCAGTTCCAGTCGGCGCTGTGGGCGATGGACAGCCTACACTTCCGGCACCGCACGGCGCTTATAGGTCGGAGCAGGCGTTCAAGGCGTGTGTGGTGGGGATATGGCAGAACAGTGTCATATGGCCGCGGCAGTGGATGTTGGTGTCTCTCGATGAAGCTGAGATCACGGTAGGCCGGAAGCTGGTGGCTGCCGCCGATGCGGTGAGCGGCGAGGACATCATCGGCCACCTGTGAGTGTATCGTGATTACCTGGATGGGAGATGGCTGACGGAGTTACACGCCCGTGGTACGCAGGTGACCGTCGGGGTGCGTGAAGCGGTGCTGATATTGGAGGCTATGATCGACCTGAGTCGCCTGCCGGGTCAGACGTGGGAGGCGGCGGACTCACCAAGGCATCACGCGGCGTCCCGGCCTCAAGGGGCGATCCTGAGCTTGGGGGCGATGAAGGCTGAATGAGCCGCGTGTGACATCCCCCTGTCTGCCTGCCTGATTCGTGATACCCATCCCGATGAAGTCCGCTACCGCGGGTTGGTCACAACGGAACCAACCATTCCAGCATGTGACCGCCTCAGCAATGACAGGCAGCGGTGGACCCTGGAAGAGGTCTTTATGACGCTGACGTGCTATTGGCATTTCGATCACGTGCCGCTGTGTCGCTTAGGCGTAGCGTGTGCGCTGACTCACTTCGCGCTCCTAGCGCATACACTGATGGGCTTCTATCGACAGGAAACCTACGCTGCGATGGACATCAAGACTCGGAGTCAGGCGCCACCGCCCATCGCGTTGCTCGAACGCGACTTGGCGATCTACGCCGGTCCGCACTTCGCCCTCCTGCTCCCCAGCTCGGTAGTCACCATCATTCTCGAGCATATGGATGCCTGGCAAGCCAACCGCGAGCAACTTCTTATGGCGCTTCGTCTCACTGAAGGCAATACCTCAAACCTGTGTTCCTGGACTATCTGCCTTAAACTTTCTTCCCACAGAACAGCTATCGTTCCCTTGATCTATCTAGTTTGATATTCGACCAGACATTTTGAAAGGGGTGCTTCTCTGTCCATCATTGCTGCATCAGTCGCAATATTCAGTGCGCTTAACGCCCAATCTCGCCAAGATGAGTCCGTGCTGTTTGTTATGTAGGCTCTGAGTGGCTTGAGAGCATATATCTGAGCTCCGCAAAGGCACTCACAAGCTCCAACTGACGTCCCGAATACCCGTTTTGATGACGCATTGTGCCCAGCATCACGGGCGCAGCGTGGGCCGACAGGCGGCTAGAAGGGGCCTTTCAAAATGTCTGATATTCGACTTGTGGGCTTGCTCGTCGCGCCCACGTCTGTTAAGATCCACGGTTGTCTATGTAGCGGCTTTGGAAAGGACTTTTGAATGGCATCATCGTCAGAGCGTTCGTTCGTCCGACGGTTTCCCTTCTTCTATGGGTGGATCATCGCCGCCGCCGGGACGATCGGCGTCATTATGACCCAGCCGGGTCAGAGCCCGGTGCTGTCCATCTTCACCGACGCCTTTATCGAGGACCTCGGCCTCAGTCGCTCTCTTGCGAGCACTCTCTTCACCGTAGGGACTGTCGTGGCTGGCCTCAGCCTTGCCTTCTGGGGGGATCTCATCGACCGTTATGGCCCCCGGAAAATGGTGGGGGTGATCACGGCGCTTTTCGGTGCAGCGTGCCTCTATATGGCCCTCGTGCAGAACGCCCTGATGCTGGGCATCGGTTACGTCTTGTTGCGGATGCTGGGCGCCAGCGCGCTGATGCTTGTCTCTGTCAACGTTATCAACCAGTGGTGGGTCGATCGCCGCGGCACAGTTATGGGCCTATCTGGTGTGGTTCTCTCGCTGATCGGTATGGGCGTCTTTACTAACTTTGTCCATGGACTGCTGCAGCGCTTTGGCTGGCGTAATACTTACGCGCTTCTCGGTTTGATGGAGTTGCTGGTTATGCTGCCTTTGGGCCTGCTCCTCTTCCGCGATCGGCCGGAGGATCACGGTTTGAAACCTGATGGTCAGCTTGCGACGCCGAAGCCGCTCGATGGGGAGCCGGTCGATGAGACCCACTGGACCCGTGGGGAGGCCCTAAGGACGTCAGCCTTTTGGGTTGCCGTCGCTTCCTTCGCCACCACATCCTTGATAGGCACCGGCCTTTATTTCCATATGGTGAGCCTCTTCTCCTCTCGTGGTCTGGCTTCAGATGTTGCGGCCGCGGTCTATCTCCCAATCGCGGTGACCTCGGCGGTGGTCCAGTTGGGGAGTGGTTACCTGGCCGATCGCATTCCTATTCGCTTTCTTTTGTCCACAGGGTTGCTGGCTATGGCCGGCGTGCTAAGTCTGGCGCAGACTATGGATGGGGTGGTGCTGGCGGGTGTATACGGTGTGGTGATGGGACTCAGCAGCGGGATCATGAGTACGGCGGGCAGCATCATCTGGGCTAACTACTTCGGGCGCCGCCACCTAGGCAGCATTTCCGGCCTGACGTCGAGCATCAGTCGCATCAGCTCCGCCCTGGGAGCTCTGCCCCTGGCGCTGGCCTTTGACCTGACGGGCAGCTATAACATTGCGCTCCGGATTCAGATGGTGGTTCCTCTGCTGCTGGCGGTACTTAACCTCTTCGTGAAGCCGCCCAGGCATGACCCCGACCGCTCTTGATCCCTCCCAGAGCATCCTCTGATCACAGCGAATGGCTCAGGAAGCTCCCCCGCTTTAGCGGGAAGAGGACTGCGCCGACTCCTTTCCACAGTTGACAACCTTGAACATGCATTCTATACTTTGATTGTGGGATGCGCAGAATCCGTAGTGATAAGGATCGCGCAACCTACGCGCCACAAGCGTTCTCCGCGGCGGTTCAGTATGGTCTCGATGGCGCTCATGAGCTGCGCACCAGCAGCCGCGGTAAGCTCTACCAGCGTTGCTACCCTCCGATGCGCGCCTCCTTCGGCTTGCCGTCTGACTACGCCCGGATGGCCGTCAACGCCGCGGTGTGGCTGGCGCGGTCGTACTATGGGCTGCGTAAGTCCAAGAGCCAAAAACGGACCGCCTTCCCTAAAGTGACTGGATCTCAGGGCCTTGGTCTCGACGCTGCTTTACCGGACCCCGCGGCGATGATATCTGGTGGCCGCTGTGTGTCCCGGCCAAATGGCGAGACCGCATGCAGTCTGTCTACGGTGACGCCCAGCTGTTTGAGCGAAACGGTGATGGGTATGTGAGGTTGCCCTTGCGCATTGACAATGACGCGCCGCCCGTCTGTGATGGTGACCCCACGTTCAGCGGCGTTGATCTGGGACTCGTGCGCTGGGCAACGGTGAGTACTCCAGTCCCCGTTGAGTGTTTCGCTGGTACAGCGGTTCGTCATCGCCGGGAGCACGTCTCGGATTTGCGCCGGCGCAACCAGAAGCACAAGCGTTTGGACAGGGTCAAGGCGATGGGCGGCCAGGAGTGGCCTTGGACCCGGGACATCAACCACCAGATGAGTCGCCCGATAGGTGATCTTGCCGCTATGTATGAGCGCCCGGTGATGGTCTTTGAGACGTTGGACGGGATTCGTAGCCGCGTGGGCGGGAGCCGGCGTTTTAATCGGATGATGAGCTGGTGGGCCTTCCGGCAATGGATTGACTTCGTGACGTACAAAGCTGCGCGCGCCGGTATTCCCGTGGTCTTTGTCGACCCCCGCGGTATGTCCAAGGCCTGTTCTGGCTGTCGTCATAGCTCGCGTTCCAATCGTCCCGATCAATCTCATTTTCGATGTGTGCGCTGCGGCTATCAGCTGATGCCGATCTAAACGCGGCTCGCAACATCGCTGCGCTAGGGCTAGATGCGCTACCGCAAGGGCCGTCTGACACGGCCCGGTCAAACGACCAGACTGGGGAAGTGGTTCTCCGGCCCGATGGCGCCTCTGGTGATACGCTGTCTGTGTCATCAAACTCCAACCTTTCTAGTTCCTTGTAGGACCCCCCCTTTCTAGGGGGAGAGGATGTCCGTATAGCCTCCATAGGTGCTGCACGGGCGGTGACGGCCTGTGCAGTACGCCGCTGCTGTAAATCGCTGGGCGAGTTCCACGTTCGGCCCAGCCTTGTGGTTGACAGGGGAATCGTCTCGCTTATACTTCTGAGTGGTGCTTGCCTGGATTGAGAAGGGTTGTGGAATGCAGGGTGGTGTTAATCCCAAGATAGAGGTTCGGCGCCTGGATTTCTTTTATGATGAGATGCAGGCGCTTTTTGATATCACGCTTGACATCCGCGCGCGCGAGATTACGGCGTTCATCGGCCCCTCTGGTTGCGGTAAGTCAACGTTTCTGCGCTGTCTGAACCGTATGAATGACGAGATCGATGGTACGCGCCTGGAGGGTGAGGTGCGTCTCGATGGACAGGAGATTTACGCGCCTGACGTCGACGTTGTCGAGTTGCGGCGCCGCGTGGGGCTTGTCTTCCAGAAACCTAATCCGTTTCCCCAGTCGGTTTACAACAACGTGGCGATGGGACCTCGCGCGCTCAATCTGGCCCGAGGTGCGGCTTTGGATGATATGGTGGAGACTTACCTAAAGCGTGTTGATCTCTGGGATGAGATCCAGGCTGACCCATCGATCCCTGCGATGAGCCTAGGCTTGGGTCAGCAACAGCGGCTCTGCATCGCCCGTACCATCGCGGTGGCGCCAGAGGTGGTGCTGATGGACGAGCCGTGCTCGGCGCTGGATCCTATCGCGACGTTAAAAGTTGAGGATCTAATGCGCGAGCTGCGCGAGGAATACACGATCATCATCGTGACCCACAATATGCAGCAGGCAGGGCGGGTTTCCAACCGCACGGCCTTCTTCTGGCTTGGAGAACTGGTGGAGTTCAATGCTACGTCGAAGATCTTCACCAATCCCGATGAGGAGCGCACCGAGGCCTACATCACGGGGCGGGTAGGGTAGGCGCGTTGCCGCGGGGGGCATTTTGGATAGCGCGCTGGTTGATCTGCTGAAGCTCCTCGTCATTCTGGGCGTCACAGTCCTCCTTCTGCTGAAGAAATGGGACCTGGGCCTGGTGCTGTTGCTCAACACGTTTCTGGTTGCGGTTCTCTTCGCCTACCCTATTGCAGCATGGGCTGGTTCTGTTCTGCGCGGGGCGGTCGCGATCGACACGCTTAACCTAGCTGGTGCTGTCTACCTGGTTCTAGTGCTGGCCGAGCTGATGCGCCGCACCCACGCTATGGAAGATATGGTGGCGGCGCTCCAGGGGCTGGTCCCTGACAGTCGCATCACCTTGGCTGTGATGCCCCTGCTTATTGGCTTAATGCCGATGTTAGGCGGTGCGATGTTCTCGGCACCGATGGTCAATGAAGTTGGTGATCGCATCCAGGTGAGCCCTGAGCGCAAGACTTTTGTTAACTACTGGTTCCGCCACGCGATGGAGTACGTCTTTCCACTGTATCCCTCACTGTTGATGATGGCGGCCCTGTTGCGGGTCTCGGTCTACGAGTTTGTTCAGGTCTCCTGGCCTCTGGCCGTGGTGGCGCTGCTGGCCGGTGTGCTCTGGGGCGTCGCCGGAATTGGACAACACACCCAGTCTGCCAGCCTGCAAGCGGGCGGTGCCGCGAGGCGGATGCTGCTGCGCAGCACCTGGCCGCTGGTGCTCGTGGTGCTGGCCGTGGTGGTGCTGCGCCTGCCGATGGTCCTGAGCCTGATCGGCGTGAGTATGCTCTATGTTGCCGTCACTCGGGTTAGTCCGCGCCACTGGGGTGCTGTGCTGCGTCGCAGCTTTCCTTTGGGCACCTTCTCCGCTATCTTTGGGGTGATGATCTTTAAACACGTGGTGGAGGATGCAGCTGCTGTCAGTCGTATCCCGCAGGCGTTGAGTGCGCTGGGGTTGCCGCCGCTGCTCATTGCCTTCACCGTGCCGATGCTGGTTGGCCTGCTGACGGGCACGGCAGCGGCGGCTTTGGCACTCAGCGTGCCCGTGGTCACCCCGCTCTTGGCCGGCGGACAGGTTGGGGTTCTGGATGCGGGGATCTGGCTCTTCGTCGGCGGATTCAGCGGCGTGCTGCTCTCGCCGCTGCACCTTTGCCTTGCGCTTACCAAGGAGTACTTCGAGGCCAACTGGGGCCCGCTTTATGCGCGCATCGTGCCTTCGGTAGCGCTGGTTATCGTCGCGGCGGGCGGCCTGCTACTTCTGTGAACGCATTGTTGGGGGAAACGTTCGAGCCGGGGGCTGTCCCGTGCCCCCGGCTCTGAGAAGGAGGAGAATCGATCCGCGGCTTATCCTGTCCGCTTTTCGATTCTATGATAACATTGTTGCTGGTTAGCGCTTGACGCTAAGCTGATGAATTGCTTACGAATGTTACGTTATAAGAGGATGTGCCGATGCTTGACCTCTGGTTGAGTGCCTGCCACCGCGTTCCGTGCTACGCTGCGGTCTCTGATTTGGCTAGAGGAGTGAACGGGTGACGGCGCTGCAGGCCAACGCTCTTTTGTTGCTCACCGCCGCGATCTGGGGTTTCGCTTTCGTCGCCCAGCGCGTGGGTATGGTCCATCTGGGCCCTTTTACCTTCAACGCCATTCGCTTTGGGCTGGGCGGTCTCTCGCTGGTTCCATTGATTCGCGGGACGCGCTCCCGGCGCGAACATCACGCTCCACCGCGACGTCTGCTGATGGGAGGGCTGGTCGCTGGTGTGATCCTATTTGCCGGCGCCTCCCTTCAGCAAGTGGGCATAGTTACCACCACCGCGGGCAAGGCTGGTTTTATCACCGGCCTATACGTCGTGCTGGTTCCGCTGTCAGGCTTGCTCTGGGGCGAACGGGTGCCTTGGATCACCTGGCTGGGGGCGGCGTTCGCTGGCGTTGGGCTCTATTTCCTCAGTGTTACAGATCAGTTGACCCTCGCGCCTGGTGATCTCTGGGTCATGCTTAGCGCGCTCTGTTGGACCGCCCACGTTCACCTGATCGCTCGTCTGACGCAGCGCATCGACCCGTTACCCTTGGCGGCCGTCCAGTTTGGTGTCTGCTCACTACTGAGTTGGATAACAGCGCTGGTCAGTGAGCCCTTCCTTTGGGCCGGCGTGTGGGGGGGCATGGTGCCCATTCTCTACGGTGGTTTGATGTCGGTCGGAATTGCCTACACGCTGCAGGTCGTCGCACAGCGCTATGCACTCCCGACACCCGCGGCGGTCATTATGAGTTTGGAGTCTGCCTTTGCTGCGCTGGGTGGTTGGCTGCTCCTGGGCGAGCGGTTGGGCACCCGCGGGGGGGTGGGGGCTGCGCTGATGATGGTGGGGATGGTGTTGGCGCAGCTGCGCCGGGTAGCGGTTAAGTCGCGAACTGCCGCTGGCAGCACGGCACCGGTATGAGAATGATGATCTTGGAGGCTTGATGAACACATCTCTATATCCCCTGCGCTTTCGCGAGATCCTGCGCGACTACAGCTTCGGCGACCGCTGGATCGTTGATGCCTATGAGAAAGATGGTCTTCCAAGCGATCATCGCGTTGCCGAGACCTGGGAGGTCTGTGACCGGCCCGATGGAGAGTCCAGTCAGGTGCTCAACGGGCCTCTGACCGGTGAGACGTTGCACACGTTGGTTTCGGCCTACGGCCCGGCGCTGCTAGGACGTGATGTTGTGGCACGCTGCGGCACCCGCTTCCCGTTGTTGATCAAGTTCCTGGACGCCTCCAACGTGTTGGGTGAGCAAGCGCACCACAGCGATGCTCTCGCCGCGGACCGAGGATTGGAGGACCCTGGCAAGACCGAGGCTTGGTATATGCTGAAGGTTCGGGAGGGCGCGACCGTCCACGTTGGTAATCGCCCCGGCGTCACCCGCGAGCAGGTGGAGGCCGCGATCCTGGACGGTACGATCAAGGACCTGATGCGTGTCTACGAGGTGGCGCCGGGTGACGCCTTCCTGCTCTACGCTGGGACGATGCACTATGCCTCGGGCGGGGTGCTGTTTTACGAGATCATGCAAAACTCGGACGTCTATATCGGGCTCCATCCGCCCGACTTGGGGCTGGCGCCTGAGGAGCGGGTGATCCGGGCTCGAGACGCGCTGGTGGGGGTGCACCTTGAGACGGACTTCGATGCCCAGACAGTGCCGGTGTCTCTCCCCGCCGGGGTCAACACCCGCACCTTCATCCTGGCCTGCCGCTACTTCGCGCTGGAGCGTTACGATCTGCTGGCGCCGACGATGATCGCGTGCGATGGGCGCCGCTTCCATGTGCTCTCACAGATCGAGGGGGTTACCACCATTGTCCACGGGGAGCATCGCGAATTGCTGCGACCCGGTCAGAGCATTCTTCTTCCGGCTGATCTGGGGCTGGTGACACTGGTGCCGAGCCAGCCGAGTGCGATCCTCAAGGCCTACGTACCTGATCTGCGCGAGGATATTGTAGCGCCACTGCGCCAGAGTGGCGTCTCCGATGCTGGTATCGTGCGGCTGGGCGGGTGGACGGCGCTCAATGATCTGGCACCGTTGGTGGAAGGTTTATCGTGACCCCTTCGCGAAGCGCTAACAGGCTGGCGACCCAACTGGATTTCGCCGTCGAGACGGCTTACCTAGCTGGGCGGCTAACGTTGGGCTATTTTCAGACCGGACTACGTCCCGATCTCAAGGCGGATGACACGCCGGTGACAGTTGCCGACCGTGAGGCGGAGCAGCTCGTGCGGCGACGCATCGCCTCGCGCTATCCCGATCACGCTGTGGTGGGCGAGGAGCAGGGCGTGCATGAAGTGGAAGGCGCCAGCCACCGCTGGTATGTTGATCCGATCGATGGGACGAAGTCCTTCGTGCGCGGCGTGCCGCTCTACGCTGTGCTGCTCGGCTTGGAGGTCGAGGGCGTAGTCGAAGTAGGCGTCGCATATTTTCCCGCGCTTGACGAGATGGTGGCTGCTGCCACAGGCCTGGGCTGTTGGTGGAATGGGCGTCGTGCCCACGTTTCGTCGGTGGAGGACCTAGCGCGCGGTGTTGTCGCCTTCACTGACGTGAACAGTTTTGCGCGCTACGGCCGCCGCACGGCTTGGCGGCGCATCTGCGACGCTACCTATGGGCGCGCCGGTTGGGGGGATGCCTACGGTCACTGCTTGGTGGCCACGGGCAGGGCTGAGCTGATGCTCGATCCGATTATGAGCGTCTGGGACTGTGCCCCCTTTCCGCCGATCCTGAAGGAGGCGGGTGGGTATTTCGGCGACTGGCAGGGGATTTCCACCATCCACGGGGCGGAAGCCCTGTCGACGACAGTGGGGCTGCTGCCGGAAGTTTTGACACTGATCGAGGGCCTGTCAACCGACGGGCCTGACGAAAGGTAGTGCTATGGTTGACTCAAGATCGCTCAAACAGCGGATCGCCGCTGGCGATTCGCTCAATATCGCCTGGGGGTCGCTGGAGATGGACCGCCAGACCTTGATCACGACGTTAGCGGAGGCGTCCTACGATCTCATCTTCGTCGATGCCCAGCACGCGCCTTGCGACGAGAGACGGCTGGTGACCTTCTGTGATACCGTCGATGCGCTGGGGGTGCCTGCGCTACTGCGCATTCGGCATACTCGGCTGGCTTTCCTCGCCGGCAATTACGCCGACTTGGGCCCGCTGGGTATCTTGGTCCCCATGGTTGAGACAGAGGACACTGTCGACGAGGCGGTGGCACAGTTCTATTATCCACCACTGGGGAAGCGCAGCTGGGGACCCACGCATGGCCATCAGCGGGCGGTCATCCAGGACCGCGATGCCTATGCCGCTTGGTGGAACGACCACGGCATTCTGGCGCTTCAGATCGAGACGGTGGCGGCGGTAACGCGCGCCGCCGAGCTGGTGAAGCCTGGCGTTGACCTGCTGCTCTTTGGCAGCAACGACCTGGCCTTCAGTCTAGCGACCCACATCGACAATCCCTTCGGCTCGATCGAGGCTTGTTGGGCCCATGTGATTGCTCAGACGGCGGGCCGGGGCGTTCGAGTCGCCGCCGGTATGTTGCCCTACGGGGCCTTTGGGGCAAGGGTTGGGGAGGGCTGAGGGGGTGCGTTTGTCCCCCGCGGTCCTAGCAGCGCAGCTCGCCGAGGTCGTCGACCGTTCGGGCTGGGACTTCTCGCCCGTCCACGATGCGCGTGACCCTGTACCCTGGGATTGGGGCGCATTGGTTTCCCTTTACCTACACCCCACGGACCACGTGCTTGATGTGGGAACCGGTGGCGGGGAGCACTTCCTGGCGCTGGCGTCGCAGTTCGCCCGCGGCCTGGGCGGCGATGTCGATCCGGCGATGATCGCGACTGCGCAGCACAACCGCGCTGTTGTTGGCGTGACCAATGTTGCCTTCGATCTGCTGGACGCACATGCGCTGGCCCTTGCCGATGCCAGTTTTGACGTTGTGCTCAACCGCCACTGCAGCGTTGACGTGGCTGAGACGCTACGGGTGTTGCGTCCTGGTGGACGCTTCATCACCCAGCAGGTCGCGGATCGCAACATGGAGTGCCTTTTGTCTGCCTTCGGCTGGACCTCCGAGAGCTTCGGTCCTGACTGGTGGCAGCCGGTCGCGACGCTGGCCTCCGCCTTTGAAGCGGCCGGTGCCTTTGTCGAGAGTTGTTCGACCTACAACGTGTGTTATTGGTTCCTCGACATCCCCTCGCTACTCTTTTGGCTCAAGGCTGTGCCGTTGCCGGAGCCTTTCGACCCTGACCGTCATTGGGAGGCCGTCAACCGCGTTCTGGCGACCTGCGCCACGCCCCGCGGCATTGAGACCAACGAGCACCGCGACTTGTTGATCGTTCGCAAACTATGAGGAGAACCGATGAAGCTGAAAGCATGTGTTGTTGGTTTAGGACTCCTGGGAAGTGAGTACGTCACGCTGCTAACGAAGCGGCCGGATGTAGAGGTCACAGGAGTGGCCGACATCCGTCAAGCGCGGGCCCACGAAGTGGGCGATCCCATCGGCGCTGCGGTCTACAGCGACTACGAGCGTATGTTCCACGAGCAACAGCCGGACCTCGCTGTTGTTGCAACCCCGGATCCGCTGCACGCCGAGCCTGTTCTGGCAGCCGTCGCTGCGGGGGCCCCCGCGGTCATCCAGGAGAAGCCAATGGCCACCAGCGTCGAGGATGCCGAGCGTATGCTGTTGGCGGCCGAAGGCGCCGGTACCACTGTCTTTGTCAACTACGCCAACCGCGGTTCGGCCCTGGATCGCGCTACGTATTACGTTATCCAGCAAGGACTGCTGGGACCGGTCGTCTACGGGCAGGCTCGTCTGGATGACCATATCGTCGTGCCGACTCGGCTATGGGGCGATCGCACCCGGGATTGGGTGGCTGGATCGTCCACAGCGCACTTTCTGCTGAGCCATGTCGTGGACTTCCTGCGCTGGGTGCTGGCCCCGGCGGAAGTGTGCGAGGTCTATGCGATCTCGCAGCGGCAGGTGCTTGGCTATACCCCTGATCTCTATGATGCTTACCTCACCTTTGACAGCGGAGCTAGGTTCAGGGTTAAGGCCGAGTGGATCAAGCACATCGACGGACTGGTGGAGTTCGCATTGGACTTCTCCGGCGCCGAGGGATATTTGAGATACATCAAGATCCCTGGCTTCGGTGAGATCGAGGGCTGGCGTGCTAACCTCAGTGCGGCACTCTCGCCAGCCGACCTGCTCTCGCATCGAGATACCCTACTGGCTCGAGGAATTCCTGTTCGCGCCTTGGTGCACACTCCTCAGCCACTCCCCGACACTGATACGCCGCCCGCCGCCTGCGTCGCGCTGGAGGCCTTGGGCGTGCCGAGCGATGGTTGGCGGGTCGTGCAAAGCTGCGTCGATGCGGTGCTAGAGGAGACGCTCACCCCCGCTTCATGGGCCCACTACGGGCCGCTGCCGACCGGTATTGACGGATTGAGACAGACGGAGGTGGTGGCGGCAATTGTGACATCGGCAGCGGAAGATCGGGTGGTCACGCTTGGGCGCTCCTGAGGTATTGGTGCCTATCCAGCGACAGCCTTTCAGTGCCTGCCTACCCTACAGCAACTGCTGTCAAGCTTGGAGACACAATTAATGCAGCTATCCGATGCGTTGTCGCGTCTGCGCAGGAGAATGATTAGCCGCATAGCCTCGGTGGAAGACTCCAGAGCTCGTATATCAGGCTTCACAACCCGGATGCGATTGCCTGCCATTCTGTCCCTTGACAATCCGGCCAAGTGCATTATAGTCACATTCGCGAATCTGAATATTTGGAATTTACTGTGGCGTGCCATCGTCGTAACGATCAAGACCGCCTGCCTGACGAGGGCCCGGTTGTGTCTGAGGAGGTTGGGATGAGGTTGTCCAAACGCACATTTTCCTGTGCCTGGGTGTTGCTTCTGTTGCTACTCAGCCTCACGCTGACCGTATCCAGAATCGGTGCAGCTCCGGCGCGGCAGCAGGCAGAACCCGTCGTGCTCTACTTCTTCTGGGGTGACGGCTGTCCATATTGCGAATATCAGAAGCCTTTTCTGGAAGAGCTAGAGAGTCGCTACCCCAATTTGGAGGTGCGAGCTTACGAGGTCTACAGTGTTGAGGAGAACCGCACGCTCTTCATCCAGATGGCCGACGCTCAAGGCTTTCAGGCACGTGCTGTACCCACCACTATCCTCGGTGAGCACTATTGGATGGGCTTCTCCGATGACATTGCACAGGCAATCGAGGCGCACGTGGAGGCCTGCAGTATCGCCGGCTGCCCGGATGCCGGGGTGGGGCTCGTGCCCAGCAGCGGCGAACCGGTCCCGACACCGACCGCTACACCTACCCCGATGCCCAGCCCCACGCCTGTGCCGGTAACTCCAGCCCCGATGGAACAGGAGCCCGGGCTCGGGGAAAGGCCCGCTGACGGGGCATCAGCGGATCTACTGCGTATCCCTCTGCTTGGTACTGTGGATCTGGGCGCGCAGTCGGTTGTCGTCAGCACCGCAATCATCGCTTTTGTGGATGGCTTCAACCCCTGTTCCTTGTGGGTGCTCTCCATCCTGATTTCGTTGACGCTGCGTACCGGCTCCCGCAAGAAAGTCTTTCTCGTCGGCTTCGTTTTTCTCTCCGTCACGTCGCTCGTCTACGGTTTCTTCATCGCGGGGATGTTCACGATGTACACCTTTATCAGCTTCGTGGGGTGGATTCAGGGTCTCGTGGCTTTGATCGCGCTCCTCTTCGCCGTAGTGAACATCAAGGATTACTTCTGGTACAAGGAGGGTGTCTCCTTGACCATTTCGGACGAGAAGAAACCCGGCCTGTACAAGAGGATGCGTAAGATCATGAATGCCGATTCGCTGTGGGGGATGCTCGTCGCCACCGTGGCGATGTCGGCGGGTGTGTCGATCATTGAGTTCTCCTGCACGGCGGGCTTCCCGCTTCTCTGGACCAACCTGCTGGTCTCTCAGGGCGTCGGACGCCTTACCTTTGTGCTGTTGCTGGGGCTCTATATGTTAATCTATCTTCTGGATGAGTTGGCCATCTTCCTGATTGCGGTTTTCACACTGAGAGCTAGCAAGTTGCAGGAGAAACACGGGCGGATCCTCAAGCTGATCGGCGGCACGTTGATGCTTACGCTTGCTGCGGTGATGCTGGTTGATCCGGCGCTGATGAACGAGATCAGCTCCACTTTGGTCATCTTTAGCATCGCCTTTGTGGCGGCCCTACTGGTGCTGGTGTTGCATCGCACGGTACTGCCGCGCTTCGGCGTCTTTGTCGGCACGGAGTTGGATCCCAGCCGCGACTAGGATGGCCCGAAGGACCCTACCCACCGGGGATCGGCCATCGGGATCGTCTGTGACGGCGCTAAGTTATCGTGATGGCCAGCACGGTAACAAATCTGGCACTGGCCCGCGTGACCTGCTCTACTGCTGTACCGCCTGCCGTACGAAGGCTGCCATCGGCGTGAGCGTGACGCCGTAGTCGGCGGCCAGCCGCGCCATCTCGATCCGTGAGTCATAGGTGTCGAAGGCCGCCGCCATAGCCATAGCGCTGGGCGTGAGGTTGGGAAGCGAAATCCCCGGCTTGACGCTTCGTACCTCTACCTCAAGGCCCAGCATCTCCCCGTAAAGGCCTGCGGCTTCGCGGAATGAGAGTGCCTCTGGCCCGCCCAGGATCAGCTTCTGGTTCAGCGCCCGTGGATTGTCGACGGAGGCCAGTGCGAAAGCGGCCACATCGACCATCGCGATGAACGCGTGCTTGCGTGCCCCGCTCCCCACCAAGGTCACCGGCTGGCCGGACATCACCGGCGCTCCCACTAACAGGAAGACCCACACATCCATAAAGGCGTTAGGGGCCAAGATCGTGTAGGGCATATCGCCGCCCATTAGCAGGTCCTCGGTCTGGGCCTTGCCGGCTAGGAAAGGCACTGGTGAGTCTCGGTCGGCCATCTGAGCCGAGATAAAGATGAAATGTCCGACACCTGCGGTCTGTGCTACCTCCACCAAGCTGCGGTTGCCCTGCTTTTCTACCGTTTCCGGGTTGTCGTTGCCGCCGCGACTGGCTGAGTTGGCCGTTGTGATCAAAGTTTCGATTCCGTGGCATGCGGCTGCCAGGGAGGCGGGATCTTTCAGGTCGCCGTAAACTGGTTGCGCCCCTGCTTCGATCAGAGAGGCGGCCGGAGTGGCCATCCCCTTCCGGGCCAACTGCTTGGAGGGAGAGTCCTCGCGGACCAGAATGCGGACCTCCTGGCCAGCGTCCAACAACTGGCGGGTGATCTTCCCGCCCAACAGCCCGGTAGCACCTACCACAAGCTTCATCTGTGCTCTCCTCGTAATGAGATGGTGGTTAGGTCCGTACCATCCGCCGATGGCAGCATACCTAGGAGTCCCGGGGCCCGCGCCCATAAGCGATGGCCAATGTAATGCCGAAGAAGGCGGTGATAGCGACGTTGGGCCACAATCCAGCAGGCCCATCGTTTACCAGCAGATCGAAGGCCATTCCTGCGGTGTTGAGCAGGTTCCAGGTGATTAGCGAGAGGGTGACGATGCGCGCCTCGGACCAACTCGCGTTGATTGCGGCCAGCAGCGCCGCCACCGCGCCGCCCAGCAGAAAGCCCCCCAGCGCGCGGACGGCAATGGGATCGGGCGTGGGCACACCCAGAAGGGCATTGAAACTAAGGGGGGCGAGGTAGAATCCCAGGCCAAAGACAGCGAAGTCCAGGCTGGCCAGCCAGAGAAGTATCCGGTGAAAACGTGATACGCGTTGTGCCATATTAATCACCTCGTATTGCTAATCGTGAACTACTGATCTGAGATCATGGTTATATTTTAGCAGTGCACCGTATCAGAAGCGTTTCATTGACACCAAAGAAGAAGTATCTAGACTCTCAGTTGCGATGAAAACAGACATCAATGCAGCGCTGGTGAGCCGGTTAGTCGCCGCCCAGTTTCCACAGTGGGCGGGCTTACCGATCAGGCCTGTTGAACACGGCGGCTGGGACAACAGAACCTTCCATCTGGGCAACGATATGACTGTGCGCTTGCCAAGTGCCGCGAGATATGCGTCGCAAGTTGAGAAAGAACACCGTTGGCTGCCGAAGCTTGCGCCGCTTTTGCCGCTGCCGATACCCATTCCTCTTGCTAAAGGCGTTCCGGGTCATGGCTATCCTTGGCATTGGTCGATCTATCAGTGGCTCGACGGTGAGGTCGCGACACTGGAGCGAGTTGCAGACTTGCCTGAGTTTGCGATCGCGCTGGCCCAGTTCCTCATCGCTCTTCAGCGAATTGATCCCACTGATGGTCCCCCGCCCGGGAAGCACAGCTTTTTCCGCGGTGCACCAGTGGCGACATATGATGTTGAGACCCGCAATGCGATAGCGGTTCTGGACGATGTGATCGACGTTGATGCTGCAACTTCGGTGTGGAAGACGGCCTGCCAGGCGACGTGGCACGGCCCTTCCGTCTGGTTTCACGGGGACATAGCTGCGGGAAATCTGCTGGTCAAGAACGGCAGACTGAGCGCAGTGATCGATTTTGGGTGTTCGGGTGTAGGCGACCCCGCCTGTGACTTCACGATTGCGTGGACGTTTCTGTCAGGCGCCAGCAGGGAGGCATTCCGCGCTGCGCTTCCTGGAGATATTGGAATCTGGGCGCGCGGTCGTGGCTGGGCACTATGGAAGGCCTTGATCACATTGGCCGGCAGCGCCAACATCAGCCGCGCGGATGCAGGGAGAGCTCGCTGTGTCATCAACGATGTGCTGGAAGATCACGCACACGCTCTGTGAGACACAGCAGCTGGGGGCTATAGCGTTGTGCGGTGTGCTGACGCCACTCTGTCTCCCGTTGATGTCGGCTTAAAGTCTTGCGCCCTTCCACTGCGATTAGGTGATGCGGTTAAGAATCATCAGCGCAGGAAACTCGGGAGTTTCAACGGAGAGATGAATGCGCCCTTCCTTTCTATACTTGGCAAACTTGAACATACGTACTATTACTCTGGGCATGGTTCACAGACAGCATGGAGTTAGATTGACACTTCGAATTCGACATGTGAATTTCTCATGGCAAGTTTCCGTAAGTGAAGGGCGAATTCACCCGTTTTGACCTCACAATTGGTCAAAAAACGCCGAAAACACTCATTCAAGAACTTACTTTGGTGACACTCTGATCCAGAATGGATGACGCCGTCAATGACCAAGAGCAGAAGTGTCAATCTAACTTAAACCATGCCTTACTCTGATATGAAGCTGATCGCGCAGGTGAAGCTGGAGGCGACGCCTGAAGAGGCAGACGCCCTCAAATGCATAATGAAGCAGACGAATGAGGCGTGAACCTATCTTTCGGAGCGGGCGTAGGACGCTGAGATCTTTGGACAGGTCAACTTGCACAAACCTGCCCACTACGATACCCGCGCCACCTTCCCCGATCTGTTCTCGCAGATCATCGTGCGATCGATCCGCGGTGTTGCGGATGCCTGCAAACTTGACCGTAAGGGCAAGCGCCCTTTCACGCCGTGCGCCGCGATCACGTGCGCCCAACGCCTCCTCCTTCGGTACACTGACCGTCAAGAGGTGTCTATCTGGACTGCGGACTGCGGAAGATCGTTTGCATATCCCCTACCAATGCGGCCAGCACCAACGTTTGATGCTCAAGGCACGGCAAGGGCAGGCCGATCTCGTCTACAGGAACGGTGAGTTCTATCTTCACCCAACCTGTAACATTGAAACCCCTGATCCCGACGACCCCGACGGATGGCTGAGCGTCGACCTTGGCATGGTCAATCTCGCGGTCGCCGCCGCCGGGGAGACCTTCTCCGGCGCTCAACTTGAAGCAAAGTGACGCTGGTACGCAGAACGGCGCAAGGAGCTTCAGTCCATTGGCACCAGGAGCGCTAAGCGCAGGCTCAAACGGTTGTCCGGTCGCCAAGCTCGCTTCCAAAAAGACACAAACCACTGCATCCGTAAAACGCTCGTCGCGAAGGCCCAAAGGCACAACCTTGGTATCGTCCTTGAAGACCTCAACGGCATCTCCAAGAGGACGACGGTTGGCAGGGCTCAGAGATCGCGACACCACAACGGGAGCTTCTACCCGTTGCAGTTCTTGCTGTCCTAAAAAGCTGAGCTATTCGGTGTGCCCGTTCAACTTGTTGACCCTTGCTGTACTTCTCAAGCTGGTTCTATCTGTGGCCACGCTTCCAAGGCCCATCGTCCGACTCCTGACCCCTTTCTCTGTGAGCGGTGCGGCTTCTCTGGCCCGGCCGATCGCGTTGCTGCGGTAAATATCGCAGCTAGAGCTGGTGTCAACCAGCCTATGGTCTCGACCGAGATGCCAAAGGGCCACTCGCCAATTGCGGCATCGTCTGAGGCCAGGGACAAGCTTCCCTTTGAAACGGGGAGTAGTTGACCTTAGGGCTATTACACTAGCTTATGGCGACGGGCTAGAGTAAGAGCTTGGCGGAAGTTAGCGCGGGTTGGTTTGTTCACGGCCCGCTGCAGCGCGGTTTCTACGGCGTCGGGCAGTTGCTGCTGCTCGGGGGCCAGCATTGCCTTGGCCTGGTCTGCAGTCGTCCCCAGGTCACCGGTCTCCAAGGCTACTGCCAGGTAAGGCCAGCAGGCAAGCCAGTGGAAGGGAAAGGTCAGCTCGCGCCATCGCGTCAATGCTCTGTGGGCATCCTCCGCGGCCTGATCTATGTCTCCGGCACAGTAGGCCAGCCACGCCTGATTGGCGTCGGCCACTCCCAGATAGAGGGGGTTCGCCTCATTCTCCGCGATGGTTCGGCACTGGGGCAGCAACTCTCGAACGGCATCCACTTGCCCCATTAACCGCTGGGCGACAGACAGATAGGCCATACAGCGATCTAACAACGGCACGTTTCCGGCTGTCTGGCACAGGTCCGCTACCTCGGTCAGCTCCTGGATGGCAGCCTCGATCTCGCCGCACCACAGCAGCACAAAGCCCAGCCCGAATCGGCTGCGCTGCAGCAGTCCCGGTTGGCCCGATCGCTCGGCCAACGCCACCGCTTGCATCCCGGTCTCCACGGCTGTGTTGGTGAGCCGGAACCGCCGGTGACGGCTCTCCAATTGTAGGCGGATTAGCTGGTATTCGGCGCGCTGGTGTACCGAGCCGTGCCGTTCTAGGAGCTCTTGGATCTCCTCGACTAGCGCCGCCATACCGTCCAGATCGGCGGAGAAGTAGAGGACGTCGAGGCGGCCCAGCTGGGCGTCTAGCCAGGTTTCCCAATAGCCAAGGCTGGTCGCCGCGTCGGGACTCAGGTTCAGTTGTGCCAGGACCCTCTTGAAAGCTGCTGTTGCGTCCGCCAGTTGGTACTGCGCCAACCAGGTTCGCGCCAGTTTGAGCGTCAACGCCCCCTGTGTCAGGCTGTCCGCTGGATCGATGTCGATTAGCGCGCTGTTCAGGGCTTCTCGGGCCGCCTGGTGGCGGCCCAACAAGGTCTGGACGTCCGCTAAAGCCTCGTAAAGTCGCGTTATGCTCTCCGGCTCCGATGTGACGCGATCGATCAGCGCGATCGCCCCCTGGAGGTGGAGGGCCGCAGCTTGATAGGCGTAGTGGCGCTGCGCGCTGATCGCCGCTTCTTGGTGTTGTTGGAATGCACGCTGGGCCTGGCCGGCGGCCTCGTAGTGGAAGGCGAGTCGTCCAGCCAGCGCCTCGGCCTGCTTTGGCGCTGAGGCTTCCAAGGCCTGGGCAACCCGACCGTGCAGCCAACGGCGGCGTGCAGGACTAATGGCCTCGTAAACGGTTTGGCGCAGTTTGTCGTGGCTGAAGTCATAGGCATCGCTATCCCGGTCGCTTACGATATGGCGCCGCCACAGCTCGTCCAAGGCCGTGACCATTTCGGCGGCATCGGCCTTGGCGGCTCGCAGCAGGATCTCACTGGAAAACGAACGTCCGATCACGGCGGCTACTTCCATCAGCCGGTGCGCTGTCGGCGAGAGTCGCGCCAGGCGCGCGCGCAGCAGTGCCTGGATCCTGGGCGAAACGTGCGTTATGCTACCGGTGTCTTCTAGATCATCGAGCCCATTGCGCAGCGTCTCGACGACGAACAAAGGATTGCCCTCGGTCTGCCTATAGAGCGCCGCTGCCAGTTCCTGCTTCAGCGGTTTCCCAAGCACCGTCTCCGCCAGTGCGGCGGTCGCATTGGCGTCCAGTGGTTGTAGGTCGATCTCCGAAAGGCGTCCCTGCCCCTGCAGCGCCGTCAGCAGCGCGGCGGCTGCTCCTTCTGGTTTGGCCTCCTCGGGACGTAGAGTGGCTACGACCATCAGCTTGGCACCGTTGTCTAATCGCAGTAGATAGTGCAACCAAGCCAAAGTCTCAGCGTCACTCCAGTGTATATCCTCCAGACTGAGGAGCAGAGGCTGCCGTTGGGTCATGATAGCCTGGGCCAGTGCCTCATAGAAGCGGCGCTTCTGCCAAGGCACTCCCTGGACTGCTGGCTCCGTCCGGGCATAATCTGCGGGGAGTGGGCATGCCACGTCGGGGGCAGCGCCCGACATCTCCGGCAGAAGGCGCGCCATCTCAGCGCACCAGATCGGGTCAACCTTTTGGAGTGGCAGCCCCCGGAGCCAGCTTACGACCGGCACCAAGGGCAGATCTGACTCCGGTGCATAGCAGACCGCCGTGGCGGTTGTGAGCCCCTGGCGCTCTACCCAGTCGACCAGCTCAGTAGCCAGCCGCGTCTTTCCTAGGCCAGCCTCGCCGCGGATGAGTGCCACGCAAGGCGGGCGCTTTCCGGTCGCCACTTGGTGCCAGGTCAGCAACAGTTGCTCCCATTCCAGATTTCGCCCGATCAGGGTAGCCTCCACCGGGGTGCTGGGCGCTGGTAGGGCGTTGGCGGAGCCTGTAGGCGCGACGAGATGCCGATAGGCAGCCTGAGTCGCAGCGTCGGGTTCGATGCCCAGCTCCCGTTGCAGGATGCTGCTGCAACGATAGTAGACTCGCAGCGCTGCGGCCCGGTCACCGTTGCCGACGTGCAGATCCATCAGCCGGCGATAGGCGGCCTCCTGCACCGGCTCGGTCCGGATCAGCTGTTGGTAATTCTCAATCGCGCCGTGCGTGTTCCCCTGCTGCACTTGGATTTCGGCGGCGAGCTCGAGGGCCTGCAAGAAGGCCTGTCGCAGCCGCAGGCGATCTGGCTGGATCCAGTCGTCGTAGCAGGTGGGCAGGAGCTCGCCTCGATAGACGGAGATGGCCTGCTGGAGGTGTTCCAGGCGCATCGTTGCCTCAGAAGCTTCTCGGCCGCGTTGCAGTTGGACCTCGAACTGAGCCACGTCCAGGAAGACTTCTGTGGTCGGATGCCAATGCAAGCTCTGGGTCTCGATGCTCAAGTAGCTATCGGCAGCGGGCCAGGCCTGACGCAGGCGGTGCAGCAGGTTGCGCAGATTTGCTCGCGCCTGGGCCTCATTGGAATCGAGCCAGAAATGGAAGGCTATTTGCTGACGTAGCTGAGGCGCCTCACGGCGCAGCAGTAGATAGGCGAGTAACGCCTGAAGGCGCGGGCTGTCTAGGTCGACCACCAAGTGGCCGTCCTGCATCAGGGTGAAGTCGCCCAAAAGCCGTATCTCCAGCGCCGGAGCCATATGCCAAGTTTACCGGCAGATGCACCTACCTGTCAAGGTAGTTGATAGTATTGATGGCCGTCCAGTGTGGCATGGTTCATTCGGGCCAAAAAACTCCTTAACAAATTCTATGAGTTGAGAGAGGCCGTTTGGGGACTGGTAGGACCACAGGGAACCGTGGTCGCCCCAAAAGTGGTTGGCTACACCCTTTCTGATGCGTTTTTAGACGCGAAAGTGGGGAATCCATACCCACATTCGGATCAAAACCA